>NZ_JACJEE010000008.1:0-111352 GCF_014163915.1 Pseudoalteromonas sp. SR41-8
GGCTAGGCAATAATTATTTTTCAAATGTAAGAAAGCAAAAAACCGCCCATCAAAGGCGGTTTTTCATAATATGGTAGTGTTCTACAGATTTAAGCTCGTTCAAGTTAAAAAGTTTTAATGGTACCAGTGGACGTACTCGAACCATCAATCCCGAAGAAACCAGATTTTGAATCTAGCGTGTCTACCAATTCCACCACACTGGCATTAAAACTATACCACTACAGGGCTCCTTAAAAAGGAGTATAAGATCATACTTTTAAGTCAAGATAAAGTTCGTGATCTTACCCTGAGACCTGACCCCATTATTTTTTACTCTACTGAATATATGGAGGTAACTTCAACTTTATTATCTTTCAAATGAATATTAGCTTTCCACAATTGAGAATTTATATAAACTTTTATAGAGTATGCATTCTTTTCAAATAAGCCTGTTACTACTGGACTCATTGAAACAGCGCCAGGAATACTGGTGAATTTATTTAATTGACTGTCAAAAAACCAGTCAAACATATTCACCCTTTTTTTAATGGCGTTCTCTTTGTTATTTCTCAACTCTTCCATAAACCTCCAGATAACCCCATAATCTTCTATAGCAACGGTAGGCTCTAAACGGATGGCTCCATCAAAGTTACAACTTTGATTAGTCACAGCGACTTCCAATGTGGCAACATAGGGCTCAACTTTATATCCGCCAACCACGCCATAATGTTTTTTGTAGCAAATGCCATCAGTATTCGAAGGCTCTTCTACAAATATTGTATCACCACATTTAAAATGGAATTTGCCCCTTGCGCCATTTAATTTCTTCATTACCATTAGCTTATGCTGGTTATTTAGAACGCTTTCTCCACAGCTAACATGCAAATTACTAGTACTAACAACACTTGCAATAGCTAGAATCGTCGGACCTATCGCGACCACCATGATTTCTCCTCTGGTTTATAACTATCGGGGTCATATAACTATCGGGATCACTATCGGGGTCAGATCTTGTTTTTTGCCACTAATTACATAAAGACAAAAAGAAAGACCTGACCCTATTCACTTTGTTACTAAAGGGTGACTCTGTTTACTTTTCTGTTAGTTTAATCATCAGGCAAGGTAAGTAAATCATCAACTATTCCTAACTTACTAAGCAATGAAATGAATCTTGACTTTTTTTTATCTATCACATATTGCGCATCCATAACTACCGAAAAAACAACGTACTCAATGCCTTTTTCAAAATTCAATCTATCTCTTTTTATTAGCGTAGTGTAAGTTTTGACTTCAAGAGGTTTAAATATTACATCTCCTTCAAGTGGCGAAAACTCTACATTTTTAAACGATAATGGGTTGTCAAACGGGTTACTCGTTGCATACACGTCTTTTGCTCTATAAAACTTAAAAGCATGCTCAGTAAAATGAGTTTCATCGAAATAATTTGAAATTACTTTAATTTCAAATGCCGTATTATTTCTTAAAACAACACTCGTATTGCAATATACCAAATCGCAAATAGTATATACTACGGCTTCAATAGCTTTAGGTGGTTTTTCAATCGCATTTGAAAAGCATACCTGTGAATTAACTATTAAAAATAATAAAGTTAAAAATCTATATTTTGACATTATATTTCCTTGATGCACTATCGAAAAATTTGTGCCTTTCCTATTTTACTTTACGAGCACTTACTTCCTTCTAAAAAACTTTCCGAATATTTTATATATACAATCAGCAGTATAACTAAAAAGTGTAAGGAAGAAATAAAACAATAACGACAATGGTACTATTATTGTCAACAACCCCCAATCATTTGCACTATAAGAGATTTGGCTAATTGTCAATGCAACTATTGAAAACACACATAGTAAAGTAAATGCATTTTCTTTTACATCTTCAAAAAGAAAGCTCAAAGAAAAGAAATTGGATTTAGAACGGAAAATATAAAAAATACAAGTGGTTAACGATATGGCTATCCCATAGTGGTGATTTAAACTAATCACCAATAAAAATTGAAATATAATAAAAATAAAAATTACTTTTTTAATCATTTTTATTCCTTATTGATTCTAAAACTATTTACAAAACGCGACATAGCTAGAGTATGTTTTCTTTGTTCCTTGCATATACATTACCCCATATCCAACTTCGTAAGAAGCTCCGAGTGCATCTATAGAAAATGAATCTAGACGATGCTCAATTGCATACGCAGCTCCGTGTACCTTTGCGCTGTACTTCTTAAACCCTCTCAAAAATGCAGCTCCTATTGTTTCAATTTCCGAAGTAGACCAACCTCGGATACCATCAATATCATAAAAAAACTGTGCAATTACTATTTAAAGTCGTATTAAATTAAAGAGTTACAGTTTATTTATAGTTAAATCAGATACAGGAACAATCAGACTAAAAAATGATTAAATCAATAAAATATGTATATACGCTCAAATTAAATGACTACTTAAACGTAACTTTGCCGCCGATCATTTTATACGCGGGTGCGCCTCGGATAATTGCTTCTCGAGCAAAAGGGCGTGAGCAGTTGGGGCATACGCAAGGAATAGTGGTGAAATCTTGACTGATCCGTTCGATAAAACATTTAACCAATGCCCCTTTGCCGCCTTTACGATATTTGAATAGGGGAGCTTTACATTGACTACAAAAAATATCGACCGTTTTAGTAGGGCCTTTTTTATTTGGTTTTGCCATTATTTTGTTACTTTTACTACAAACACGCGAATAGATTAACAGCTTATGGCCAAAGTCCAAAGATTAAGCCCATTAAAGTAAACTGTAAAATATGGTAACCGCTATTGATTAAAAACAGCTTTAGTGGTCGTTGTTCATAAATATAGCTCATCCCTAAGGCACTGCTTACCCAACATAGTCCAACCGCAAAGCCAACGCCTACCGCAACCCCTAAATGTGGATGTGGTCCTAAAAACAGTGATAAGCCAAAAGCGATAAATAAAGATAAAACAAAACCGCCACCAAATACCCATTTTGGATTTGTTGCTTTTAAATCCAGCTCCGTTAATCCACAGCCTTCTAACCAGGCTCGTTGAAACAACCAAGGTGAATACCAAACGCCTCCTAACATAAAAGAAGACATGGCAGCTAATAATACGGCTACAAAATCCAGTTGTGATAAATCCATAATGACTACTTATGCTGATTGCAAAAAATACAATGATATTTTTACTGTAGTTAATGAACGCCATTGCAGCAACTATCTAAACTGCAAAACTATCTATGATGCGTGGCTGGTGCCAAAATATAAATACACTAAAGTAACCTGAGCTCCATTTAAAGTGACTAAAGGCGACTGTATTACTTAGTTGACCGGGTAAAACTTATTGCCTAAAAGGCAACAATAAACTTACTGAGCATTACTAAACCGGAAACCGTGATCCGAAATAACGCTCACTATTACGCTAGGATTTACTGCTGAACTGGTTTTTTTTGTAGCTTACGCTGTAAAGTCCGCCGATGCATATTAAGTTGCCGAGCAGTTGCTGAAATATTGCCTTGATTGGTATGCAGCACTTGCTGAATATGTTCCCACTCAAGACGCTCTGGCGACATAGTTACAATATCATCTGCAATTAACTCAGTAGTTGGCTCGCATGTGCCTGTTAAGGCTCGTAATAACGTGAGCATATCAACGGGTTTTGTTAAATAATCATTTGCACCTAGGCGCATAGCCTCTACCGCTGTGGCAATACTGGCATAGCCTGTTAATAATACAATATGTGCGTCTGTTAGTAATGCTCTCAGTGGTGCGATAAGAGCTAAACCGTTATCGTCAGCTAATTTCATATCTAACAGAATATGTGTCGGTGCGAAGTTTTTAGCTATGCCAATAGCCTCGGCTTTATCATGTGCCAGCTGACATGCAAAACCGTGTTTGTTTAAGCGCCGCGCTAACGTATTGGCAAGATTAATATCATCTTCAATAATTAATAGCTTCATACAGGCTCGACTTGTGGCTCATCAATGGTTAATTGTACTTTGGCAACCGCGCCACCTTGTGGGTGATTAAATAATGTTAAAGAGCCTTGTAAACGCTCAAATGTTACATTTGAAAGCATAACTGCAAGCCCCATCCCCGTTTCACTAGGCATTAACTGACCCCCTAACTCTGCCAATTGTGCTGCGCTAAATCCTTTACCAAAATCACGTATAACTAAACTCACTGTTTTAGGGTTATCTGGAGTCTGTTGCCAGTTCAATTCCAGTGTTTGTTGCTGTGCCTGTTGATTGGCAAAAGCAGCATTTTGCAACAAGTTTAATATCGCTGGCAGTAACATAGCATCATTAGTAACCGAGCTAGCAGGCGCTGCATTTAGCCAATTAAGCTGTTGATCGGGATACTGTAATAGCATTGTATCGCTAATTTGTTGAGCTAATGCGTTTAACGATACAGTCGCTGCAACCGTTTGTGTGCGTAGTTCAGATGACAGGGTACGAAACTGTTTTAACTGCTGTGCGCATTGCAACAAGGGCTGCTGCATGTCTTTCACAATCTCATTATCGGGCTGCTCTTCAAGAAGCTCTTCATACAATAATTGTAAATTGGCGATTGGGCTGGCTAATTGATGAGTAATTTGTGCCGCAGCACCATCAAGCGTGACTAACTGCTCTGCTCGTAATTGTTTTTCTCGCACAGTTGCAATTGTGCGCTCTCGCGAATGCAGTGCACGGTTCATAGTGCCGATAACGAATGCTATAACGCTAGCACTGATCACAAAGTTAACCCACATACCCACAAAGTGACTGGTCATTTGCATATGATGCATGCTGTGCTGAGGCATTTTAAATAGCAGCACGCTATAGGCGGTGATCGCTAATACAGCAATATAAGCTAAGCCGCGAGCACTGACACTCACCGCAGCAATCATTATTGGTAACAACAGTAACGACACAAATGCATTGGTCGCACCACCACTCAAAGACAGCAATACCGATAAAAAAAGCACATCGGCCGTAAGCTGCATTAACATCCCAAGTTCTTTCGCTTTACTGACATTACGATAAGCAATCACGCTTAAAATTTGGAATACGGCTTCAAGGGAGATCACTACCAGTAGAGGTAATAAAGGGATTTGGTGCTCAAGTAAAAAATAGACTGCTACAACGGCCAATAGTTGAATTGCAATTGCACCACTGCGTAACATCAGTAAACGGCTAATCGCAGGATCAGTGCGCATTAAAAACGCCATACATAACTACCTAATAAAAAATGCCTAATTAAAGAAGGTTAACCTAATCATCATCCATAGAGATACTAAACACAGCACACGGCGTTCCTTGATGAAACACCATTTTCCACTGGCCTTCGGTTAATCGCCACAGCGACATCCGTAACGAATAGTTAAACTCAGCGCGCGCAGAGCGCCGATATGCCGCTTGATAACTTAGTTGGGCAATATCATCACTAAGCATTCGGCCTTTAAAATGCTGATTGTAAAACTGCGGCACGACTTCGGTAGGTAACCGCGTTAATACTTGATATTTATTAAATACAGTACCATTAGCGGCAATTTCAATAAAATCATCATCGAGCAAAGCATCCAATGCCTGCTCAGATTGACGGATCTCAGGATCTAATAACTGGCGCTCAGCGTCAATCAAATGATTAAACAATGATGCCTTGATTTTGCTGCCCATACTGTATCCTACAATTGGTGTTTATATATTTGCCCTGCTTTCATCACAAATTGTACATTTTGCAATGTCGTTATATCATCAAGAGGAGAGCCATTAACGCTGATGATATCTGCTTGTTTACCAACACTCAACTGCCCTAGTCGGTCTTGTTGGCCGAGTAACTTAGCGGCATTAACTGTTGCTGACATAATAGCCTGCTTTTCAGTCATGCCATATTTAACTAACCATAAAAACTCATCAGCATTATTACCATGGCGTGATACGCCAGAATCTGTACCAAAAGCAATATTAACATTGTTTTTTAATGCCAGCTTAAATGAAGCTGCAACATTTGGTACAACGGTGCGTACTTTATCAGCAATAGCTGTTGGCATATTTGGGTTACTGAGTACTTCTTGACTGACCGTTTGGCCTGCCAATAACGTGGGCACTAAATAAGCGTTATATTGCTTAAATAACTTTACAGTCTCTTTGTCTAGGTAAGACCCATGTTCAATTGAATCAACACCTGCACGTAATGCCGCTTTGATCCCTGATGTACCATGAGCATGGGCTGTTACGCTGCGCCCTAAGTTATGTGCAGTATCAACAATCGCCATCAACTCTTGATCTGTGAACTGCTGATTGACACCCGCTGCGGTATTACTTAACACCCCACCCGTTGCGGTAATTTTAATTACATCAGCACCTGATTTAATTACTTCACGAACCGCGCGGCGACAATCATCAGCACCATCACACACCCCTAACCCTCCACTTATCACATCACTAATATCTTTACGGTAACCGTGCAGATCAGCATGCCCGCCCGTTGGGGTAATTGTATCTCCTGCAGCAAAAATACGTGGCCCTTGAATATCTCCACGCTCAACGGCACGCTGTAGTGGAAAGATCACTTTATAACTGCTACCTAAATCACGTACCGAGGTAAAACCGGCTTCAAGACTACGCTGTAAATATTTAATTGAGCGCAGAGCATAGTCCGCTTCATACTCTGTAAGCCATTGATGAGGGTTTGCGTTTGCGTCACGCTCAAATGTAACATGTACGTGCATATCAATTAATCCAGGCATAACAAATTGATTTTTTAAATCAATAATCTTTGCATCGGGCAATGCTAGATCAATAACACTCACATAGCCTTTTTCGATGCGCGTGATGATAGCGTCTTCTATAACAATAGTGCGTTGCTTTTCTAGTATTTGTTCAGCACCTGCTAACATTGATCCTGCGTAAATAACCTGAGTTTGTGTTGCAAAACTCGCCGCAGAATATACCGTCGTACCCAATGCAGCCAAGATAGTAATTAATTTTTGTTTCATGTTTACCTCATTTTTCTACTACCATTAGCCTAAATTACGTTTAATTACCACTATTTACGACGTAAGCTAAGTTATAAACTAGTCTTAGAACTGGATTTTTGGTATAAATCAAACATAGATGACACATGTCTGACCACTTAAAGAGAGCACACTATGACCTACGCACACATAACGGGTTGGGGTAAATGTATCCCACCAGCGCGTATTAGCAACGATGAAATTAGCCAATTAGTTGATACCAATGATGAATGGATCACATCCCGCACTGGTATAAAAGCCCGTAGAGTAAGCCACGTTAGTACTGCAGAGCTTGCCACTGTAGCAGCTAAACATGCAATAGCCTGTGCTGGCATTGATGCTAAAGACATTGACTTAGTGTTATTAGCAACATGTACGCCCTCTACTATGGTGGCAAACACAGCTTCGTTAGTACAAAAAAACATTGGTGCAGTTGGCGCTGCCGCTATGGACACCAATGCAGCTTGCTCTGGTTTTTTATATGCAATACAAGCAGCGACTGCACAAATTCAAGCCGGTATGATCAAAAAAGCTGTAGTAATTGCTGCTGAACGTATGACCTGGTATGTAAACTGGGATCGCCGTGACAGTGCGGTGTTATTTGGTGATGGCGCCGGTGCCGTAGTACTTGAAGCAGCAGACACGCCAGCGGGTTTACTCGCGACAAAAACAGGCTGTGATAGCGAAGACCGTGATATCTTGCATATCACTAACTTTGGTAGTGACTTAAATAAATATGTGCCTATTGGGCCATCTGATTTATTATTTGAAGGTCGCGAAATCTTTAAGCGCGCAGTAAAGGGCATGAGTGAAGCCTGTGACGATGTGCTCACACAAGCAAATTTGAGCCTTGATGATATCGATGTACTTGTGCCACACCAAGCAAATTTACGTATCATTCAAGCCATTCAACATCGCTTAAAAGTGCCAGATGAAAAAGTAATGGTTAACATTGGCGAATACGGCAATACATCGGCAGCAACTATTGCAATCGCATTATGCGAAGCTGTTGAGCAAGGATTAATTAAACCACATGCTAATATCATGTCTGCAGCATTTGGTGCCGGATTAACTTGGGCTGCTAGTTACATAAAATGGGGCGAACGCGTCACGCCAATCAGCGTTAGCGATGCAGCACTACCACCGTGTGATAAAACCGGTTTAGAGTTAGTGGCCCCCGCAGTAGCAGCTTGCAAAGGTAGTGATCAATAACATACTCAATATGGCGCAGCTATACTGCGCCATTTACCACAGATAGCTAAAAATGATGCAATTGCTAGGAATTCACCACGCTGCAATTATATGCAGCGATTACACCCGCTCAAAACATTTTTATCATCAGATCTTACAGCTGCCCATAATTGCAGAGCATTTTCGCCAACATCGCCACTCATACAAATTAGATTTAGCCTTGCCTGATGGTAGCCAAATAGAGCTATTTTCATTTGATAATGCACCAAAGCGACCTAGTTACCCAGAAGCACAAGGTTTACGACATTTAGCATTTAAAGTGGCCAATATTGAGCAAAGTAAAGTGTATTTGCAAAGCCAAGGTGTGGCAGTAGAAGAGATTCGAACTGATGAATACACAGGTAAACAATTTACCTTTTTTGCAGATCCTGATGGGTTACCGCTTGAGCTTTATGAGGCATAACCTCACAAAGCTCAATAAATTTATTTAAAACGACTTTGTAAGTAGTTAAATACGGCACGAATACCGAGTGCTTCACCACCGACTGGACGACCTGGTAATGAGCGGATATTCCATGCCATTACATCAAAATGTACCCATGGTGTGGTTGGCTCTACAAATTCTTTTAAATAAAGTGCAGCAGTAATTGCCCCGCCGAATGGGGTACTTGCACAGTTAGCCATATCAGCAACATCACTTTTTAATAAACTTTTATATTGCTCAAAAAGCGGTAATTGCCAAACAGGGTCGCTTACTGCAATACCGGCGTCAATAATGCCATTGGCAACATCACGCTCAGTTGAGAAAAACCCTGGTAACTCAGTGCCTAACGCAATACGACAAGCACCGGTTAAGGTTGCAAAATCAATGATCAACTCAGGATTGTCATTTTGTGCTTCCGTGAGTGCATCACATAACACTAAACGCCCCTCTGCGTCGGTGTTATCGATTTCGACCATAATGCCTTTACGTGTTTTAATTACATCGCCAGGGCGAAATGCATTGCGCGATACCGCATTCTCAACAGCGGGTACCAACACGCGTAAACGAATTGGTAAATTTGCCGCCATAATTAACTGCGCTAAACCAATTACATGAGCTGCGCCGCCCATGTCTTTTTTCATATTGCGCATACCTGAGCTTGGTTTAAGATCTAAACCACCAGAATCAAAACAAACACCTTTGCCGACTAAGGTGATCAAAGGAGCATCTGCAGCGCCCCAGTGTAAATCAAGTAAACGCGGTTTATTTTCACTGGCGCGGCCTACCATGTGGATAGTTGGATAGTTTTGTTCTAATAATTCATCCCCTATCCATTCATTGAATTGACCATTGTAAGTGTATGCTAAATCAGCCATCACTTGTGATAAGTGCTGTGGCATCATGTCTACGGCGGGAGTATTAACTAGATCTCTAACTAAGTTAATCGCATTTGCTTGGCGTGTAATACGCGCAAACAATGCTTCATCGGCAATTGCTAATTGTGCTTTTACAGCACCTTTGGCTTTATATTCGCTAAATTCATAACCACCAAGTATAAAACCCAGAGCAATCTGTTCTAATTGTTGTTCACACTCTTGAACTTGGTAAATTCCTGCTGGCAGTTTGCTGGCTAATTCACCCGCGAGCCAAAAGTCATCAACGCTATTAACTAAACAATACACCTGACTTAGCGCTCCACTTTGTGGATTGACCACCAAGGCTAAACCTTGTTTTGCAAAATCACAGCTATTTAGCCAGTTTTGTAAAAAAATTGGCTGCTGTGCTTGCCATGTAGCTAAGTCATTTTTAACAATAAAAGATAAAGGAATACCCGTAGAACTATGACGAATTAATGTACTCATTAAATGACTCGTTTAAAATTATATGATGATCAAGCATATCAATAACTCAGCATAAAAGGTATAGCACAAAGACTATCCTTTAAACTGCATGGCATTATTTTTTTACAGGTGGTTTTACGTCTGATTTTGCCGTTTTTTCAGCGTGGTGGTGTTGCTGCTCTTCATCAGCGATCTGCTGGTCAATATCTTTAAGTGATTTATTTATATTAAATGAACTTGGCAGTACATCAACTCCAACCCATTGACCCAACTTAACAACCAGTGGAATAGTCACAGGTGCAAAAGGTAAAACAGCAAAAACACCTAAACCCAATCCTTTGAGAATATCAACAAACTGGGCATTCGCTTTTTGCAGATCCTCTTTACTCACATCTCCTTGGGTGTAGCGACGATAAATTGTGAGCATTTCTTTGGTTTCTTGCTTTTCCTGCGCCAGTGCAATTTTAAGTGCTACCATAGCGCGCTTAAAACGCAACTGTTGGCGTTTTGTACTAATTTTTGCCACTCGAATTGGGGCACGATGAATAACTTTATATAGTCGCATAACGCTATTCTCACATAGCCTTAACGCTTCACAAAGCATAATTTAATACAATCACCGATTAACAGATCAACATCATTTCTCAACTAGCAAAAAAGCCATGATTAAGTATAATCACGGGCCAATAAACAGCCCATGCTATTAAATCTGTAAATAATGAATAAAATGCCGCAAAACACAGCCGATATACCATACCGAGTTGACGACACAAAACCAACCAGACCGACTGCTGATCAGTGCTGCGGTGGTGGCAGTTGTTGCCCATGTGTTTGGGATGAATACCGAGAAGCGTTAAAAGTTTGGCGACAACAAAATCCTGAACAAACTGATCATTAATAATCATTGAACTTTATTGAATTTTACTTAGTCTAAAGATTTATTTACAAAATTATTATTTCATTTACTTATAAAAAAATCCCACTTATTACTTTATTTCTAATTTCCCTTTTCAAAATATCATTACTTTTCATATAGGTATGTAAACCTCTAATTTCCTCTATAGAAAAACCAAAAAAAACCAAATCATTTAACACCTTGCACAATTATTTAACAAGTTGTATAACTTTAATAGACTATTTGGCTTTTTAAAAATCATATAGTTACGAAATTACAATAATTCTAACTGGGGAAATTAGAATGAAATTTAGAAATAACATATTAAATCATGCAGTTAAACTTGCATTAACGACAACCACCGCAGGCTTATTTATTTCGGGGACTGCCTTAGCTGCAGATGAACAAGCTGAAGTAACTAAAGTAAATAAAAATGTAGAAAAAATAGCCGTAGTGGGTACTCGCTCTGCACCGCGTTCTATTGGTGATTCACCGGTACCTATCGATATCATCGGTGGTGAAGAACTTGGTAAATCAGGTAATACGGATATGCTCGAGCTATTAAAAGGCTCAATTCCATCATTAAACGTGCATTCAATGCCTATTAGTGACGCAGCATCTTTGGTTCGTCCAGCTAACTTACGTGGCTTACCTTCTGACAGTACATTGATATTACTCAATGGTAAACGTCGTCATCGTGCCTCTGTTATTGCCTTTTTAGGTGGCGGCATAAACGATGGCGCACAAGGTGCGGACATTTCAGTTATTCCAAGTATCGCTCTAAAACAAGTTGAAGTACTAAGAGATGGCGCAGCCGCTCAGTACGGCTCAGATGCGATTGCTGGGGTTATCAACTTTGTACTAAAAGATGCCTCGGAAGGCGGCAGTTTCGAAGTACGCCAAGGTCAGTACTATGAAGGCGACGGTGATACAACACAGATTTCCGGTAACATTGGTCTACCATTTACCGACAATGGCTTCGCAAATTTAAGTTTCCAATACAAAACGGCTGACGCAACTAGTCGTTCAGTGCAACGTTTTGATGCAGCAAACTTAATTGAGGCTGGTGTTCCTGACATTGCCCCGATTACACAAATATGGGGCGCACCAGAAGTTGATGACGATATCTCTATTTTTGGTAATGTCGGCCTTGAGCTGACTAAAAACTCCGAATTTTACATGTTTGGTAACTATTCAGAGCGTGATGTACGCGGTGGTTTTTACTATCGTAATCCTCACACTCGCCCTGGGGTCTATTCAAACGATGGTGGTGAAACATTGTTAGTTGGCGATTTAACTGGCGATATGAGTGGTAACTGCCCTACTAACATCATGATTGATGACAACGTATTAGATAACCCAGTTTACATCAACCAAGTAGCTAATAATCCAGACTGTTTTGCCTTCAATGAAATGTTACCTGGCGGTTTTACGCCTAACTTTGGTGGCAACATTACAGATACCTCGCTTACAATAGGTACTAAAGGCGAGTTCACTGGTGGTATGTTAGAAGGTGCGTACTACGACTTAAGTGGTACGGTCGGCTTTAATGAATCTCGTTACTTTATTTACGACACTATTAATGCGTCATTAGGCCCTGATAGCCCGCGTGATTTTAGCCCAGGTAAATACTCACAATTAGAGAAAAACTTTAATTTTGATTTATCAAAAGGCTTTGATTTTGATCTAGCATACGATGTGAACATAGCCGGTGGCCTTGAATGGCACGAGGAAACATTTACAGTTACCTCTGGCGATGTAGCATCATTTACAGCAGGCCCACTAACGGATCAAGGTTTTGGTATCGGTTCAAATGGTTTCCCCGGCTTTAAACCATCTGACGCTGGTGAATATACTCGTCGCAACTACGCGGCTTATCTTGATATTGAAGCCCCATTTACTGAAGAGTTCTTAATGGGTTTAGCCCTACGCTATGAAGACTATGATACGTTTGGCTCTACTGTTAACTATAAATTGATGGCTCAATATCACTTAACCGATGATTTAAATGTTCGTGGTTCAATCAGTTCAGGCTTTCGCGCGCCTACCGTTGGCCAAGCCAATGTCAGTAACGTGCAAACAAACCTAAGCAGTGGCGTATTGGTCGACTCTGCTTTACTACCACCGACCAATCCAATTGCGGTACAGTTAGGCGGTACAGAGCTTGAGCCTGAAGAGTCGCAAAGTTATACCTTTGGCGCGGTATACACCATCGGTGAAGTATTTCTAACCATTGATTATTACAATATCCAAGTTGATGACCGTATTAGTCAATCTGATAAAATAGAGCTGAGTCAAGCTGATAAAGATACGCTTGAAGCCGCTGGTGTGCCAAACGTGCAAAGCTTAGCGCAAGTAAGCTTCTTTACTAATGACTTTGATACCACAACTCAAGGTATAGACTTTGTAGCAAACTATGCCACAGATTTACTCGGTGGTAGCTCAACATTTAGTTTAGCTTACAACTGGAATGAAACTGAGGTTACTCGCTCAACTAATATTACTGGGGTGTTTAAAGTAAGCCGTTTAGAAAATGACTTACCAAATCACCGTGGTACGCTTAGTTGGTCACAACAATGGGAAAGTTTCTCAATGTTTACTCGTGCAAATTATTTTGGTGAATACCAAGGTGTGCATGTAGATTATGACGATACAGCAAAAATGGCAGATGCGGCAATTACGCTCGACGCTGAAGTAACTTACTTTTTGAATGATTCGATTAGTTTCTCAGTCGGCGCACAAAACCTGCTCGACCAAGAAGCAGAGAAACTTGATTTTACCGTGGCACCTAATAATAACTGGGGTGGTAAATACTATGAAACTTCGCCATATGGTATTAACGGCGGCTTCTATTATGCCAAAGCAACTTATACGTTTTAATCATAATTAAGCGTTGAAAAGAAAGGCGAAATGCTCAAGACATTTCGCCTTTTTCGTGCTATACCCAAATAATAAATATAGTAATTAAAAAATAAAAAAAGTGATGCATGTTGCTAAAAAAAGCTAACCAACTACTTGCCGAAAACAAACTCCAAGAAGCGGAGTTTCACTATAAAACCTTGCTTGAAAGTGATCCCCAAAATGGCGAGGCGCTATTTGGTTTGGGCCGTATTGCCCTGCGCTTAGAGCGCTTTGATGCTGCAGTTTATTTATTACAAAGAAGCTGTGAACGTCTACCTAATATGTTGGAGCCACTGCACGCGTTAGCGGATGCATTTAATGGCGTTAATTCGCCAAATGATGCATTAACCGTACTGGAGTATGCAAAAAGCATTGCTAGTCATAACCCAGAGCCACACTATTATCTCGCACAACATTATTTAACCCATGGCGAATTAGATAAAGCACATACCACCTTTGCACAAGCACTAAGTATTGGTTTATATCCGGTCACTGCTTATATTTTATTTGAACTGGTACAACTTGGCCGCTTTGATCAACAGCATAACTACATCAGTAACTTGCATCATTTACTCACACAAACCAATAATTTACGTTTAAAAATGGTTTGTTATTACGCCTTGGCAAAAAGTTATGATCAACTCAATGATATAGAACAAGCTGTAAATTATTATAAACTAGCCAATAAATTGCAGCTGCAATTGAGTAGCTTCAACACTGAACAATTAACGCCGTTTTATCAAACTATTATGCGTTATAACCCAAAAAGTTTATTTGCCACTATCAAGCCTGGATTTACTGGTACTGTTTCGCCCGTTTTTATTATTGGCATGCCACGCAGTGGCTCAACATTATTAGAACAAATGTTAGCTTCACATAGTGAATTTGCAAGCCTTGGGGAAGATCGCTGTATTAGCTCGCAAGTTGTTGCATTCATAGAACAACAAACCAAGTTGTCCTACCCTGAATGTATCAGCGCACTAACACCGCAACTGATTGAGCAAGCGCGGGCTCTTTATACCGCACGGTTAAAACAAGCAAAACCTATTCGCGCGTTCATGATCAACAAATTGCCCGCTAATTATCAATCGTTAGGGCTTATCTATTTATTGTTTCCAAATGCTAAGTTTATTAACTTGCAGCGCGATTTTAATGCCACAGCTTGGTCCGTTTATAGTAATTACTTTGCAGAAAATGAACCTTATTTTTGCTCATTACCTGAATTTAAACGTTACTATGATTTATACCAAGGTTTGATGACGCATTGGCAACAAGCAATACCTTCGGCTATCTTAGATGTTCATTATGAGCAACTGATCAGCGAGCCGCGCGATACGTTAAAAAGCGTATTTACATTTTTAGGTACCGCATTTGAAGCACAATGTTTAGACTTTTATAAATCAAAAAAACCAGTTACCACGCTTAGCAAAGCAGCTGTACGAAAACCGCTACATAACCGTGCAATAGAACACTGGAAACGTTTTGAAACGCCACTCAGGGCGTTGCTGAATGACGCTCAAACCACGTCACTAGATCCTTAAATTGATCTGCTTTAGCACTAGCGTGCGTTAACATATTAATATGATCGTAATCATATTGATGGCCGTGTTTTTTCCCGTACATTTGCAGGTGTTGAATACCAGTACCTGACTCGGCAATAAATTTTTCAATATCAATTTGTTGTGCAAGCGCTTTGTCTTTCACCCCCCCTATGTGTAAGGTCGGTGGCAAACTTAAGCCAGCCACAGCTTGCGCGTAATCAAACCCGTCGTCGCTATCTAACCATGGTTTACGTTTAGCCCATTGCATACTTTGATAATGCGACTTTTTAGTTTCATCATCACTGCCCCACTTGAGTCTTTTGGCGGGTAAATAACCATGTTTTTTAGCCAGTATTGGCGCTAAAAAATACCAAATCAAATTTCCTTGAAGGTATTTTTGTGGATGATGATTATAAAGCGAGCGTTTAGTACCAAAGTAAGCACATGCTTTTACATCATTGATATACTGTGGGAAACGCGCAAACACACTATTCATTAATACACCACCCCAGGAATGGGCTACCCAATACGCTGGTGGTCTACCTTCACGCTCGGTAATTTTAGCAATAAAAGCGGGAATATCTTCAATAATAGCTTCGGTTTGGCCATAGTGAGCATGCTTTGAGATAGCCGGTTTGCTGTCACCACGACCTCGTAGATCAGCCACATAACACACATATCCTTGCTCAGCTAAAAAAGGTGCTAAACCCTTATTTGAATGCGTATAAAATATTTTGCCATTTTCAACAGCACCATGCATAAACAACACAGCTGGCCCAGCGACTTTGCTGTTATCTGCTATGCGGCGCAAATGTAATGTTTGTAGCTCAGTTAGTTTAATAAATACTGATTCTTGTACGATCGCCATTTCAGTTCCTTGTTGTCATTGTTATGAACCGCAACTCATCCTACCAGTAATTTAAACAAGATCACACGTCAATGTGTTTCTCTGGTAAAATAACTTTTTTGTTTGTTAAGCTAATTATTTGTTATGAAATCAACACCATTAAAATCAAAACTACACCCTCGAAATCGCCATAACGAAGGCTATGATTTAGACTACCTAAGTATTCAAGTGCCCACTTTAAAACCATATATCGTGCTTACTCCCAATGGTACTAAAAGTATTGATTTTAGTGATAACAAAGCAGTAAAAACGCTTAATCAAGCACTTTTGCAAGCGTACTATAACGTTGATTTTTGGGATATACCTGAACACAACCTTTGCCCACCGATTCCAGGACGCGTTGATTACATTCACTACTTGGCCGATTTACTAGCAAACGATAATCAAGGCGTTATACCTCAAGGCAGACAAGTTAAAGTGCTGGATATAGGTACTGGTGCGAACATAATTTACCCGTTACTAGCAAGCCATGAATATAACTGGAGCGTCACAGGCTCAGATATAGATCCGAGCGCTGTAAAATTAGCCAAACAAATCGTACAATTTAATAATCGCAAAATTACCGTCAAGCTACAAAAGCAGTCGCAGCATATTTTTCAGGGGGTAATAAATGCAAAAGAGCTTTTTCATATTACATTGTGTAACCCTCCTTTTCATGCCAGTGAACAACAAGCAGCTCAAAGTAGCGAGCGGAAATGGAAAAACTTAGGCAAAGCCCCTAAATCGGCTTTAAATTTTGGCGGGCAACATAATGAGCTTTGGTGTGAAGGTGGCGAAGCGCAATTCATTTGTACCATAATCGATGAAAGTGCCCTATTTGCTGAGCAGTGTATGTGGTTTACCTCTTTAGTTTCAAAAAAAGAAAACTTAGCCACGTTACAAGCACAATTAAAAACACACCCTGTGGCTGAAGTTAAAATCATTGAAATGGCGCAAGGGCAAAAAGTGAGTCGCTTTATTGCGTGGAGTTATTTTGATCAACAAACTCGCCAAGAGATCAGCAAGCAATTTACACAACCGGAGATATCATGATTGATTTTCGTTCTGATACTGTCACTAAGCCCTGCGCTAAAATGCGCGAAATTATGTTCAACGCCCCTTTAGGTGATGATGTATATGGTGATGATCCCAGTATTAATAAATTAGAAAGCGTTGCAGCACAGAGTCATGGCTTTGCCAGTGCATTGTTTTGTAGCTCCGGCACCCAAGCAAACTTATTAGCGTTAATGGCTCATTGCGAACGTGGTGATGAATATATTTGTGGGCAAAATGCACACAATTATAAATTTGAAGGCGGTGGCGCGGCAGTGCTTGGATCAATCCAACCGCAACCTATCGAGAATGAAAATGATGGCAGCCTCTGCTTTGACAAAATACGCGCCGCTATCAAACCCAAAGACTTTCACTTTGCTAATACCCGCTTACTCAGTTTAGAAAACACCATTGGCGGTAAAGTGCTGCCATTAAGTTATTTAGCCCAAGCGCGTGAGTTCACTCACAGCCATCAATTAGCACTGCATTTGGATGGTGCTCGCGTTTATAACGCTGCGGTTGCGCTTAAGGTAGATATTACCGAGATAACCAAACACTTTGACTCCGTGTCTATTTGCTTATCAAAAGGCTTAGGCGCACCAGTAGGCTCATTACTACTTGGCTCTGTTGAACTGATCAATAAAGCAAGGCGTTGGCGTAAAGTACTTGGCGGCGCTATGCGCCAAGCTGGTATGCTGGCAGCCGCTGGCCACTATGCACTTGAGCACAATGTTAGTCGTTTAGCCGACGATCACAGCAATGCGCGTTACTTAGCGCAGCAGCTCAGTGCCATTGAAGGCTTTAACGTTGACTTGTCGCGCGATACAACCAATATGGTCTATGCAAATGTTGCTGATAATGTTGATATTAATGCCATTGCACAGCAACTAAAAGGACAAGGGATAGTATTCAGCCCAAGCAAAACTTTGCGTTTAGTAACTCATTTACAGATCACTCGAGCCGATATTGATCAATTTATAGCAGCGTTAACTTCGGCGCTGCATGTTTAACGCAGCTTTATAGTGTTTGCGGCACACCGACACATAACGGTCGTTGCCGCCAATTTCCACTTGATTACCATCGGCAATCGCTTTGCCTTGCTCATCCGTACGCAATACATGGTTCGCTTTGCGACCGCAATGACACACCGTTTTAAGTTCAACCAGTTTATCAGCCCACGCTAGTAAGTACTGCGAGCCGCTAAATAACTCGCCTCTAAAGTCATTACGCAAGCCATAGCACAACACCGGAATGCCTAATTCATCCACCACATCGGTCAGTTGCATTACTTGCTGACGTGATAAAAATTGACATTCATCCACCAGCACACAGTGACGTTTTTGTTCACTATTAAGCTGTTTGATCAGTTCAAAAACATCTTTGTCAGCATCAAAAATATGTGCATCAGCTTGTAAACCAATTCGAGAAGATACCTTACCAACACCAGCACGATCATCCAATGCAGCCGTTAAAATAACAGGCTCCATGCCGCGTTCGCGATAGTTAAATGCCGATTGTAAAAGCGTGGTAGATTTACCTGCGTTCATTGCAGAATAATAAAAGTACAGCTGAGCCATGAAAATGCCTACCCTGAAAAAAGTGCGCTAATGCTACCTTAATCTTGATTGAACATCACCTTTTTTACCCGTGCTAAAACTAATTCCTGGAGTCTATTGACCCTTTTTTGAAGATTAAATCAGCCCTTCGTGCTCAAGTAACCACTGCTTGCGCTCTAGCCCACCCGCATAGCCGGTCAATTTACCGTTGGCACCAATAATACGGTGACACGGCACAATAATACTGATTGGGTTTTTACCATTAGCAGCCCCCACTGCGCGAACTGCCTTGGGATTATTGAGTGCATGAGCAATATCTGAATAACTCTGTGTTTGTCCAAATGGCACCGCGGTGAGCGCTTGCCATACCGCTTGTTGAAAAGCAGTACCATGGGTGGCTAGAGTGATATCAAAGGTTGTTCGCTTGCCTGTAAAGTAGTCATTAAGCTGCGCAGCACAATTTAAAATATGTGGCTGCTCAACCTCTGAAAATGGGGTTTCTGAGCACTCTATAACTGGATAAAAGCCCACATAACTCACCCCGTGTTGGTTACCTTGAATAATAATCTCATCAATTGGGCTGGGTATGCGGGTTTGAATAATAGTCATGTTAGCTGCTGCCATAGTTGAAAGGTTAAATAGGAGCGAAATGGCGCGCACATCTCATCATTAAATGGTTTTGCCCCCGCCTGTGCTTTCTTTACACCTAAATCTCCTGCTAATAAAATATCGGGCTGACTTTGGCCGCGTAATTTTGCATAGTTTACTGTCCAAGGTCCAATCCCTTTGAGTGGCAGCCATTGATCAAGCTGTTGACAATCAGGGTTATCGGCGCAGAATTGCGCTAAATTACGCAGCGCATTCTTTCTCGCTTGAGGCATTTTAAAAAATGCCAGCTCACTGTTTGCCACTACCTCAGGGGTTGGAAAATACACTCGCTCGCCATCTTGTTCGCCCAGTTCATCCACCAGCTGAGTCACTAAGTTATGCGCAGCAGTCACACTGACTTGTTGGCCAAGTACCGCACGAATACCAGCCTCAAATACCGACCAAATACCAGGTAACCGCAGCCCTTGGGTTAACACAATTGCCCCTTGAAGTTGAGTTGTTAGGTATTGTTCGATTTGCGCAGTATCGGCATCTAAATCGAGCACCCTGCGAATTTCACTTAAAATAGGCTGTAAAAAGCGTGGCTGATCAATATCAATGCTGACTAAAAAATGATGTTTGTGCTCTACAAACTCAGCCGTAAACTGGCCTTGGCAATGCTGGTTTTTAAAGCTGCGACCATAATATGTCTCACCAAGCCACTCAAGAGGTGAAATTAACCGCTTAGCTAAAAATTGCTGTAACGCAGCCCAATTATAAGGGGGCCGAAAAGGTAATTTAAGCGTCAACATCGCACGTGATGTACTGCGCTCACCACGCATTTTTGACGGGCAAATATGTAACTGCTGTAAAAAAGCATCATTAAAGCGACGAATACTATTAAAGCCCGCTGCAAAAGCAACTTGGGATACCGACAGGCTTGTTTCTTGTAATAATTTTTTAGCGAAATGGCATTGATTAAATAACCGATATTGAGTTACTGAGATACCAAAATGTTGCTGAAATAACTGCCTTAAATAGCGGCTACTCACGCCTAGTCGCTCAGCTAACCGTTCACAGCTTTGTTGTGTTGTTAAGTCACTGTCTATCAGATGTTTGGCTCGCAGCGCTGTGGTTTTTGTTCCTTGCCATGCGCTACTTCCAGGGGCGCTATCTGGGCGACAACGAATGCACGGGCGAAATCCAGCCTGGGCAGCATTATGGGCATATTGAAAGTATTCTACGTTTTGCTCTTTTGCAGTAGGGGCAGGACAAATTGGCCGACAATAAATACCGGTGCTTTTAACACCGATGAAAAAGAGTCCATCAAAACGATGGTCGCGGCTTTGTCTGGCAAGTTGCCAATGGCTAGTATCCATAAGGTGCTCTTAACTATACATCTGCTAATAGAGTACGTGAAAAAACACAGTTTACTAGCCATTTTCGGCACTCAACCTTTATTCGCTGATTGATTTACTGGTAGCAGCTAAATAACGACGCTCAACTTCAGCCCAATTAATCACATTATAAAATGCTGCGATATACTCCGGGCGGCGGTTTTGGTATTTCAGATAATAGGCGTGCTCCCACACATCTAAACCTAAAATCGGCGTGTTGCCGTGCATTAATGGACTGTCTTGATTTAAACTACTTTCCACCACAAGCTGGTTATCTTTATTAACACTTAGCCACGCCCAGCCACTGCCGAAGCGACTAACAGCTGCTGCTGTAAATGCCTCTTTAAAGTTATCAAAGCTGCCAAGCTGCTCTGTGATCGCATCTAATAAACTCCCTTTTGGCTGACCCCCACCATTGGGGCTCATTACTGTCCAAAACAATGAATGGTTTGCATGTCCGCCACCATGCTCTTGCACTACTTTTTGCAGCTCAGTTGGCAACGTGTCAATCTTTACGAGTAACTCATGTACATCAGTATCGCTATACTGGGTATTTTCAAGTGCCGCATTGGCTTTATTGATATATGTTTGATGATGCAAAGTATGGTGAATCTCCATAGTTTTAGCATCTAAATGTGGCTCTAACGCATCGTACTCATATGGTAATGGGGGTAATGTAAACGCCATAATTGTTCCTTGTCGGATTAAGAATAAGTGATCAATGCACAGTGGCAGTTTGATCTGGGGTGTAACTTAACGTCTGATTGATTTGTTCTATTAATTGCGGGTAATGACTGTGCAATTTGGCAAACTGTACTAACTCTGTGTAGGTTTTGTGATGATGGTGCACAACCACTGTACGCACCGTATCGCATGGATGCTGGAGCAAATGACTTGAACTTATATGCACATCACACAAACACTGACACGCTTGCTCTGCTTGATTCATCGCTCGATATGTATCCGCTAAATTATGAGCGGCAACAACGAATGCGGGGCAGCAATGTTCAATTGCGCTAATAACTGACTGGCATATTTTTGCTTGGCTAAATTGGCTTAATAAACGAGCTGCGAGGGTGTGTGCTGTCGTGTATTTATCGCGAGCTTCAATTAAAGCACCGCGTTCAAACGCTGTATTTCCAGCAATAATGTTGGCTTGCCAAGGACTTAATACTTGCTCAACCTGAGACAATTTATTACTGCTGTGAAACTGTGGGTGTGACATAAAAATCACCTGCACAAAATTAAATGATGTGATTAATTTACACAGCCAAACAACTTAATGCAAATGATTTTTATTTATATTTGCGTATTTTTATTTCTCGGCAAAATCAATTAATGCTTGTCCTGTAAGTCGATAAATGATCCACTCATTTTGTGGCTCTGCCCCCATACTATTGTAAAAATCGATCGCAGGTTGATTCCAGTCAAGTACCACCCATTCAAAACGGCCACAATCTTTTGCGATAGCTTGGCGTGCCAAATGTTGCATAATCAGTTTACCCGCACCATTACCTCGGCAATCTGGGCTGACATATAAGTCTTCAAGGTACAAGCCATTCTTGCCAAGCCAAGTCGAGTAATTGTAAAAGTACACCGCAAAGCCAATTGGCGTATCGCCTTCAAAACAAATCAAACTATGCGCTGTTGCACCTTCACTAAACAGGGTTTTTAAAATCGCCTGTTCATCGGTTTTAACTGCATCGGGCTCTTTTTCATAAATTGCCAATTCGGTAATAAAATGCAAAATAGTAGCAGCATCCGAAGGCTGCGCATCTCTTAAGGTAATCGTTTTTTGGTCTGTCATAAGCTCTCTTATTTATTACTGCATTGTTTAATACTGATCTAGTTTATCTTTTAATATTTGTAGTTGAATTGGTTTAGCCAAGTAGTCATCCATTCCAGATGCTAAACACAACTGTTTGTCTTCATCCATTGCATTGGCTGTGAGTGCAATAATCGTGATCTGTTGATGTTTAGCACCCGCCTCACCGGCACGAATTGCGCGAGTAGCGTCAAATCCATCCATCACCGGCATTTGGCAGTCCATGAGCACTAAATTAAAGTGTTCTGCAGGTACTTTCGCTAAAATATCAAGAGCTTGCTGACCATTCTCCGCTAGCGTTACGGTAAAATTCAGTTTACTTAACATTAGTTTAGATACTTGCTGGTTAATCGGATTGTCTTCAACCAATAAAATATGGCTATTTGCTCTATGCTGATCACTACGCAGTGAGGATATATAACTTGATGTCACTAAAGGTAAGTCTGTCGAACACTGTTCATCAGCGATCACTGCTATTGTTGAAATCAAATCAGCAGTGGTAATCGGTTTTGGAAAGTACGCTTGAAATCCAGCATCATTAAACCGCTGCGCGCCTTCCATCCCCGCAATACTGGTCATCATTACTAATGGCATAGCTTTAAAATCATCATCAGCTTTTAATTTTCGACACAGCGCTAAGCCATCCATTTCTGGCATTTGCATGTCTAATAACGCTATATCATATAAACTCTGTTGAGCAGCTATACGCTTTTCACACAGCTCAAGCGCCTGCCTTGCATTGCATGCAAGCTCTACTTTAGCTCCCCAATGAGCAAGCTGTTGGCTTATCACAATCCGGTTGGTTTCGTTATCATCAACCACCAATATAGTGAGCTTGGTCAGATCTATGGTCGGTATACTGCGTTCGGTTTCGCTCCCCTCTTGAAGCATAATCGTCGCTGTGAATTCACAGCCTTGGCCAACTTCGCTGGTTAAAGTGACAGTTCCGCCCATCAGCTCACACAGCTGCATACAAATTGCTAAACCTAAGCCAGTACCGCCATATTCGCGCGTAGTCGACGCATCAACTTGTGAAAAAGGGCTAAATAAATCTTTTTGCTTGGTTAGATCAATTCCGATGCCGGAGTCTTTTACACTAATACTGAGCTGATATTGCTGTTCAATGGCGGTTACTGATGCGCGGATCAATATCTCCCCCTGCGCAGTAAACTTAACAGCGTTACTCAGTAAATTGGTCAACACTTGGCGAATACGCCCCGGATCGCCTTTAAATTGCACCGGTGTCACAGCCACTAAATCGAGAATGATTTCAATATTTTTCTCTTGCGCTGATAACGCTTGAGATTCAGCTATTTCGCCAAGTAAATTACAGACATTGAAGTTGATGCTTTCTAGCTCGATTTTACCAGCTTCAACTTTCGAAAAATCTAAAATATCATTAATTACCGATAATAAAGAATGCGCACTATTTTTAGCAATAGCGACTTTCGTTCGCACCGGCTTGGTCAAGGCCTCAAGTTCGATAAGCTCAAGCATACCCAACACCCCATTCATTGGGGTGCGTATTTCATGGCTCATGGTTGCTAAAAATTGGCTTTTTGCTGTTGCTGCAGCATTAGCTTTAACTAATGCAAGTTTCAGCTCTTGAGCGGTTTGCTTTCGCCTTTGCGACATTAACACGCTGCCCACTAATGTCGCTAAAGAGCGTAAATAGGTTTCTTCATTTTGGCTCCAACAGCGATAGCTATCGACACTTTCCGCACATAGCACCCCTAAAATGCCCTCACCGGTAGATATCACCGCATCGAGCATCGAATTAATATTTAATGGCGTTGTGTAAGTATCAATAAATTCTACAGTTGCAGGATGGCTATTAACATCATTAATTGCCACTAAACCTTGTGCAAATATTGCTTGGTAATAAACGGGAAATTGACTCGCTTTAAACACTAAAGGCTGCTCGACAAAGCCTTGTTCATCAATAAATAAACTCACGCACGTCATTTCATCGCTAGCTTCATCAAACAACCAAACTGCTGCGCGTTGCACATCTAGTACCTCACACATTGACTGCGCAACTAAATTTTTTACTGCATCGAAATTACCAGCCTGTACCTCAGGAGAAACTGTTAAACTAGCCAGGTTTTTATTGTACTGATTGGCTTTTTTACTCTCTAATTCGAGGTATTTGTAAGTATCAATATTTTGAAATGAACCATACACACGCACACAACGTTCATTTTTAAATTCAACTTGGCCTATCGACTTAACCCATCTTTCATTGCCTAACGCTGTGACAAGGATTAACTCTATTTCCCAGCTGTTACCATTAATAACAGCATCTTCGAACAGTTCGCTAATTTTATTACGATGTTCACCTTGCTTATAAAAATCAAGAGCTTGCCCTATTACTGGCTGATAGTCGTCAGCGACTTCATGAATTGCTTTGACTTCATCAGACCAGTACATAGTCTGTGCTTCTAAATCAACTTCCCAGGCACCAATTTGACCTTGTTTACTCATTGCTTCAAGTAAGTTTTGTTGGCGGTAAAGTGTTGATTGAGTATGATAACGTTCGGTTATATCATGAATAAAACCATCTAAATACAATACTTTGCCAGCCTGATCATACACTGCTTGACCTTTTTCATGTACCCAATGAATACTGCCGTCAGAAGCGACCAAACGGTATTCTAATGACCATGGCTGACGAGCATCGACTCTCACTTTCTCTGCCACGCTTGAGACATCATCCGGGTGAATTAATTCAATGAAGCTCAGCTTATGATTATCAACTAAATCACTTGGTTCATAGCCGGTAATAACTTTTGTTTGTTCACTCAGATAGAGCATGCTCCATTGGGCATCGTATTTACATCGATACACAATGCCTGGAATATTGCCAACCAGAGACACAAATCGGTCGCGACTCAATTGTAATTGTGCTTCTGTTTCTTTTCGCTCTGTAATATCAAGATGAGTACCTATCATTCGTTTTGCAGAGCCATCACTATTGCGCTCAACGATACGTCCTGTGGTCAGTACCCACACCCAATGTCCGAGACGATGCAACATACGAACTTCGCAGACATAATAATCGCTCTCACCCGCAAAATGCTGTTCTAAAAGCTGCCCTGAAGTAACAAGATCAGCTGGATGAGTATATTTGTTCCATGTATTAAAATCAGTTGGTTGTAGTTCTTCTAATTTATAGCCGATAATACTCGCCCAGCGGTTATTAAAATATGCTTTGCCGGTATCTACATACCAGTCCCAGATCCCTACTGCAGTGCTGTCCAGCACTAATTGCAATTGTGTTTTATGCTGTTCGAGTTCAAATTCTTGTAATTTCAATGCGGTAATGTCTGTGCGTATAGCAATATAACTTTGCGGTTGCCCATGCTCATCTAAAAAAGGCGCTACGGTGGTATCGACCCAATAAAAGTCACCATTTTTTGCTCGATTACAGATTTGGTCATGCCATACATTGCCTGCGATTAAGGTTTTATACATGCCTTTAAAAAAATCTTTAGGGTGAGTCCCGGAGTTTAAAATACGGTGATTTTTTCCTAACAATTCACTTTCGCAGTAACCGCTGATCTCACAAAATTTCTTATTAACAAAGGTGATCGTGCCCTTGATATCGGTCACTGCAACAATTGCATGTTCATCAAGTGCGCTTTTTTGTTCCGCTAGTTGCTTAAGTGCTAATTGCAGTGCTTCACTTTGCATTTGCAACCTTGATTGCTGCTGTAATTTACTACTAACCAGATGATCGAGGTCAATCGACAACTGCTGCAGTTCACTGCTATCCGCTAAAATAGGTATGCGGCTTCGCGAACCATTGCTAATCTCAGTCGATGCCCTAGCAAGCGAAATAAGTGGCCGTGATAGCCGCCGAGCGAACCACCACGACAGCACCAGAATGACTAATAAAGCAATAATATTAACTAACATCGCCGCTTTTTTATAAGTAGTGGCGCCTTTGAGCATAACCACCGCAGGCTTTTCCACCAGTAGTTGCCAATCAGTTGCACTAGCAAAGTTTAACTGTGTAAGTATCGCGTAGTGCTTGGTATTATCACTTTTATGATAAGTAAAGACATGATCAAACTTTGCTAAATGCTTACTTAACATCGCAGAAAGTGAGGAGTGCGTTGCATCTTGTACAACGCCACTTTTGATAATATGAAAGGTCAACTCTTCATTATTTTCATGAACATGAGCTAAGTTTTCGAGCAACCCTTGAAAATTAACCTCAACCAAAATAATAGAGTTTAATATCTGTTGGGTATTGGTTACTGACAACACCACAAAGTGTCGTTGCGGCTTTGCTTGCGTTGAGATAAATACACTCGCTGCGCCTCGCTCTAAATCGGTAAGCATAGCGTTTAGCTGTTCGCTATCTAACTCAGAGAATGCAGCATTATTAACTAAATTAGTACGATTAAGAGGGTCAATAATAATATCAATGTCATTTACAAAGTCATAGCGCGCAACAAATTCGTTGATTAGTGATTGTTTATCCAACTGCTTATGGCTGAGCTGGTCATTTAAAAGGTACAAATCTTTAATATGATCTGCAAACCAAATATCAGCAAATTGCTTACCTATACTACTCAATTCAACTAGTTGCACCTCAGCACTTTGCTCTAGTGAATCAATAACATGTTGTAAACTAAACCACGACAGTAAACACAATGGCGCTAGCGCAATGACAATAAAAGTAACAATCAGTTTCGTCCGTATAGATTGGCTTTTATTTTTTAACAGGCTATTCAGCATTGTATTTCCATAATCAACTTTTTATTGTTTTAGACACTTACTTACATATATTAATGCACTAAATAACACAAGACGCAAGTTTATGCGCCTTGTGTAAGGTACTGCAGTAAAGCTAGTTTTTATTCCCATTGACACGATAAAACTGCTGACTAAATTGAGCGTAGAGTACCGGCAATACAAATAAAGTAAGAAAGGTTGCGGTAAATAATCCGCCAACAATAACCGTTGCTAATGGTTTTTGAATTTCAGCGCCGATGCCTGTTGATATCAACATGGGTATCAAACCAAGCGCTGAGGTTAACGCTGTCATTAGTACCGGTCGCAGCCGAGATAGTGCGCCATTAAATGCCGCGCTTTGTAGACTATCTCCCGCTTTAACGCGATTATTAATACTCTCAACCATCACCACGCCGTTAAGCACTGCCACCCCAAACAAGGTAATAAAACCCACAGAGCTTGGCACTGATAAATATTGCCCTGATACGTAAAGTGCAACCACACCACCAATAACTGCTAACGGCACATTGACTAAAATCAGCAATGCTTGGCCTATTGAGCCAAATGCAAAATACAAAAGTAATGCAATCAAAGCCAGCGAAATAGGCACCACGATAGATAAACGTTGCTGCGCCCGTTGTTGGTTTTCAAATTGACCGCCGATATTCACACCATAACCTGCGGGTAAATCAACTTGCTCAGCTATGGCAAGGCGAATATCCGCGACGACTGAGCCCATATCGCGCCCTTGTACATTGGCTTGGATCACTACTCGGCGCTGAACGTCATCACGGCGCACTTGTGGCGGACCAGATTCAATATTAACCGTTGCGACATCTCCAACCCTAACCACGGCACCTGTCGGTGAGGATAAACGTAGGTCTGCAATGGCTTCTGGGCTGTCACGAAACTCTGCACCAATGCGCACATAAATATCATACCGCTCATTGGCATTAATAATTTGCCCTGCCGCAGTGCCGCCAATGCCATCTTGCACTATCGACATTAAATCACCCACAGATAAACCATAGCGAGAAAGTGCTAAGCGGTTCGGTTTGATCACTAATTGTGCTTCACCAGCAATTTGTTCCATTGCCACATCTTTAGCGCCAGCAACACTTTTTACAGCTTGCTCAATTTGCTGCCCTTTAGCGACTAACACATCTAAATCAGCACCAAACAGCTTAATCGCTAGTTGCGCTTTCACCCCTGATAGTAGCTCATCCACCCGCGTGGCTATCGGCTGTGAAAAGTTAAACAATAAACCAGGAAACTGCGCTAATTTTTGTTCCATTAACACTTGCAGTTGTGCACGATTAGCAGCTGATTGCCATTCACTCACTGGCTTTAAACCTAAGTAAATCTCAATATTATTAACTGGCTCTGGATCCCCCCCGACTTCTGGGCGACCAATTCGGCTAAGTGCATACTCAACTTCAGGAAAGGCCAATAATATCGCTTCCAACTTAGGAGCGACCATTAATGCTGTATCCAAGCTTGCCGAAGGTGCCAGTGTTACCCGTAAGTTAATAGTGCCTTCTTCAAGCTCTGGCACAAACTCAGTGCCTAGTTGCGGCAATAAGATACCAGCAATCACAACTAATATTCCCGCCAGCGAGATCACCGTTTTACGTGCGTTCATTGCCCAGCGTAAACATGTTTGATAAGTTTTATCTAACGGTTCAAGTAATACACTGCGCCTAACTGTGACACCTTTAGAAAATAAATACACTGCCATTGCTGGCACGATTACTAGCGCAACAATCACAGCAGAAATAATAGCTAACATGATACTTATAGCCATTGGCTGGAATAATTTAGCTTCTACGCCTTCAAAACTAAACAGCGGCATAAACACGACTAAAATAATTAGTGCAGCAAAAAATACCGGCCTGGCAACTTCTTTAGCCGCCATAGTGATCAATTTAGCCGGTGAGTGATCAGCATGAATATTGTTAGTTAAGTGACGAAAAATATTTTCCACCATAACCACCGAGCCATCCACCAGCATACCAATTGCCACAGCAATACCACCGAGTGACATCAAATTAGCCGAGAGCCCTAACCACGACATGACACATAAAGCCATACTAATGGAGATTGGTATAGACAATAAAACCAATAATGTGGCGCGTAAATTCATTAAAAACAACGCCAGCACAACCACAATAAATACAAACGCTAATAGCAAGGCATCTACCACAGTATCAACCGCTTTGGTGATCAAATCAGCTTGGTCATATAACGGTTCAAACGTTACCCCCTCTGGTAGTGCTTGATTGATCATCGCAATCCGCGCGCTAATACCATCAATGGTTTGCTTGGTATTTGCACCAATGCGTTTTAATACCACCCCTGTCACCACTTCACCTAATGATTGCACATTACCTTGACCATCTTTTTTACTCATCGTAGCGGCACCTTGGCGAATTTCACTGCCAAGCGTCACCTCTGCCACATCGGCAATGGTGATCACTGTGCCATTGATGGTTTTCAATGGCGTTTGTGCTATTTCTTGCAGCCCTAGTGTGCCGGCATTAAACCAACCTGTTCCACGAATAACTAACTGCTCTTGGCCGCGGTTCATATACCAGCCACCTACATTGGTGTTGTTTTCTTCCAGTGCAGTTACCACTTGTTGTTGCTCGAGCTGATAAGCCAATAACTTATTTGGGTTAAGATTTACTTGGTATTGACGCACATCACCACCGAACGACAGTACTTCGGTAACCCCATCAACAGGTAGAATAAGCAATTTGACAATCCAATCGTTTAAGCTGCGCAGCGCCATACTATTCAAGCCAGATTCAGGTGATGCCGCTAATAAGTATTGGTAAACCTGCCCGAGCCCTGACGTATTCGGGCCCATTTCTGGCAAACCAATCCCGTCCGGGATCAGTTCTTTCGCTGCTTGCAAACGCTCAAATACCAGTTGGCGGGCAAAATAGATATCCACCCCTTCTTTAAACACCACGGTGACACCAGAAAGCCCCGTTTTAGAAATCGAACGAACTTGCTCTACATCAGGTAATGCATACATGACCGCTTCAATTGGGTAAGTGATCAGCTGCTCAACTTCAACGGCAGCCAAACCTGGTGCTTCGGTATTAACAGCCACTTGCACATTGGTAACATCTGGAAAAGCATCAAGGTTGAGTTTTGGGATCACCACAACACTGGTGACAATTAATACACAAAGAGTCAGCAAAACCAGTAATCGATTAGCAATCGCACTATCTATTATATTATTAAACATAGTGTTAGCTCCTAATGGTTGTGCGGATCAAAACCGCCTTTAGCTTGTTCTGATGCGACAAAAAATGCTCCTTGAGTAACGACTTTAGTGCCCTCAGCTAATCCTTTAATTTCACGAAGCTGACCAAACCGTCGGCCACGTTCAATTTCAGTTGCTATAAATTCACCGTCTTCATCTTGCACATATACCGCCCAATCACCATCTGGGTTCCTAAGTAGAGCTTGCTCTGGTACTGCCAAAACTTGTTGCTCAGTTGAAAATTCAAAATACACGTCACTAAACATCCCCGGGTGTAATTGATGCTGGCTGTTTTGTACACTTAAACGCACAATCCGTGAACGAGTGATCTGATCTATAGTGTGTGCTTCTTGGATCACCTTGGCTGGGTATGTGAATTGATTCACTTTCACTTGCGCTATTGTGCCTGTATCAATATTAATGGTTTGATTTGCCGACAATTGCGCTTCAACCCACAGTAGACTTTCATCAGCAATCAGCATCAGTTCAATTCCTGCATCGACCCGCTGCCCTTGTGCAAAATTATCACTGAGCACAGCCCCTGACGTACCAGCAAATAATGTGTACTCCCCCAGTTTATCGGCTGGGCTGACCGCACTTTGCGCAATTGCTTTAGCCGATAAACCAAACGCCACAAGTTGACTGTGAGCCACTTCATATTCTGCCTTGGCTGTGAGTAAGCGTTTTTCGCTCACCGTACCTTTGCCCATTTTTTGCACCCGCTGCCACTGTGCTTTAGCTAATCGATAAGTGGTTTGTGCACTGGCGACCTCGGCACTAAATAAAGTCACTAACGGTGCGCCTACTTGAATATGTTGTCCTAAGGTTGCGTGACGTTTCACCACAATTGAATCTACCCGTGGCGATAATACATAACTGCTATAACCATTAGCTTTGATTTCACCAGGGGCATATAGCTGCGATTGATAAGTGCGCTTCACTAATGGGCTGATCTGCACATTTGCTAAACGCATTTGTGTCGGGGTTAAACGTACCCCGCCGGCTTGATCATGTTCAACATTCTCACTCGGTTGTACTGCTGTGGTAGCACTATGATCAAGGGCTGCATCTGGTGTATGAGCGTGCGGTGCTTCTTCACTGTGTTGATGACCTGTTTTTGTATCATCAAACTTTTGTTGTGCAACAGTGGTTGCCTGCCCTAAATTGCTAAAAATAAATAGCACAGCAGAAAGAATAATTTTTAAGCGCGTCATAGTGCAGCTCCATCAGTTAGGGGATCCGTAAAGGTAGAAATATAATGACTAAGTTGACCACTTTGCGTTAACCAATTCACGCTCGCCAGTTGGCTTTGCTGAACAATTTCAATGCCAGCAAGTAATCCTGAAATACGCTGTTGGCGCATGGTTAGGTACTCAGCGGTACTGATATCACCGCTTTGCCATTGTTGCTCTATCAACGTAAGGCTGCTATCTGCATTTGCTTGGTTAATCGACTGCCAACGCTTAACGCGCTGAGCGTACGCTTGCATCACCTCTTTACTGGCTTGCGCTTGAAACGTCATAGTGCGCTTTAAAGCTTGATATTCGGCTTCTTTTGACATCACCATAAATTCTGCAGCTTGATATTCATCGCTAAAATTATTCACTATATTCAGCGGAATAGAAAAACTCACAGAGACAAGGTTATCATCACCATTTTTACCTGCTACAAGCCCAATGGTTGGTTTGACGGCTCGTTCTGCTTTGATCACCTTTACTTGCTGACGCTGTTGTTGCCATTGTGATTTCACCAGCAAAAGTTGTGGATGTTGGACCACATTTTCAGTATCTGTAGTGAGTTTAATACCACTGAGTAACTGTTCAGGTGTCAGCTGTCCATCCTCGTGCCACGTTGGTAACAGTGCCTGCACAGCTAATTTAGCATCTGCATAAGCACTGGCTTGTTGGGCGGTTTGATTCAAAATTTCTGATAGTGAGTACAATGCTAATTGTTCATCCAGCAACCCGACTTCTCCGGCCGCTCGACGGCGCTTAACCACGGTAACTAAACGCTCTAATTGCTGCTCTTGCTGTTGCGCTAACTGAAAAGCTGCTTTACTACTGCGCCAATTGATAAGCGCAATCAGGGTTTGTTCAACTAATTGTAAATACGTTAATTGCAAACGCTGCTGCTGTGCAACCAGTGTAAGTAGCGCCGCACTGTGTTGTGCCTGTTGTTGATCATTAATATCAAATGTTTGGCTCAGCCCAATACTAAAATTATTAGCATCGCCTTCTTTTTCAATACTCGACTCAAGGTTTGGATTATATAGAGATTGCCCTGCGGCTCGCACAGATGCAGTGGCACTTTGCAGCTGCTGAAAATCAGCCTGTAAATTTGGGTGTTGTTTTAATTGCAACAACAACCAGGTTAAATCGGCGGTATTGTGCGTTGGCGCAGCCAATGCGGGTGGTGCAGCTAATACAGTCGCACACAGACAAGCAAACCCAAATGGTTTGTATAAATTCATAACATATACTCTTACTAAATAAATCGGTGACCATAATATTGGCCAGCTAAAAATTAACTTAGTGAGTGAGTAATTGGAGGGCGTAGATCAGGAATAAGCAGACGCGAATTAAATACAGGGGCGTTCAAACTAATAATGTCGTAGCTTGGTAAATTGACATGCTGCTGCCACGGCTCAGTAAAAAATGCGGGGATATGACATACATGACAATGCGCATCATCGGCGTTATCAGCTAATGCTTGGCTTAATTGCTGATGTTGCAGTTGGTGAATATCATGATCGTTATTGACAGAGCAGTGTTCGTCTAATTGACTTTGTTGATGTAATAATTGCGAGGTTACATTAATAGCAGTGTTATGATCAGCCACGTCAAAACTATCCAGCACAGGCTGAAGTAGTACAAACGCTAAAATAAACAACACTAATTGCTTCAAGCAATATATCCTTTGAACGATTTCCAAGCTAACTTAACACATCTTTTCGTTACTGAGAAGTGCTTAACCGCTCGCGACAGATGCCAACTTTATGCCACTGGCTAATTCAGCAATGCTCATTTAGTATTGTAGTATCAATATAATAACAACTTAGGCAATACTCAATATGGCTCATCAACATTCTCATAGTCATCACAATGACGACCAAAGTGATCGCCAGCTAGGCTTCGCTGTTTTTATCAATGTGCTACTTACTATTGCCCAAGTTGTTGGCGGTCTTATCTCTGGCAGTCTGTCTTTAATTGCCGATGCATTGCATAATCTCAGTGATGCAGCGGCTATTTTTATCGCATTAATCGCCCGTAGAATTGGTAATAAACCCGCTAACGAGCACTATCATTTTGGTTATAAACGTGCAGAAATTTTAGCCACATTGTTAAACAGCAGCACCTTAATCATTATTGGTGGATTTTTAATACTAGAAGCCATTGACAGCTATTTTAACCCAACCCCAATCGATGGCTGGATTGTAGTGTGGGTGGCAGCATTAGCACTAGTAATTGATGTTGCGACGGCGGTGTTGACCTTTCGTGCGGGGGCAAAAAATAGCATGAATATTCGCGCTGCATTTATTCATAATGTGTCTGATGCTATGGCCTCGATCGTGGTAATTGTGGCTGGTACCTTAATTATTCTCTATCAATGGTATATTGTTGATTTGATTGCCACAGTATTCATTTCGGCATATGTAATTTATCACGGGGTATTACTACTGATTGAAAGTTGCAAAATTCTTATGCAAGCTGCGCCCAATAACTTTAATCGTGAAGCAATCACTAATGCGTTACAAAAGCACTTTACAATTAGCCAAGTACACAGCATTAAAGCCTGGCAAATTGATGAGAAAACGACCTGTTGTGAACTGGTGATCATAGCTACTCAGCCACTTGATATTGACGCAATTAAAGACTATTTACACCATGAATTTGCTATTGAGCAATGTATTATTGAATATAAACAGCCACAATAACAAACCATGATGCGAACTCATAATTGCATTTAATCGGATTTTTATTGAAAACAGCTCGCGTTCTCATTTATCATCGCATCTTTATTTTTATAAATATCATAGGATATCTGTGTTGTTAAAGCTGTGGTTACGCCGTACTCATTTAATACTGACATTAGTTAGTGGGCTGTTTTTGATCTGTTTAAGCATCACCGGCGCTATTTTAATTTACGCAAAAGACATTCAGCAAATCATTAACCCGCAATATTGGACAGTAACCCCGCAATCAACACCACTGGCCTATCCGGTGCTTATCAATACGCTGGCTATTCACTCCAAACAAAATGTCACTTTACTTATGCCAGAGCAGCAGCCCACTGTTGCATGGCAAGCCCAGCTTGCTGATAAAAACTATATCAGCGTTAACCCATATACCGGACAAGTACTGCTCAAATATGATTATTACAGTACAGTGTATGGCTTTACCATGGCCGTTCATCGTTGGCTATTATACCAAGATGCAGATGGCAAAAAGCCGCTGCGCAATTGGGTCTCTATCTGTGCGTTAATTTTTATTATCAATATATTCGTTGGCGTATACATGTGGCTTAAACCTAAAAATCGCCTAAAACGTTTAGTAATAAAACCCAAGGCTAAATTACGTATTTTGCTTTACCAACTCCATACAGTGATTGGCATGTATCTGTTTATCCCTCTTATTTTAATTGCCTTTACTGGTATGGCATTTCACTGGAAAGACGAGACCAAAGCAGTGCTTGAGTTTGTAACACAAAATAATGTAGAGGCACGCCCTAAAGCGCCGGAACTCGAGGTGCCAAATATAATCAATGGCGATAACTTTGCAGTGGCTATACAAAACGCATTAGCCGTATTTCCTGAGGCTGAATTATTTCGTATCTATTTACCTAAAAAAGCCAGCGACCCAGTTGCACTTAGAGTAAGAAATCCTGATGAAAGTCATGCTTATAGTTGGGTATGGGCCGATCAATACACCGGTCAAGTCCTGCAATCTTACGATGCCTCAAAGGCCAACCTTACAACTCGCGCGTGGAATTTTAAATACAAATTTCATATTGGCGATTTTGCCGATTTTTTGGTGCAAATGTTATGGCTATTGGTTGCACTACTGCCTGCTTTTTTTACTATCAGCGGGGGTTACTTTTGGTATAAACGCCATTATAGATAACTCAGCATTATAACGTTTTAATAAATCAGCTCGCACTGGTGATGTTGAACAATAACTTTAAGTTCACACCACCAGTAACACTGTCAGATCAACTCATGCCACCCTTACCTTTCAAATAACTGCCGTTCCTGACTCGATGTAAATGTACTTTTTGCCTTGTGGCAACTCATACTTTAAACAAGTGACGTTGCTTTATTTTTCCTATTTTAGCTCCTAAAATTAATCGTACCAATTACATGGAATTAATCACTTATTAGCGCATCAGGAAAAAAGCTTAAGGACGAGAGCTATGAAAAGTGTTCTATTATTATTTATAATCAACCACCTGTGTTTTTTTATAGCAGCCGAGTTTTTTACTGGCACCTTGAGCAAACTATCAGGTAATAGCTTTCTCTCAGTGATAGGAATCATTTATGCCTTTGTGGGTTTTCCACTCCAGCTACTTATTGAGCTACTACTGCTTATTGGTTTTTGTTATCAACTTTTTAATGTCGGAAAATATCAAGCAAGTGCGCCGCTTTGGTTGGCATTTTTTGCAAGCATAATGCTGATGTTTAACTTTTTTGAATAGCAAAAAACAAAATGCAATTGATAATAACTATCAATACCCTTGCCTTTACACTTCTTTACACTTATTATTGCGCCAATAAAAACAGCAATATCTCATAATTACATAGTCGTAAAGGATCTTCATGTTTAAAACCTCTTTCACTTTATTAGCCCTCGCTGTAAGCACTGCCACTTTTGCCGATGAAGCAATCAATAAAAACCAATTAACCGATGCACAAATGGAGCGTGTGGTTGTCTCTGGTAGCCGTGTTTTTGAAAGCATTGATGAGGTTCCCGCATCAATTACTATTATCAATCAACAGCAAATCGAAGAGCATTTAAAAGTAAATCCAGAGCTACAAAGCTTACTTGCGCAAATGGTGCCGGGCCTTGCTCCTGATACAGGTAGTTCGAGTAATACCGGGCAAACGCTGCGTGGTCGTGCACCACTTATAATGATTGACGGCGTGCCGCAATCAACCCCACTGCGTAATGGCTCTTTAGGTATAAAGAGCCTCGACCCAAGTGCCATCGGCCGCATTGAGGTGATCAAAGGTGCCACCTCTATTTACGGTAACGGTGCATCAGGCGGTATTATTAATTACATCACTAAACAAGCAAAAAGTGATGGTAAAACCGAAGGTGAAATAAGTTTATCGAGTCGCTTTAGTGCGGTAAAACTTGAGGAAAGTGCCGGTGCAAGGCTATCAGCAGCCATTAATGGCCGTGCTGACAAATTTAGCTATTTAGTTACTGCCAGCTATGAAGAAAATGGCGTACAACGTGATGCCCAGGGTGACATACTCGGTTTACAATATGGTTTATCCGACGCAGTTACACAAAACTACTTTACTAAATTGGGCTATGATTTTGATGACGAAAAACAGCTACAGTTTAGTTATAACTACTTCAGTTCGCAGCAAAAAACAGACCTAGGCGATGTTGCTGGCGATATGAGCTTAGGCGAAAAAACCTACGCAATCCATGTACCATCTGAATTACAAAAACAAGGTAAACCACAAGGCCCCGAAGGCAACGAAAATATCACCCTAAAGTACATAGACTACGCGCTATTTGATAACACCCAAATGACCTTAGATCTTTATATGCAAGATATAGAAAACGTGTTTTTCTTCTCCACCAATCTTGCTAATCAAGACGAAAATTATGACGGCGGCCAGTCAATTATCAGATCAGAGAAAAAAGGCGCACGGGCAACATTTAATACCCAAATAGATTTTGATTCTATCGAAGCCTCATTTATTTATGGTATCGATGCATTAACCGATGTGACTTCGCAGCCACTTGTTGATGGCCGTATCTGGGTTCCAGAGATGGATATGCAAAGTGTTGCTGGCTTTTTACAAACCAAATGGGTGATTGCTGATGACCTTATTGTCAAAGCCGGTGTTCGCAAAGAAAGCATTGATTTAACTGTAGACGATTACCGCACACTTAAACTATGTAAAACGCCAACTCAGTGCTCAGTACCTATTAACGTTAAAGGCGACACTATAGATTACGATGCGACAACCTATAATATTGGTATTAAGTACAACCTTGATGAAAAATTCAGCCCATTTTTAAGTTACTCACAAGGCTCCGATATTTCAGACATTGGCCGTTTGTTGCGTGCTGCCACGGTAAACGATATTGGACAGATCCAAACTGAAGCCTCGATCATCGACAACTATGAAATTGGTTTTAATTCACAATTTGATAATGTACGTATTGAAGTTGCCGCCTATCGTAGTACCTCTGAACTTGGCACAACCAATAAATTTAATGAAGTGACCGGCGTATATGAACCAGTACGAGCACCACAGGAAATTTGGGGCTACGAAACACTGGTAGATTATACAATTTCTGCAAACCTAAAATTACTGGCAACGTATAGCTATGTTGAAGGTAAAAACACCGAAGCAGATGTTTATTTAGGTTCTAAACAGATCAGCCCACCAAAAGCGACAGCTAACCTAAACTGGCAACCCAGTGATGCTATGTCTCTAACATTAAGTTACCTGTATGTCGGCGATAGAAAACGCTTTGCAGCAAATGACGATGGCAAATATGTGGGCGATCAGGGCCCTGTCGAAAGTTATAATATTTTTAACTTAACTGGCCAATACCAATTTGCTGATAACTGGCAAGGGTTTGCAGGTATTGAAAACTTATTTAACGAAGATTACTTTCCAGCCCGCGCTCAGTCATATACATTCGGCGGCTATAACATCAAAGGTTTAGGAACAACAGCAACTGTTGGCGTTAAATATAAATTTTAAGCATCATTAAACTCGTTCATTACGCGGTGCAATGAACGAGCCTTTCTTAATTTAACCTTTAACCTTTAACCTTTAACCTTAAATATAAATAGCAATCTGTTCATAAAGCAACCAACAATGCAAACTTAAACGAGAATCACACGCAATATTAACCATATGATTTAAAAGGAAAATACTTGCAATTTTGTGGTTTTACACTAAACTTGTCGCAATTATGAATTTCAAGGTAGGCCGTTATGAAAGGTAATCAAAAAGTTATCGACAGCTTTAACACATTGCTTGCAAATGAACTTGCAGCAATCGATCAATATTTCATCCACTCACGTATGTACGATGATTGGGGTTTAGATAAACTTTATGTACGCCTTAATCATGAAATGGAAGAAGAAAAAGATCACGCTGATTGGTTAATTAAGCGTATTTTATTCCTCGAAGGCGTACCGAACATGACTAAACGTCGTGATCTAATTATTGGTCATGATGTTAAATCAATGATGCAAAATGACTTAACCCTAGAGCTTGAAGTCGTTGAGTGTGTTAAAGAAGTAATTGCAGTCTGTGAGCAAGAAAAAGACTATCAGTCACGTGAGATCCTTGAAAAGCTATTATTCGATACCGAAGAAGATCACGTTTACTGGCTTGAACAACAACTTGGTTTGATTGATAAAATTGGTAGCCAAAACTATCACCAATCACAAATGGGCGAATAGGAGCTAAATTATGAAAGGCGATAAAGACGTTCTTGTTGCATTAAATAAAATACTGGCAAATGAATTAGTAGCCATTAACCAATATTTTTTGCATGCCCGTATGTTTAAAGATTTTGGTTTTAGCGCATTAGACAAAGCCGATTACAAAACCTCGATTCAAAAAATGAAAAACGCTGACCGTTTAATTGAGCGTATTTTATTTTTAGAAGGCTTACCTAATCTTCAAGATCTTGGCCGTTTACGCATTGGCGAAAACAGCGAAGAAATGATTGCCTGCAACATGAGTTTTGAACTAGATTCATTGGTTGATCTAAAAGATGCGATCAAACTTGCTGAAAGTAAAAAAGATTATATTAGCCGCGAAGCGCTCGATAACATTTTATCTGAGCAAGAAGAGCAAATTGACTGGCTAGAAACACAACAACAGTTAATTAAAAGCACCGGTATTGAAAACTACCTGCAGTCGCAAATGTAACGTTTGGTTAATACCAAAAAAGCAGCTTAGGCTGCTTTTTTAGTTTTTATAATACAGATAAATGTCACTGAGTTTAAACGATTACCAATAAGCAATAGCTACGCCACTTGCTCAGTAATATCAGCAATTTGAATAAGCTTACGGTTGAGGATCTTTTTAGTACAGCCGCAGCATTTGCCGCACTGGCTACCGACTTTAAGCTCTTTAGAAAGCTCGCGCATTGTAGTCGCGCCTTCGTCGATTGTTTGTTCAATTTTTTTATCTGTCACACCGTGACATAAACAGATATACATGAATACAAACCACTCTCAATTACATTCGAGCTTGTATATTAATCTAAACGTAAACGGTTCGCAATTAATAATCGCATAAAATTGAGAATTATTTTTATTTGCTTAATTTCATATAGTTTTAGATGATCACCGCAATCCGGCTAAAACTTGAGAGGCTGATATGTGTCACTTCATGAAATAAAGCATATCTAACCGTTATCTTCTTCGAGCCACTCATTCATATCATTCAATAACGCAGGAAGCAGCTTTTCCAGAAGTGAAAACTCTTTTTCAATATCTAGTTGCCCCTTGCTTGCTTGTAATTCAATCTCTGCAAACAAACTTCTTAACCCGTCGGCGCTTATCTCACCACATAAACCTTTAAGAGAATGCGCAACTTGACGAACTTGTTCATAATTACGATCATCGACAAATTCTGTTAGCTGTTTAAATTTTTCTGGTACTGTTTTAATAAACATAGTACAAATTTTAGTAAGCAATGCTTCTTTGTTAAGTAAACGAGAAAGTGCAGCTCTTTGGTCCCATAACACTTCTTTTTCAGCCGTAATTTCAGTGACAGGGTGTTCATTGTTGTCGTAATTAGATAATGCCCACTCTATTACTTTAGCTTGCGCCTCATTAGCTTGAATGGGCTTACTAATATAGTCATTCATACCAACCGATAAACACTTTTCTTTTTCACCCATCATGGCGTTAGCTGTCATAGCAATAATAGGAATATTTATAAACTCATTACCAGCATCTCCCGCACGAATTTTCTCACAAGCTTGGTAACCATTTAAGATAGGCATTTGACAATCCATCAAAATACAACGTATTGGCTTTCCTGCTAAGCGACTAAGCTTTAATGCTTCAATTGCTTTTTCACCGTTACTTGCTGTTTTTACATAAATTGGTAAAAACTCAAGTGCTCCAACTGCTACTGCGATATTTATCTCATTATCATCAACAATTAATATACTGCACCCATCAATTTGCTCTAAAGTTCGTACTGGTATATTACTGTTTTCGCTTGCTTCTACAGTAAGCAACTGCAATTGATCAACCTTACTCAGAGTTAATCCAATCGCTCTTAGTAAGTCACTTTGTGTGAATGGTTTACTAATTGTCGTGATCTTACTTGAAATACCTTTAGGTAATAGCGTTCCGGGTTTATGTAACACAACAATTTTAACGTTTGATTTATGGTGCATGAAGTCATCAATTATTTGTTCTAACTCACCACTTTTATTGTCTTCTGCATCTAAGAAAATAATGTCATAAGGTTCAGCAGTTATATCGGCTAAATCTTCAAAACTTGAGAGTTCGACCTCGCCCCCTTCATGACGAATTAACTGTCCTAGTAGCTCTTGAGATTCTTTATTATTATTAATAACTAAGACTTTTTTAGACAAATAATGTTTGTTCTGTGGTGTATTCTCACTACTTTCACTATCAATTATTATCTCAAAACTAAACGTACTGCCCTTAAGAGGAACTGAGTTCACTTTTATATCGCCCCCCATCATCAGGCATAACTTTTTGCATATTGATAATCCCAGTCCCTTAGCACCAGAGCCTGCGGTTATAGAGCTATCAGCTTGGTTAAATGCATTAAACAGTTGTTGCTGGGCGCTATACTCAATGCCTACGCCGGTGTCTTGGACGCTAATAATTAATTTGTGTTTTTGATCCTCAATCTTTTCTGATTCAACTTTGATCTTTATGAAACCACGCTCTGTAAATTTAATCGCATTATTAATTAAATTATTGATTATTTGGGTTAACCTTAATGGGTCTGATACAGCTCGCTGGCAATTTAAACCTCGTGTATCAAGATAAACCTCAAGCTCTTTATCAAAGGCCATTATGGAGCACGATTCAACTAAGCCTTCAATCAAGTACTTGGGATTAAATGTTTTAAAGTTTAATTCAAGTTTACCCGCTTCAATCTTAGACAAATCTAATATATCGTTTATCAACAAGTTTAAATTTGTGGCACTTAACTCCATCATACTAATCAACCTGCGTGATTGTTCTGGTAATTCTTCGCGCTTTAAAATATTCAATGTTCCAATCACACCATTAAGAGGCGATCTTAGCTCATGGCTGATATTAGAAATAAACGCGCTTTTTAGATCACTATTTTTGATAGCCAGATCTTTCGCTACAGCAAGGTCTTTCGTTCTGTTTCTAACTTTTGTCTCTAGTTCAGAGTTCAAACGTTTTACCTTAATTTCAGCCGCTTTCTCTTTACTAATATCCCGGATAATAAGCGCAAGGCCATTGAGTACAAGCTGTTCAGAAAATACCGGGCTTACTGAAATAGCAAAAAAGTAGGATTGCCCATTTACCTCTACGGACCGTTCATCTTTGACTTGTGGTTTCGAGTTTTCCAAATCGGCTATATACGTATCTATCGGCAGTTGTTGGAGTAATATCAGTTCATTGGTATGCCTACCTATAGATAAAGCTCTAGACGTTGATAATAATCGCTCTGCACTAAAGTTAAGGCTGGTTAATTCACCTTGAAGATTTAATCCAACAATGGCATCAATTGAACCATCGACAATGGCAGAAGACTCCCTACGTGCTTCTGCTAGCATTTGGCTTCTGGTTGCATTTCGATAAAAAGTAATAAGCAGTATTACAGTAAAGAAGATAATTACCAATAAAAAGCCATAAGTCAAAAGCCGTTTATCACTAATCATCGTATCGATATACTGCTTTGAAACGACAGTACTTAAATCAATATAACTAAACTTTTTTCCCGGTCGCATTTGCACACTATCGGAAAACACATAGTATTGATCACTCGCTTTTTGCTTCGAATCGATACGATAAAGTCCTTGGTATTGGATCGGCTGCTCATATAGCGTATCCCATGTGATGTTCGGTGCTAAATCTCTTGTAAATCGATACTTTTCGATAGGATGATATAAAAAGTCACCTTCAGAGCTGCTAATTATAAGCTGAGAATAGTCAAACACTGTGGTTGTTAATTTTTCAATTAAGGCATTTGCGTTCACGTTCATAATTAAGAAAGCAAAACGCTTACCTTCTTCACTGTAAATAGGGATAGAAAACCGTAACATCGGCTTATATGGAAATGTAACTTCTCCAAACTCGCGATTCAACGACATCGGAGATAAATATATTTGCTTAACTTCAAGCTGCGAACTCGGCAAAAAATACCGCTCCCCACTTTTGGGCTGTAACGAATAATCGGGTACAGCCTCCACTGAAGCACCTCGGCGCTGTACACGAATAAGCTCTTCTCCTGTTGCGGTAACGGCAATAACACGCAATTGCTCAATATTTAAATTATTTTCCATAAAGCCAATAAAGATAGTCTCTAATCGCTCTTTCCACTGTTTATAAGTGGTTCCATCATATGGGTCTATGCCATTATTATAATGAGCTCTTGGTAACCCTGAAATAGGCGGTGTAGAATGCAAAAAACTAATTTCCGATTTTGATCTAGATATAGATGAAGTCACCACCTCCCTTAATCGCAGGTTTGTTGCTGTAAACTCGTCCTCTATTTGTATTAACACACCTTTTTTTACATGCATTTCAAATAGTAAAACAGCCAAAACCAACAACAGACCAAAAAAGAACGTGATCCACCTAAGAAACGCCTTTGAAGATACAACTGACTTATTTACTTTCATGGAAGTATTCATTTTAGTCCTTTGTTACTAATGCTTAGTTAGGGGATTACACCACTTTAATAGTACCGTTCTTAAGCACTCATAATTTATTGGTTTGCCGATAAAATCATCCATACCAGATTCAAAACAACGCTGCTTATCGCTCCCTAGTACATTTGCAGTTAAAGCTATTATCGGTGTTGTTAAAAAAGCTGGCATCGTTCTAATTTTAAGTGTTGCTTGAGGCCCATCAAGAACAGGCATTTGCATATCCATAAAAATAATATCAAACGCACACATTTTGCACTGCGCAATCGCCTGTTCACCATCACTTACTATATTAATAAAAGTAATATTAAACTCTTTCAAAAGCGCTTCAATAACAATTTGATTAATCTCATTGTCCTCAACAACTAATACGTTTAAGTTAGATAGATCAATCTTTTGCGGTGCTGATAATTTAGTATTTTCATGTTTTCGACTCGCCTGTTTATCACCCCTTTGAGTCTTTAATTCAAAATAGAAGAGCGAGCCTTTACCAAGCTCACTTTCTACCTTTAAAGGCGCATCCATGAGCGCTAATAACTTGCTGGTAATAGCTAAACCGAGGCCTGTGCCGCCAAATCGGCGTGTAATCGAAGTATCTGCCTGTGAAAAAGCCTCAAAGAGTGTATCTATATGCTCTTGTGATATACCTATACCAGTGTCCGACACACCAAACGACAATATAAGCTCATTATTCGCCTCTTTCTGAACATTTACATTTAATGCAACACTTCCTCTTTCAGTAAATTTAATGGCATTGCCTAACAAATTTATAAGTACTTGCTTTATGCGTGTTTCATCTCCTGCAAAAATAATATTCTCTTCGTCTGTCGGCGATGAAACAAAAAGCGGCACTTGTTTTGCACTTGCTTGTTCACTAAATAGTAGCTTTAACTCTTCTAGCATTTTATGTAAATCGATTGATTGGTTTTCAAGCTCGACTTTTGCGGCATCAATCTTACTCAAATCGAGAATATCATTGATAATAACTAACAGGCTGGCGCCTGAAGACTGAATAATCTCCAACATTCTCGCTTGCTTATCTGTCAAAGAGGTATTACCAAGCTGTCGCGCCATCCCCAAAATTCCATTCATAGGAGTGCGGATCTCATGACTCATATTCGCCAAAAATTCAGATTTGACCTTAGAAGTATGTTCCGCTGCTTTTTTTGCAGAAATAAAGTCTTTACTTAACGCCCTGAAACGATTTGCAGCACCCGCTAACAAACCGATTTCATCTTTGCGTGTTAAATCGTGAATGGGCGCCGATAGGTCACCATTAAGAAAGCTTTGAAAACTTTTGGTTAATAGTTTAATAGCATGTGCTATATGAAAGTGAAAAAATAACGCTAGTCCAATGATATACAAAATAGCGCCTATTCCGAGTAGCTGTAAAACATGCTCTGTTTTTGAAATACTAACTGAGCCGGTTTCTTTTATTGTAATTAAACGTGACAGTGACTGCTCTCTAAGTGTATTTGCTAATGCACTAAACTCGATGGCATCACCCGCCATAACAACATTAACTAGACTTAAATAGTTACGATTTGCTTGAACGCTTTTAGTAAAAGCTTGCTGGTAATCTACAGCTAACTGAACTGTTGGGTCTTCGATCCTGTTTTGCTGCTTTTGCAAAGCTAATTCGGAGCTTGAGAGACTTTGCAGCGCCTTAATGACTTGTTGACGCTTAGAATAGTCCTTTTTAGTTAAATAAAGCTGCGCATTGTGGTGTAATGTGTGCCATATATTTATATTTTGCGTAATTAGCAACTTATCTTTTAAATCTGCGGTCAGTTGTAGTAAGCCTGTTAAATGGGCAACAGCGCCTAAATAAATACGTGGCAGCTCTGTATCTATCAATGCTGTTTTTATATTATAGCGCTTTTTTAGCACGCTTAGATTATCACCATACCTAAGCACGAGTTCAGACATGGCATCGATATAAATTTTATCGTCAACTTCACTATTTTTTTTATCTATTGCTTTTAAACGCTGGTCAATACTTTGGTAGTTCTGTTCAATCTTAGCAAATACCGCATCACTCCCTGATGCGCCATAGACCGAAATATCACGTTGCATTTCAACAATATCTTTGTTTATTCGTAAAACACCAATGGCATGATTACTAATATCCGTAATGTTATTTACCGATGTATCAATTGCTTCTAAGCGTTTATCCATGACGAGGTAGCTGATACTGAGTGTAATTACCACCAGTGCTAACGCTAATGTCATTTTAGCTGCAATAGAACGCGATATTAAATGTACCAAACGACGTCCTTAAGCATTAAGTAGTTCATACCATTTATCTAAACTATAATCGTAATTTTGCATTACGGTATTCCACACAGCTATATTTGAAAAACGTTTAATATAACTTCCACCATCGCGAGTCTGGCCAGCTTGTACAGAAATTTTACCATCCGTTCCAATCAGCTCCGTAGTTGCTTCTTTTCCCTCGTACCAATAATCCCACTCAGGCTTAGACATTAAGGGCTGGCTACGCTGTGGGTTAGATATATAGTAACCTTGTCGAGCAATAAAGGCTCCTGGATAACCAGATAGCCACCAATTCATATATTCATAAGCCGCATCTTTTACATGCCCCGAGGTATTAGCAGATAAACACATAACACCATGCCAAGCACGATACCCTTCCTTCGGGGATGCATTGACAACAGGAATACCTTGGCCTCTACAGGCACTCACACCCGGTGAAAACATACTTTGGATATTAACGCGCTTTGTCTTCATAAAATCCACTGACTGCGGTACTGATGTCCAGAAACCAGAAAAGTGGCCTTGCCTTTTTTTCGATAATAAAATTGCAAACAATTTATCTAATTCGCCAATGCTCATGTTGCCAATGTCGTTAAATGTCATCAGACCTTGGCCCTGAGCAGCAAGCGCAGCATCAAATATGCCTATTGTTGGTGCATTAACAAGGGCCACTTTTCCCTTATTTCTATCATCCAGCAACCAAGACCAAGACTCAGTTTCATAGGCTTGCCCCTTTTCGATGTAATCTGTGTTATAGCCAAATGAGTCAACATTGTGGACATATGGCATAAAGCTTATTTTTTTTGTAGGTGTACTTGCTAATGAGCCATCATTTTGAACAAATAAAATTTTGTTTGGTGCATCACCTGCCCCTAGTTTGGCCGAGGAGGTTATTTTACCTGTTTTAGTAAGGTCATTTATTTCATTCCAGTAGACAAGCCTATCGACGTCTATTGGTTGAATAGCACCGGCTTGCCATAGGATATTTATTGAGTCTGACCACTGTTCATAAAGGTCAAAAGAAGTTGGATCCGCCGCAGCTTTTTGTAAAACAGCTGCACTACCCATAGGTATAAATTGTAAATTTATACCTAGCTCTCGCATTGCTCGCTGCCGAAGCTCTTCTTGCAATGTAACGTGAGTGCCCATGACGCGCAAAGTTGTTACTTTTTTAGCAAATACATAAGGCGCTTTGAATGCGAGTGTTGATACAGCGGCCCCGGCACCTACCGTACGCAGGAAGTGTCTACGATCAGGTGAATAACTCATTATTATTTATCCAATACCAATGTCCCTAAGAGAAAAGTATAGACTAAACAATAAAAAAAACAGCAAATTAGATCTCATAATTAATTAAAATTACTAAGGAGCCAAATTAAACAACCTGTAATTTATAGCAATTACGGCCATCTCGCTTGGCGCAATATAGTCCTTCGTCAGCCAATGAGATCAACTCATTAAGCTCCATTGTGCCCTGTTTCTCACACGTTACTCCGCCAATACTAACAGTAACGTGCCCAATGGATGATTGACTATGCTCAATATTTGACTCATTAAGTTGTAGAATTATTTGTTTGCATACGTGCGACATCCCTTCAATGTCGGTATAAGGCAGAACAATCAGAAACTCCTCACCTCCAAATCTAATCGCTACGTCATGAGGCCTTTTTATACTATTGGCAAACACATCGGCAATTTGTTTTAAACAAATATCACCTTGAAGGTGACCATAATGGTCGTTATAAAGTTTAAAATGATCAATATCGATCATTAACACACTAAATGGCTTTTTTTCACGCTCTGATTGTTTCAGCGCATTACTGACTTCCTTCTCTAGATAGTGCCGATTATAAAGTCCTGTAAGAGAATCTTTATAAGTCAACTTCATCAACACTTCTAAGCGCAGCTTATTCTCTACGTGATTTGTAGTTCGATGTATAAGCGTTGAGGCAATTACTGGTTTATCAATAAAATCTGCTGCACCAACTTCCCAACAAGCATTCTGAGAATCAGTATCATAAGTTGCAGTAATAAATACAATAGGAACGTGCGCAAACAATATATCCTGTTTTAACGCTCTGCATACATCTAAGCCACTGATGTCTGGCAAATTTACATCAAGTAAAATGAGATCTGGGATATTGGATTTGCAATAATCTAACGCTTGTAAGCCCATAGCTAGTGTTTCGACTTCAAAGTAATCTTCCATGATAGCCTGTAGTGAAAAACGAATTATTTCATCATCATCAACTATTAATATTTTACATTGCGTTAATGGCTTAAGAGCTAGGTGCATATATTTCCTTTATTTTTGGCTTGAGTAAGCACGTCCATCATCTCTAAAAAGGGCATTGGTTTACCAAGTAAGTATCCCTGACCAATGGCACAGCCTAGAGATTGTAGCTTATCTCTTTGTTGGCTTGTTTCAATACCTTCCGCCACGATCTGTAGGCTTAATGAATTAGCCAAGTCGATAATTGCAGTAACAATATCAAGCGATTGAGAGTCACTAATCATATCACGCACAAAAGACTGATCAATCTTCAGCACATCAAGAGGAAATAGTCTCAAATATGACAGACTAGAATACCCCGTGCCAAAATCATCAAGCGCAAGGCTAACCCCCATATCAGCGATCGCCTGTAATTGCTTTATCGTTTGTTCGAAATTATCAATCAGTGCTGATTCGGTTACTTCCAGCTCTAAATAACGACTTGGTAGCTTAGTTTTTTCTAATATTGATGCAACCGTATCAACCAGCGAAATACCAGTGAATTGTTTAGCTGAAATATTAACAGCGACTTTCTTTGGGTATCCTGCATCAAGCCACTTTTTAGCATCAACACAACTTTGCTCCAAAACTTGTTCACCTAAACGGTAAATTAGTCCTGATTCTTCGGCATATTCAATAAAATTAAGTGGAGATATAAATTCTCCAGTGTCATCTTTTAGTCTCACTAATCCTTCAGCACCAATAACGTCGTTGGTCACTAAGTCATATTTTGGCTGATAAAGCACAACAAGATCATTGTTATCTAGCGCGTTGCGTAAGCAATTACCCACTTTTAATCGCTTAGTCATTTCAACTTGGAGATCATTACTAAAATAATAATAGCTATTAGCGCCTTCTTGTTTTGCTTTATACATTGCTGAATCTGCATGACGAAGCATTTCCTCTACACTTGATGCATCATCAGGATACACACTTATCCCCAAGCTTGCTGAAAGGACATGTTGCTCATCAGCTAATCTGAAAGGTTTAGCGATGACATCTAGCACTTGACTAATAAGCGGTTCAAGACCGAATGTGTCTTTTTCATAGGGAACAACAAGTGCAAATTCATCGCCGCCCACTCTTGCAACAGTAATATCATTACATGCAAATTTATCAAGGCTATGACCTATATGGGCAATTATTTCATCACCAATATGATGTCCTAAAGCATCATTTATGTACTTAAATTTATCTAAGTCAAGAAGCATCAGGCTCACCTTAGTATTATTAAATGAGGCTCTAGCTATTCCTTGAGTTAATCTGTCATGCAACAATACGCGATTGGGTAATGCAGTTAGTTGGTCGTGATGAGATAAATAAGTCATTTGAACTGACATAGCAAGGACTTCGCTAACATCTTGAAAAACCATTACTGCACCACGCTTATTACCATCCTTATCTAATATTGGAGCCGCACTATCTTCGACTCGGTGCAGCATACCTTGCCGACTAATTAACTGTGTGTTTATAGCCATAGCAACAGGCCGATTTTCCTTCAGAGCAACTGATAAAGGATTTATAGAAGGTATTTTTGTTGAGGCATCTCTGAGTATCATCACTTCTTCAATATGCCGCCCTCTAGCCGCGGTTTGTGACCAACCGGTTAGACGTTGCGCTACTGGATTTAGGTAAGTTATACACGCATGCTCATCAGTAGAAATAACACCATCAGCAATAGAGTCTAACGTGATCCGTAAGTGCTCTTTTTCAGCAGCCAAAGCTGCTTTAGTGCGCTGAATAGTTTTTTCTTGAATTCGAATTTTTGCATGGTTTTCAACCCTCATTCGACATAAAGTTAAATTCAAAGGTTTAGATATGAAATCAATAGCTCCCAATGAAAGCGCTTTTTGCTCGATTTCAGGATCATTATGAGAAGTGATGACCAAAACGCGTAAATCACCAAGATGAGGTCTTTTTTGTATTTCTAGTAATATGTCAAATCCACTAACATTAGGCATTTCTAGATCGAGTAAAAGTATATCTGGTCTAAACTCTTCAATAAAAGCGATGGCATCCTCACTTTTATTACATGAACAAATAAACCCAACATCGTCCAGAACATGCTCTAGTTGCAAGGTATTGATCTCTTCATCATCTATAACGAGGATTTTACAAAGCTCTGCCATTTAAACGCTCTCCATAATCTAATTTGCCTATAATTAAAGATAGTCCTAATCTCTATGAAAAGCGATACAGCCCAGTTTTAATATATATGTTGAATTATCATCCACATAAGTGGAAACAACTCAAATCACTATATAATCCTAAAGAGGGTTGGAATAAAAATAAGCCTGTAGGACAAAGGTTGCTTCTCAAACTTCAACAAATATGAGTTATTCGAATACAACTAGAACTATTTTATAAAGTAAGAGATCTGGCGCTTTTTAACCTCGCTATCGATAGTAAACCAAGAGGGGGGGAGGTGAGTAAATGACATCGCACATGGTAAAACAATCCAATCAAGGCCTATTGTTGCTCAGAAAAAGACAGGTATGTGGCACAAGTAAAGTCGACCAAAATGGAAACACATGCTAAAAATATTTAGCCCGTATTTCGCTTTTTAGACAAACTTCACAAAAGTGCCCTAGCGCTCATTCAGGGATTATATTCTATCTGCAAATTTCACTCATTGACGATTTAGTAGCTATCTACTTACTTCTTATTGCTTACCAAGCATTAAGAAATTCCGCATAAACTTCTAAGTCAATTTGATCCCCAACAATCGGTATATAACTGTCCATGCCAAAGTCAGAACGTTTGATTTGACCTACCGCGCTAAAACCAATGGTGTATTTTCCTGTCATCCAGTTGTCTGCTCCACCGTGAAATGTGGCTTTAAACGTCACAGGTTTGGTAACACCTCTAAGAGTTAAATCACCTGAGAAATTAAAACTGTTATCAGATATAACTGTAACAGTGTGGCTAGTAAATGATGCCTGCGCAAAACGCTCACTGTTAAACCAAGTGTCATTTTGTAAGGTTTCTGCTAAGTCAGCATTATTAATATCAATAGAGCTAATATCCACCACTGCGTTTAATGACGCCGCAGTCATATTATTAGGATCAAAGTTGAGTTGTGCATCAAATTTATTAAAACGCCCTACATAGGTTGATAACCCTAAATGTTGGATTTTAAATATTAATGCAGCATGTTGACTGTCTAGCTGATATTCGCCCGCTTGAAGCGCTATCAACTCAGATTTAACAGTTGGTGCAATCCAACTCACACAACTTGTCAGTAACAGCGCAGCACACATAACTGAGACCGAATGTATAAATGTTCGCATTGTATTCTTTGACGCTGAGTTCATAGTAGTTAAGCCATTAGTGATGTGTTGAGTGTAGGTAAAATAAAACGTCATTTTTCATAAAATCAAAATATATAATGCCTCATATTTTCCATTTTCACTTCTCTTTTATATTATGATGGAATGAAGCCGCGAATTTTTCCTTCACGCTCAAAGCCGAACTACTCAAAAGTGCATTTAGCGGACGGTGGTAACGCCCTAAAAAGTAAAGTGCGTAGCTGAGCGAAACCGAGTCAAACTTTAGCAGTTCCGCCTTAATTAGCTTATTAAGCGCCGTTATTACTGTCTTAAGGTTATCATTTCTTTTGCTACAAGTGCAGCTGAAGGCAAAAACATTGTTGAGATAATACGTTGATCTGCAATCACAGCGTGTTTATCTTTTAATGTTTTTTTATTTTGAGCAATAGCACCATTCTTATTAAGTTGATTTTCAATAAGAAAAGGTAAAAGTGTTCCTTGTTTTGCCCATGGTTTCGATGTTTCAGCAGAGTTAGGAAAACCAGCTATTTTTTTCCCTTTCACCAAAAACTCCCCATTAGATAATTTCACGTTTACAATGCCCGCTGAGCCATGACCACCAACACCTAAAATACCACCTGACTCATAAATACTACTGATAATGGATTGGATTTGTTTGTTATCTGTAACGTCAAACATTACTCCATAGCCACCACCTATGAATACGCCCCAATAGTCATTCGGGTCAATTTGAGCAGGTTTGAATGAGCTGTTTGCTTTTTCTAAGAAGCCTTCATATTTGATGGTGTAACTACTTATACCTAAAGGCTCCAACATAAACTTAACTTCTCCACCATTAGGTGATACAAAGTCAACTTCAAAGCCGTGGCTAAAAAAAATGTGATACGGAGGTGCAAATTCCCATAAATTATTTCTTGCGTCATGCTGTTCAGGATCACCCATATTTATCATATTAGATGCCACTATCAGTACCTTCTTTTTAGGCTCTGCTATTGCATTTGTGGCTAGCAAAGCGCCGGTTAGTAAAATAATGGATAAGAGTTTCATTTTTTTCCTTTATAAATAATTAAACTATTATTTAGACGAGACAAAAGACGAAAAGGTTTAAATATAGAATTTGTATCGGTACTTAAAAGCGTATTAGGAAGGCCTGCAAGATAGAGGTTTAGTCAAGTCAGATAAAATAGTTATCAATGAACGACCGCTATCCGAACGCAGCCAACTGTAAAAAGAGGGCCTATGTAGTCTTAGTCTTTGCAGCTTATTTTCTGGTTGGGTTTTAAACGCTAATAACTGCTGGCAAATTTCAATTTATCGAAAATTCTTAACCCCTATAATTTCATTTAGTGCTAGATTTTCTAAATTTTTTATCAACCATAAAACGCTAAATTTATATTTCAGATGCTCAACCCTCTCACACTTAAAGTAAGAGGGTTATCATCTTTAAAAGTTAATTGTGATGCCAATAGATGGTAAAGGCATATCAGGGAACTGGTAGTCTTTTTCAAACTCGCTGTAGTCTTGATTGTATTCTAGCTCCTGTACTGCGCGTGAAGCAAAAACATTTAACACTTCAAAATATAAATTAGCATCAAAGCCATGGAGCTGTGTTTTATAATCTGCACGAATGTCTAAACGGTGGTAATTGCTCCATTGTGAACTGTTAAATTCACTGTATTTTGGAATATAAAAGAGCGCATTTTGACTGCCAGTTTCTTTATAAGGCTGTGCAGATAATACTGGCGTATAGCGCCTGCCACTTTGAAATCGCCATTTTGCACCGACTTGCCAGTGATCATTCCATTTATAATCTAAAACCAAGTTTGCAACCCAAGGCAGGTCAAATTCAGAATTAAACGCCTCTGCTGTTAATGGGTTCTTTCGCTCTGTTTTACTATAAGCAATACTTGCCCAGCCAAACCAGTCGTTCGACAGTTGCTTATTTACAAGTATTTCAATCCCATACGCTTCGCCACTGGCAACATCATCAAAAAGCAGATCACTGAGTGCTACATCGTTTTCGCTGCGAGCTTGTGCTTGCGGGTTTGCAACAACGAGGTTTTTCAATTCTTTGTAAAAAAGCTCTGTTCGTAGAGCTATTCCATCAGCTAATTGTGAATCAAGGCCTAAAACCCATTGCGATGAATTACTCGCCTCAAGGCTTGGCTCTCCATATTGAGCGGTTAAAAATTGATAGTCATCTATAAAGGTATGATGGATCCCGTAGTTTAGTCTGAGCGTGTGATTGTCATCGAGGTCGAAGCCAATCCCTAATCTTGGTTCAACATAACTTTGGCTGTTATTGTCTGTGCCAACAACAGCAATGCCGATTTGATAATCAAGTTTAGCAGTGATTTGCCCCGTAAGATGGGTGTAAGCATGATAATCTGAAATAGTTAAAGTCCCTTGCTCATTAAATTTAGGACTAAAGTAGCTAGGTGGGCACATTTCAAATTCGGTATTACACGGCATCAACCGGCCACTGGCTAGATAGTCTACCGACGTGTCTCTATAGGTGGCACCAAAATTTAACGTAAAGGATTCTGCTACGTATTGGTTTTCAGTTTTGAAAATCAATTTTGTGATATCTGCATCCCATCTAAAAACCTCCCCTTCACGCTCTTGCTGATTTTGAGTCAATAAATTAACACTAAAATTAGCCTCTATTACATCGCCAAAATGTTGCAAACTCACCGCTTGACTGTGGTAGTAAGTTTGATATCTTTCGCCGCTGGCTAGATCAGGATTTTTAGCAATATCTCTACCGTCTTGATCAAACGCTATTTCGATATAATCTTTTGCGCCACTGGCGGAGAATCGAATAATATTGCTTGCGTCAAAATCCCAAATAAATTTTGCCTGATAGTCTCGATTTCTCGGTGGTACCGCGAAAGAAAAGTCTTCGTCTTCTATAAAATTATCAACATAAGTATGAACTAAGCTTTCTCGAAAAGAAACGTAGAACGCTGCGTTGCTTGATAAGGCCTGTTCATATAAAAACCCACTTCTAAAAAAGCTTAAGTCGATCACTCGTGCCGGCTCCACACCATTGGGATCTCTTAAATTGGTTAATATCACTCCGCCATTCGCATTTGCGTATTGACTGCTCCAAGCCCCCGTTTTTAACTCAAAACTCTCAACGAGAAGTGGGTTATAAACACTTAACCCGTCATTATGAAAAACATACCCCATCTCCAAGCCATCGGTAAGATATAAGTTGTCATTGCTCGAGCTACCACGTATTGCAGGCTGCGCAACCGGGCCTCCGGTGGCGGGAGTTGCAAGTACAACCCCCGGCAGTGCTTCTAAGCCCTTTAATGGATCATTCCCGGTGCCTGGTAATGATAAGAGCTTGTCTGAACTGATCTTTAAACCATCTGGTTTTACTGCGATCACCGTTATTTCTTCGAGCTCTTTTTCATCACTAGCCTGAGCGTTAATGACTGCCAAAGCACAGATTGTTAAAGGTAATAATCGTGTCATTTTATTCATAGTATCCATTCCTTGTATAAATTGTGATGACAACAATTTACGCCATGGATTGAATTTGCTTTAATTAAGTTTGTTGATTTTGAACGAATGGGCAGCTTTTTGTATGAATGGGCATTTTCCGTTAGGTGAGATAAATCCTTGGCGATATTTTTTTATCTTGGGGTTTATTTTAGCAAGCCTATTTACCCTCGTTAACGATGATGAAACACGTCATGTTGTTGAAGTTTTTTTACAGTGGCAGCTTCAAGTTCATAGCGGATCATTATTTTTTATCGCCACTCACCTATTTTTAACTAGCCAATTATCAGGACTTAACAGTGCTTTAAAGTTGCTAGTGAGCGCATTTATTGCCTCTCTATTTTATGCCCCCGTCTCACTGCTATTTGATGTTTATTGGCTACATGATACTGATTATACCCTCGCAGCTTTAGTCCAAGAATGCAGTGATATGATCCCCACGGCAATGTTTTCTTGGTTAGTTGTAAATCTACCTTGGTTAACTGGGCTTTCTTTGCAAAGAAGAATACCTTTACCAGAAATGCCGCCCGACACGCCAACTTTAGCAATTGCTCGCACAATACCGATATCCCCCCCCTTAGCGCCACTCAAAGCTGTAGAAGTAATAGAACCAGAAACAAAAAAGCTTACCGCATTTTTACAGCTCGCTACTGTAAATAGCGTAGATGAAATAGTCTATTTAAAAGCCGAGCTACATTATTTAAAAGTCGTTGCACATGATTTCGAAAAACTGATCTTATTTAATTTAAAAGATGCCATATCGGCTTTGGCCGAAGCTGATGAACAACATACAATGAGTCAAACTCACCGTAGTTATTGGGTCAATCGGGCGTATATTCGCAGTGTAAAAAGTAAAGGTCGCCAAGCAACACTACTCATGAGCAATGATGATAAAGTGTTGGTAAGTAGGAATAATATGCAAAAAGTAAAAGCATGGTTTTAAGCATACGTTTATATTCAATTACAGAGTTCACCCTCAGCCGCACCACAAAACCTGTTGTTGTACCTTTACTCTAAAAAAGAAATGTGGCAAAGTGCGCACTTCTCGGGGGAGTAGCCTGCTTGATGCCTTTTAACTTAAAGCGCAGCAAGTAAACTTATCAACATAATTGCACCTCATGTGCATGGTAAGTTTGTAATGTAGCAAGCATTATCGGCAAGACCTGGGTAAACACTATCCTCATGGCGGGAGATAGGCGTTTACCTTGGTTTAATGTTCCCGCCTTATAGAAGTAAAATGGATACATTTATCACATCAACCGTCACCGTTGCTTTAGCTGAAATAGGCGATAAAACGCAACTTTTATCCCTGCTGTTAGCTGCCCGCTTTGCCAATAAACCTGCACTTATTTTAGGTATTTTAGTCGCTACTATTATCAATCATGGTTTATCTGCATGGTTGGGCGATTATTTATCGCAAAGCTTTACCTCTTCGTACCTGCCTTGGATTGTGAACGGCTGTTTTATTGTCGTTGGCTTATGGCTACTGATCCCAGATAAAGATGAAGAAGTAAGCAATAAGTACGATCAATACGGGGCTTTTTTAGTTGCCTTGGTGCTGTTTTTCATTGCCGAAATTGGCGATAAAACCCAAATAGCAACAGTATTGCTTGGCGCTCAATATCAATCAGTGTTGTGGGTAACCATAGGAACCACTGTAGGTATGTTACTTGCCAATGTGCCGGTTATTTATGCTGGCAATGCCTTGCTAAAACGTATTCCAATGGCAAAAGTAAGAATGCTTGCTGCTATAGTGTTTGTTGCTTTGGGTTGTTACGGCCTAGTTACTAGCTAACTTTATCTGCACGTTACAGCACCGGCGAATATAGTTTTGCTGGTGCTTGGCGTACACTAAATGTTTGCGTTGTGAGAAGTAGCGAACAACATACTAATAAAACACTTACTGCACCCATGATACCAAACCATTGCAATAATGAAGGCTGCTTACGCTTTACTCTCAGCCAATTCATATACAATCCAGCCATACATATACAGGTCATTAAACAACCAAATACAGCCCAAATTAACTTCGTACCTAGCCCTGCAAAGTTGCCAAAATGCAAAGGATCTGCGGTATCTTTAATGCGCGCGACAATAGGTAAATCTGCGGCTTTTTGAATTGCCAGTACATCTGCTGAAGCTGGATCTAAATACACTTTATTAGCTCGTAAACGTACTAAAATGTCATCATTATCGCCCAGTACCACAACCGGTTTATTTGCTTTGCTTGGGTATTGTATAGCGCGAATCTGTAAACTTGGAAACGCTGATTGCGCCGCGTTTACCATGGCACTTATCGCTGGCGGATGCGCGGCGTCAGTTTGTAGATCCGTAACCTCTGCGGGGGGTTTTATATAATGGTCAATTTTGGCTGTTTGTAGGGTGTGTTCAACTAAGTACCACACGCCAGTAATGGCCATGACCACAATAAACCAGTAACTCCAAAGCCCCAGTAATTTATGCCAATCAGCCCAGCTGCTACGATTGGTTGTTTTTAATTGCCGTGGCTTTTTTAAAAAATGTCGCCACCACTGGCGATAAACAATCGGACTAGTAACCACTAAAATAACCAAGAGAATGGCTAAACTCGTGACGATCAACTTACCAGTCCAACCCATCGATAGATTCATGTGCCAGTTACGTAAAAAGCGCGATACTCGCCCCCACTGACCTTCGCCAAGCCATTGCCCCGTCGCACCATCAACATACACAAACAAAAACTGTTGCTGCCACTTAAGCGACACTTCGGTTGCTAAGTAAGGTTGCTGATGGCGCAATATGCTAATGATTTGGCTGCCAGGATAACGCTGGGCAAGTGTATTCTCAATTGCAGCAAAGTCAGTATTAGGGGAATGCGAGAGGGCACGAAATTTACTATCACTAAGATATTCAATTTCGTGGCTCAAGGTTGCCAACGTGCCAGATAAACACGTTATCAATAACAAGCTGCCAACCAAGAGCCCTGCCCAAGCATGTAAGTTAAACCACTGCTTTGCTTTCATAGTACGAAATTGTCAGTTTAGAAAGTGTACTTAGCCGACAAATAGACGCGGCGTGGTTCGCCCGGGAAATGCCCAGCACGAGTTATAAAGCCACTTGATGCATACTCTTTATCAAACACGTTTTTAACTGAGAGCTGCCAAACCCATTGTTGATATTCAGTCTTCCAAGCCATGTTATAAACGGTATACGGCTGTACTTTATCACCGTCTAAACTGACTTGTTCATCAACATAATCAAGACCTGCCGCGATTGATGAGTGCAACTGAGGTAACTCATAACGCGTCCACAACCCTGCGGTATTTTGTGGCGCATTGGCAAATTTATCGCTGCCTTTTGCTTGCGCGGAAAATTTTTCACTTTGCTCAACAATACGCGTGTCGTTGTATGCGTAACTTGCTGTGATCACTAAACGTTCGGTGACATCGCCAACAATCTCAAGTTCAAAGCCTCGGCTATCAACTTCGCCTAACGCTTCCATTTGATCAACGCCAGTGTCTGATAACTCAGTGCTGGCTTGTAAAATATTGTTACGGATAATGCGATAAGTTGCCATGTTCACAGCCAACGAGTCATCAAGTAACTTAGTACGTAAACCAAGTTCACGAATATTGCTGTGCTCTGGTTTAAATGGCCCGCCTACATCTTGATTTTGGTTACTAGCCGATTGTGGCATAAAGCCTGTGCCATACAGCGCATAAGGGAAAAAGGTATCGTTTAAGTTATAACTTGTGCCAATACGATACGTCACATCGCTGTCTGAAAACTCGGTGTTATTAAGGACATCGGTGTCTTCAAAACGATCGTACCGTAAGCCAACCGTAACATTCCATTTATCGGTAACATCAACTTGGTCTTGTGCATACAGGCCAATACGTGTTGACTCAGTACTTGCTAAACGCGGTGTTACGTTTGCTAAATCATAATCATCTTTTGAAGTCAGTCCATACACAGGATTTAATATTGAGATCCCTGGGACTGGGCCGCCTTTGCTGGCTTGTACAGCTGTTCTATATGCTGATTCAAACTCATGCTTATACCAATCTACACCCACCAGCATCACATGTTGCATAGCGGCAAGCTCAGTGTCAGCAATTAAATTGGCAGTAAAACTAAGCCCGGTATTTTCGCGTTGTTGATCACGAAATTCGCGCTCGCTCCAATCCAGTACTCCATCGCCATCTGTGTCACTTAGTCCACGCGGCTCATGATAGTTTTGATTAGCATCGTTACTAAAATAACGCGCAGTGATATCACTGCGAAATACCTCATTAAATTGGTGCTGAAAACTTGCTTGAAACACGTCAGCAATAACGGTTTGATAATCCGTTGCTTCATTATGATTCCAGCTAATGTCGGCAATAAAGTTACCGTTTTTATCCACTGGCACGCCACGTAATCTAGCGCCGCCTAAATCTTGATCAACATGGGTATATTGCAATACCAAATTAGTATCGTTACTAAAATCAAAACGATAGCCTAAATCAATAATGGTATTATCTTCGCTGGTATTTTCACGAAACGGTTTATCTGAATCTTTATAAACACCAACACGGTAGGCTTGGGTCTGTGCGTCATTGGCACTGCCCGTTGATTCGATTGCGGCACTAAAAAAATCATCATTACCCAGTTCAACTGCAACGGTTGTTTTACTATCATAGCTGGGCTTTTTGGTCATATAATTAATGATCCCGCCAGGGTTACCACTGCCGTACACAGCGCCACTAGGGCCTTTTAAAACAGCCACTTGCTCAATATTAAACAACTGTGGTACCGCAAAACCACTAAATGGGTCACCTTTTACACCATCGTATAAAATTTCATCTTGGCGAAAACCACGAAACGTAACACCTGAGTAACTAAAGCCATTAACACCCGCGATATTACTGTATAGATCAGTTACTTGACGTGCAGCCTGATCGCTGATTAACGCTTGCGGAATAACCTGGATTGACTGTGGAATTTTCTCTAGCGGCGTATCGGTACGAGTACCAAACGTTGATTCTGTTGGGCGATACAGTGAAAACGCTCGTCCAACGACTGAAATGGTTTCTATGTCGTTTTTTACAACAGTAGACTCATCAGTTGCAAATCCTGCTGCTGTTGTTTGCGCAGCAACGACAACAGGCGCAATGGTAATATAACTTAGGGCTAATGCTATTAAAGAAGGTTTCATTGATATTTATACAGCAATCAAAATAATTTACGGCATGATAATAAAAACCACTATCATTTACAATGCTGAAGTGGAATTATTCTCTTCTTGTTGCCAAGCTTATTTAACAATCTTTAAAATCTCTTTAAATACAGGTGTCGCTGCCACTTCGGTCCATTGAAAAATCACACTTTCAGCGCAGCTGATCACAGCACCGGCTTGTCTTAACTGAGCGATGGCTAAATCGCGGTGCAGATCATTACGCGAACTAATCGCATCCATGACTAAAAACACCTGATAACCTTGCGCCAATAAATCTAAACAAGTTTGTAATACGCATACATGCGCTTCCATACCAACTACAATGATTTGCGGGCGCTTATAGCTAGCAATAAGCTCTAAAAAACCGTCCTCTTTACACGCGCTAAAGTGGGTTTTATCAAAGTATTCAGCCTGCCCAATCTGAGCTTTTAATTGCTGATCAGTTTCGCCAAGCCCTTGTTTATATTGTTCGGTGACTAAGATAGGAATTTGCAACAATTGTGCGGCTTTTACTAATTGCACTGTGACCTGTTTTACTTGTTCATAACGAGGCATCGCCGGACTTAATTTGTCTTGAATATCGACAACTAACAGCAGACTTTGCATGGTGTGAGTATTAAATGAATGAGGCAATGTGAACATCCTGTAATCTAAACATAGCTAACAGCATAAGTGATTTGTTATATAAAGTTAATTCTTTAATTAAACTGTAAGTTGTTATGCTATATTTACTAACGGATAACAACTATTTTACCTCAGGGGAGCTGTATCATAAGTGCGGTTGAATAACTTTTTTTTCATTTTATTTAGTATTTTATGCACTTTGTTTAGTGTTAATTCCAGTGCTCAAAGCTATGCTCAGCAATTACAACGCTTGTCCACTGATGAAGGGTTATCACAAGGCCACGTTACTAGCACACTGCAAGATAAACTAGGGTTTATTTGGATCGGAACGATGCAAGGTTTAAACCGGTTTGATGGCTACGAAGTAAAAATATTCTCTGGTGAATACACACTGGATCAACTCTCGATTATTCTGTTGTTTGAAACAAGCAATGGCGATATTTTTGTATCAACTGAATATTCTGGTGCGTTTCTTATAGATCCTGTGACACTTAAAGTCAGTAAAGTTTATTCAGGTAAGTTAAACGCTGAAGATAAACACTTTTCTCCTATTTTTGCCATCGCCGAACATCAGCAGCTGTTTTATTACGCCATTAACCAACATGTGTATGCCTTTGATCCACAAAAAAATACCTATACCCATGAGTTTTCAATCAGTAAAGATGATAATTTTGTCCGCGCAATTACTGTTCATAATGACTTTTTGTATATTGCCACCACTGATGGGTTGTACTCTAAATCATTAATTGATGAACATATAACTAAAATACCTTTAGTTGCCAAGGATAAGCTCAACCTCGATAACAATAATATCAAGTTTTTAACCGTCGACTCGCAGCTTGGCCTGCTGGTTGGCACGGTCGAAGGTTTTTATTCTATTGCATTTAATAACAATGAGTTATTAGACTTCAACAACGTAAAAACGCTGCTTGCAGAACATAATATTTGGGACTACGTTAATACCCCTTATGGTGAATTTATAGTCACCGAGGATGGTCTGTATGAATACCATCGCCATACTGATCACAATGAGTTTCTTTTTCGTTTTGATCAAAGTAAATTCAACATGACCGACAACACGATTTTAGATGTAATGGTCGATAAAACAGGGCTTATGTGGCTTGCCTCGCGCTCACAAGGTGTTTTTACTTGGTCAACTTTAGCAAGGCGTTTTGGCAATATTCAAATCACCAGTAATGATAAATTGCACAGTAATGTGATCTTTGCTGTTTACCAAGACAATCATAACGTTTGGCTTGGCACCGATAATGGTCTTGCCAAAATGCGCCAAGATGGGACAACAGAGAAAACTTACTTAGTCAGCAATGACACTAAAGCGTTTTATGGCCAATTTGCTGTGTATGGCATTGCCTCGGCACACTTAAATGAGCCAGATCGTTATTTGTGGTTACTACTTTATGATGGTCTTGCTTTATTTGACAAAAAAACCGAACAAAAAATAGCTCTACCAATGCAAGGCAATACACAAGCCATTATCGACAGCGGCCCAGCTTATGGCTATCACCAAATCACGACTGATACCTTTGCATTTTTTAGCGAGAATGATTATTTCCTGTATGATGGAAACAGTGGTCAGACTAACGTAATTAAAGGTCTCAAAGAGCAGTTAGATCCCGTCAACGTGCACACCTTTTTAAAACCGTTACCGAATAAACCCGATGACTATTTGATCAGCGTATCTGGGGCGTTATATCGTTATAATGAGTCTAGCCAAAAACTCACCTTAATATACAAAGTTGAAAATTATAACCCAATAAATTATGTCACTATTGATGACTGGGTGATCGATTATAACAATACGCTATGGCTTGCCTCTTCCCAAGAAGGGCTAATTGGTCTTGACGCCAACAGCTATGAAGTAAAACACCGTATAAACCTCAGTAATGGCATTAAAACTAAAACAATTGTCGCTTTGCAAATCGACCAATTTGGCTTTTTATGGATCAGCAGTAAAAATGGCCTTTATCGGCTCGATTTAAGTTCAATGCAACTCAATGCATATACTGTTAAAGATGGCTTAACTGTGAATGAATTTAATATCGACTCACATACACTGTTAAACGATGGCCGCTTAGCCTTTGGCAGCACACGTGGCGTGCTAACACTCGCCCCACAAGACTTTTTATCCGTCCCTAATGATCGTGACAGCACTGTGACTGAAATCACCGATATATCGTTACTCTCACGCTCACTTAATTATCATCCATTGCAATACGCCAACCAGCCTTTACAACTGACTGATGAAGACATGGGTTTAGAAGTTAGTTTTTCCAACTTTGATTTTCAAAATGTTGATAGAACACGCTATAAGGTGTCATTAACTGGCCCAAGTAAATTAAGCTATGAAAAGCTAAATAACAATAAAGTCTTTTTTACTAAACTTCCTGCTGGTGATTATCAACTTACAATCGCAGCATATAACTTAAATGACTCAGGCCTCGGTGATGAAAAAACGCTTAACTTTAACGTTGCTTATGCCCCGTGGCGTTCTCCTCTTGCAATAAGTCTTTATTTATTACTTACGTTTTTAGTGCTATTTGTTATTTTTTGGCAATACCGCTCTCGTCAGCGCATTATTAAGCATACTCATGATGAAATACTGCAATCACAACAACAAACTGAGCTTGCTTTAAACAGTAGTAAAAGCGGTGTATGGGAAGTTGATATTGGCGCACATTGGATAAAGCAGCAGCGCTTAAAACACGAACTAGGCTATCAAACTTTGCCTCAGAAGTTTAATTTTGACGATTTTTGCGCATTAATACACCCTGATGATAAGCGCAAAATACTGCATGATTGGCATATATTCATCACTCAAAAAAATGCTCAACAATGGCAGGTCACGTATCGGCTTCAACATGCTAATGGAAACTGGCTTTGGTACCACGACATAGGTAAAGTGATAGAAACGAATGAGCAAGGCTATCCTACAAGATTAGCTGGAATTTATACTAATATTACAGAGCAGCGTGCTACAGCACATCAAGCTGCGGTATTAGGTGAAGCCTTTAGTCAAATAAACGATTGGCTACTTATTTTAGACAGTCAACTCATTCCATTTTCTGTTAATAATAGCTTTGCTGAAGCCTTCTCAATGCAAAAAAAACCAGCAAAGCTTGAGCTAAAAAGGTTTTTAGCGGCACTGGGTAAAAAACAATATGTCGACTTCATCAATATTCTAAAATCATTGCAGCCAAAGCAGAACTGGCGCGGTGACGCATATATAAAAACTAAGATAAATCCGTCGCACCCCATTCATATCAGTATTACCGCAGTGGCAAAAGACAGTAATGTGGTGAGCTATTATGTGGTAGTTATTTCTGATTTAACTGAGCAAAAACGTGCTGAAAATGAGCTTCGTTATCTGGCAAACTATGATCCATTAACTAAGCTGCCAAACAGAACATTAATGTATCAAAAGATATCGCATGCGATCAAAGATGCCGATACGCGCGCGAGCCTTGTTGCTTTGCTGTTTATAGATTTAGATAAATTCAAACCGGTGAATGACTCGTTTGGTCATGCGGTTGGCGATCAGCTATTATGTGATATTACCCATCGAATGAATAGCATGCTTGATAATAATGCCATTGTCGGGCGTCAAAGTGGTGACGAATTTTTGTTATTGATTAAAAACTTAGACTCACCACAAAGTTTAAGTAACTTAGTACGTAGCCTAACTGCAGAGCTTGCAAAACGGGTGGTGATCAACGATTTTGCAATTAATATCTCGGCCAGTATCGGTGTTGCACTCTACCCATTTGATGCCGATACCACCGATGAGCTTATTCGTAATGCCGATATAGCGATGATGCATGCTAAACAATCGGGCCGCAACGGCTTTAAGTTTTTCACTGAACAAATGAATAACCAAATCACCCAAAAGCTGCTGCTCGAAAATGCTTTAAAAGACGCCTACAAGGACGATTTGTTTTTTAATAATTACCAGCCAATTGTTAACAATAAAAGTAAAAAAATCAAAGGTGTAGAGCTCTTAATGCGTTGGCAGCATCAGGCTGAATTGATATCCCCAGCAGTGTTTATACCTATTGCGGAAGAAACTGGTTTAATCGATGTACTAACCGAACAAGCGCTGACCCGTGCACTTGAAGATCTCGCACCATTATTTAAAGCTAATCCGCGGTTTTACCTATCTTTAAACTTATCACCAGTGCATATTTTAAAGTCTAATTTAGCCGAACGCTTATTACTTATTCTAAATCAGCACCATATAAAACCTGTTCAGTTACGTTTAGAGATCACCGAAAACACCTTGCTTGATGACAAAAACAAAGCGGCTAAGCAGCTGCAAGCACTCAGAAGCGCTGGTTTTAAATTGTTATTGGATGATTTTGGCACCGGGTATTCTTCTTTAACGTATTTAAGTCAATTTCCAATTGATGTGATTAAAATTGATCAAAGCTTTGTGCGTAATATCGGGCGAGATAGCAATAATGAGTCAATTATCAGAACAATCCATACCTTAGCTGAAAACCTAAATCTGTATTGCATTGCAGAGGGTGTAGAAACAATTGAGCAAATACGCTTTTTAAACAGTATCGGCTGCGATGACCTTCAAGGCTATTACTTTGCAAAACCAACAACTGCCGAGATTCTCATTAGCGATGCGTATATCCAAGCACTGCAAGAGAAATTGCAAACTACATAGCTAGTTAACTCAATGTATCAGCCCACTTTTTAAGGCATTGAAAAAGTTGGGCACGATCGACCGGTTTGGCAATAAAATCGTCCATACCCACTTCTAAACAACGTTTTTGATCGTCTTCAAAAGCATTAGCAGTAATGGCTATAATAACCACAGGGCCAAATTGAGCACCATTGTTACGGATTTCAGCTGTGCACTGGTACCCATCCATAATAGGCATTTGGCAATCCATCAAAATAATATCGGCCATGTTGTGTTGTAAGCACGCCAGTGCTTTTTCACCATCGTTAGCAACCTCTAAGGTGCAATGAGTATCACTGAGCATTTTAGCAATAACGATTTGATTGATTTGGTTATCTTCTACCAGTAATACTTTCAATCCAGTTAAATCAGGGATGTTTTGCTGTATGTCAACTTCGTCACTGAGTTGCGCCACCTCAACAGGAATGGTGATAGTAAAGCAACTGCCTTTGCCAATCTCGCTGTGTAATTTAAGTTTGCCCCCCATTAACTGAACTATTCGCTTACAAATAGCCAAGCCTAAACCAGTACCACCATATTGCCGCGTGGTTGAAATATCGGCTTGAGTAAACTCACTAAACAACGATGATTGCTGCTGCCCAGAAATACCAATACCGGTGTCTGTTACAGCCACAGACAAATGATTATCAGCATAATCAATGTTCATAGTTATACTGCCAGTTTTCGTGAATTTCCCTGCATTACTCAACAAGTTATTGACAATTTGGCTTAACCTTAATGAATCTAACTGCACCACATCTGGTACTGACGGGGCAATATTTAATACAAATTCAACGCCTGGCTGTACGCCAGTATTTGTAAACACCTGCGCTAACTGGGTAAGCAGTTTTCGTACATTAACTATATGAATATCTAGTTTGACCGCCCCCGCCTCAATTTTAGAAAAATCTAAAATATCGTTTAAAATCAATAATAGATTTTTTGCGCTTTGCTGTATCATTTGCAACTGTTCACGGTATTCCAACTTCACGTCATCAGCATTAAGTAAAATATCAGTCAGCCCCATAATACCGTTCAACGGGGTGCGAATTTCATGACTCATATTCGCTAAAAATTGTGATTTAGCTTTACTGGCCTGATTTGCAGTTGCCACAGCTTTAACTAATTCATCTGTTTTTTCATTTACTTGATACTCTAACTCTACATTAAACTGTTTTAAATGCAGATTAAGTGCTGCATTTTCAGTATTTACTTGTTCTAGATCTTTAAAGTTGCTGGTCAATTTAAATGCTAAAGTTGCAAATTGCTGCTGTAAACTCAGTACTTCCAGCCACGCATTATTTTGAGTCTGTAAATCACTGATATCAGCTTTAGGATCAAAGGCATCGATTTGTTCGGTAAGCTCTTCTATTGGCCTTACCAACCAACGGCTCAACTGGGTGATAAAAATACTGATCAAAATAATCACCACAAAAGTCAGTAACAGTGATTGCCCCCACGCACTTGCCGCCACAAGATTAGCGTATTTACGTTTTAATAAGCTTGCCACATACCAGCCTTGATGCTGTGATAAATATATTTTTACGTAATATTGTTCACCATCAATGTCGGTGGTCATAATGGCTTGTTGATCACCTTTTAACTGGGTAAATTTATCTTCAGTGAGCTGAGTCAATACCGAATAATGATTAGGCAAGGTGCTAAATACCACTTGTTTTTTGGCATCAAGAATTATCAATTCACCATCATTATCAAATATGGTTGGCCTAAATTGCAAAAATGAGCCCAACACTAACGAGCCTTCAACAACTCCCCGAAAACGCCCGTTAATATGCACTGGTGCAGAAACACCCACAATGGGTTCATTACCAAATCCTCGGCCCCTAAAAACATTAGAAATATAGCCTGTTGGCGAGTCTTTACCTATTGTAAAGTAATCCCGATCGGCAACCGATAAATCGCTACCTTTTAAGCTTTCTTGTAAACTAAGTGGGTAAAATATCCGCGCAATTGCGTTTTCATCCGTAACCATTGATGTAAGAAAGTTAGGGTATAGTGCCATCAAATGACTCAGTGCTAACTGTTTATCAACCCCCTGCTCTATGGCTTTTGCAGTTAATACGATGCCTCGGCGATAGTCATTTAAATACAGGTCAATTTTTTCGGCAATGTCTTCAGATTTTTCAGAAAGCTGCGCCTTCACTTCGTATTCGATACGCGCGTAATGATTGTTGGTAAGTACAATGGAGGTTAATAACACCACTAAAATGATGAGAATGCTTACAATGTAATTAAGAATTTTATACAACGAATTTGGTCGCTTTTGCCATACCTGCTGAATAAAGAAAAAGCTCAATAAATCAATAACACATAAAACAATAGCGGCATTTAAGAAGTACTTAACTAAGGCTGTTACTATAGCAAGTATGGGTAGCTCAATGATAAAATAACCAATTAGCCCCAGCAGTGGAATACCTATTAACAGCCAATAAATAATACCGCGGATAAACAGCAGCCGCGCGGCTTTAAAGCTAAAGTGATACAGCCAAAGTATTTCGCCAACAAATACGATTGATGGCCAACAATGCCCCCAGCGATAAAAAATAAAAGCCGCACTGATAGCGCAAGCAATTAACGCGTAGCGTAAGCCAAATAGCAACAAACAAATTAAAACAAAAAGCTGACCAAATAAAAATTCAGAGCTGTCTAGAAACCAAAATGGCAGTAAATTAACAAAGCCGGCCAACACGCCCAAAAGTATGGAGCAGCTAAATGCAAAATATCGATGCTGAGAAAACGGCAATGTTTGCTTCCGAATAAAATAGACTGTATCTAAAAGTAAAAGAAAAAACGTATTTTGCCAAGTTAACTACTTGTATTTAATGCTGACAACCATGGCTTTCGATTTGTAAAACGCTATTACCAACATTAAATTGCTGGGCTAACAATTGCTCAACTTTAAGTCGACATGCTTCATCATGTTTTTCTTTAGTACAATGTTGTTTAAGTACTACATGTGCCCCAACAACTAACTCCTTATCGCGGCGCATAACCGTAACATTATGTACATTTTCTACGTGCTCAACTTGCCCTATGGCACTTTCAATATCGGCCACATCGGGTAGTTTCGCTTTATTTAAACGCAGACCTTTAACACAACCAACAATTACTTTTACGCCTGTAAACAAAACAAATAACGCAATCAACATGCTTGATAAAATATCAATAACACTCCAACCCGTTAGATAAATAAGTATACCGGCGACAAACGTAGACACGGTTGAAATCAAATCAAAAAATGAGTGCAAAAATACCGCATAAACATTAAAGCTGGCCTTTCTGCCTTTATATAATACCCATGCTGCGGCACCGTGAAATAAAAACCCTGTGGCAGCAATTACCGACATTAAATAACTATTGACAACTGGCCCTTGCCCTTCATGGTGATGCATAAAGCGCTCGCCACCTTCGTATAAAATTACTAAACTGATCGCTAAATACAAACAGCCATTGATCAAACCACCTGTCAACTCTGCTTTTTGATAACCATCGTTGTAGTTTTTAGCTAAATGAATCGCTAAGCTCGATGCGATCAAAGCAATAAATAAAGAACTATTATGAACAAATAAATGCCCTGCATCGGCTAATACAGCAAGAGAGTTTGCATAATAGGCACCAATCACTTGGATAATCATAAATGAGCTAGTGATGGCTAATGCAATTAATAATCTACGTCGTGATGCTTGGTGAGTTGTAATGTCGGTCATGAAAGGCGGTTTTACCTGTGCTTTAGTGTGCTAAGAGTCATCATTCTAAGAAACGTTAAAAGAGTAATGATATACAGTATCAATTGTAGTACTTCCATCAGTCAAACGCACTAAAAACTTAATATCGAGTTAATTTATATATAAAACGGCTAATTAAAGTACCATTTTCTTAAAATTGAATGTAAGCTTAATTTGTTAATAGGAAGTTGGAAATCCAGTGAGACAGTATTCTGTAGACGAAATTTGGCAATCTTTACAAGCCTTACCACTTGCAATCGTATTGTTTGATCAACAAACAGACACGCTGCACGCCAATGCATTGAGCCAACAGTTACTAAATTTAATGCCGGCAATAAGTCCAGTAGAAAAAGCGTTTCAGCACTTATCTATTAAACAAACAGAAAACCACACGATTGTTGATTATCACACCTTTTTAACTCCCCAAAATAACACCGAACAAACCTATAATATCGCCACAAAACACACAATATCCTGTGTAACAGTCACCTACAGTCTAATTGGCCCACAATTAATGATGCTGGTGTTAAAATCACACTCATCGTGTTCTGTGCAAGCTGACTTTGACGAAGTAATAGCAAAAATATCAACGCAACTAATTGATATACAGATAGATAATCTAGACCAACAAATCGAAAGTGCTTTAAAAACCATAGGTACATTTTGTGATGCTGACCGCAGCTATTTATTTCAATTTAGCGAAGACGGCAAAGAAATGAGTAATACCCATGAATGGGTTAATACACAGATCAAGCCATTTAAAGAAAAGCTGCAAGGTATTCAGCAAGATTTACTACCGTACTTTTTTACTATGATGAACGAAAAGCACGTTTTTAAGGTACCGAATGTTAATTTACTCCCTCCAGCCGCTGCAGCCGAAAAAGCTGAATTTGAATCCGAAGGGATCAAATCTGTTTTATGCATTGGGCTTCGCTCTGAGAACTCCTTGTTTGGTTTTATTGGCTGTGATTGCGTAACACATATACGCCACTGGACCGACACCGATCTTATGCGGATCAAACTGGTGGGTGAAATTATTGCCAATGCACTCAAAAACGTTCTGTATAAACAACGCTTAGAGCAAGCTCAACAACAATTACTATTGGTCAACCAAGAACTGCAATCACAAGCAAACCTCGACAGCCTAACAAATATCGCCAATCGTCGCTGTTTTGATCAAACATTACTTAATGAAATTCAACGTGCAACACGCTCAAATCAACCATTGAGTTTAATCATTTGTGATATCGATTATTTTAAACTTTATAACGACAATCATGGCCACCAGCAAGGCGATGAAGCGCTCAAACAAGTTGCCCATGCACTACATAACTTATGTAAGCGACAAGGTGATTTAGCAGCCCGCTACGGCGGAGAAGAATTTGCAATTGTGTTACCCAGCATTGATAAAACCCACTGTTTAAAATTTGCCAAATTACTGCAACAGCAAATCAGTCAACTAAATATCCTGCACCCAAATTCAAACATCGCCGACCACCTCACCCTCAGCATCGGATGTTACAGCTGTACACCAGATAAACATACCACCGCAGATATGATGGTCCTCGCCGCCGACAGCGCACTCTACGTAGCGAAAAAATCAGGCCGCAATCAAATTCAAATCTTTGATGAAGAGCATTAGAGCCATGTATTCGTAGCAGCGAGTTTACCTCGCGACAAATCAAAGTGAACTTAATTTCAAATAAACCGCGCTGTTAACAATCCATCCATGGAGCTTGGTTACGTCGGTCATTGCCTAAATGGATTTAGGTACTTAGATTTTGTCGGGAACAAAAATCTGCCATGACCTCACGTCCTCAGGCTGCACTCTTTACTAGATATGTCGTTTACTTTAGGCGTCCTGCCCTTCGCCATAAAGGTCTGCTTCGCAGTTCAAAAATATTCCCGATATTTTTGTCGGTCCATCGTCACCTAAGCTGTAAGCTGCCTGCGTTGCAGTGAACAATAGAATATCAGCAAAAAAATTTTAAACGGACAGTTAGATTAAATAAGGTAACTTATCTTATAAAACATGACATATTGTACCCACTGTTTGTATACCATATTTTTAAAGTTCAAAATAAAGGCTTAAGCAAGGTATCGTGTCTGGTTCATTCAAAGCTAAATCGTTGTAGTTATACTCCCCTGAACGGCTTGTTGTAGGTCAAAAATTAAACATTCTTTCGAGTGCGGCCTCTAATGACAAGTGCACACATCGTTTATTTGCGATCTACTTAATTACAGTTGGGCTGGGCTTTCTGCGATCCCTTTGACGCTTGCCGTTAAAATAAATACGGCGCCGCTGTAGGGGTATTGTTTTAGTATCTCAGGTTCTAGGCCAGTACGGGCGGAGGTAACGGCGATGGTTGTTAGGTCATCGCCAAAAAAAGTGAGGCTGGTGATCCTAGGTGCGGGAAGTCGATAAAAATGCACGATAGTGCCATTTTCACAAAAACGATAAAGGCAGTGGCCATTCCAAGACGCGACCCACAAGTGATTGTCGTTATCGACTGTCATGCCATCGGGAAAGCCCATTGTCTCGTCAAATTTTACAAATACACGCTTGTTGCTGAGATAAGCGATACAACACCCCTGTATTGTGTTGTTGATGTTTATCCATAGCGCCAAAAAATACATGCCTATTGTGCTCATTAATAAAAACACATTTAGCAACGAGACTTGAATAACTTGTTGTGTGTGATATTGAGACTAGAATTATTTCATTAAGTATTAAGAGCATTCATTAACAAACATGGTTACTTCGATTCGTTTTGAGACTCTTTTTCAGCTATTGCTTTTTCAATAAATGACATCGCTTCGTCAATCATGTTCGTCATCATGTTTTTAGCGCGCTCAGGCTCACCATTTAAAATTGCTTGGTACACTTTAAAGTGTTCATCCGCAATGGCTTTTTTATTACCTTTCGCGGGTGTTGTATGCTGAATACTAACGTTAAGAGCAGTACAAATAAAATCACGCAATTGAAAGAAAAAACGATTACCGCTGGCAAACAAAATTGCGGTATGAAAGGCTAAATCACTTTCATGGATTTCACCATCGGAGGCATCAGCCGCAGCTTGCATTTTTTCAACTGCAATCGCAATCTCTGCAATTGCTCCTTTATCAGCACGTCTTGCTGCAAGTGCCGCAGCTTGCGGTTCAATGGCTAAACGTACCTGTAAAAATTCTTTTAATACATACAAGGTCGGGCTACTATCAAGCAACCATTTTAATACACTAGTGTCGTATAAATTCCATGTGTTTGCTGGTTCAACACGAATGCCTTGACGTGGGCGCGATGAAATAAGCCCTTTGGCAGCAAGCATTTTTACTGCTTCACGAATAGCAGTACGGCTAATGCCATACTCTTCACATAATTTTGCTTCAGTAGGTAAACCCGTTTCAGCAGTGTAATGACCATTAATAATGGCTTTACCTAACTCATTAGTTACCTGTTGTGACAAATTTAAATTTTCAATGCGTGCCATAAGCAGTTCCTTTAAAAATACTCATTCTATGATACTACTATAACCTTAGCGCGTCATCAGGCAAATCTTTGACAATGCTGCTGTAAATACTTTTTATTCGCTGTTTTAACTGCGTAATAACTTAGATTCAGAAGATAAATACATAACTTGAATTGGTAGAAAAAGTGGCCAGCTGAATATATGTGAATTGCTTTAAAAAATAGAGTAAGTATTGATGAGCGGCCGCACGCTGTTGAAGATAAATCAGCATACACAGTTACAGCGGCAACGATTGATTTATTAAAGTCCTACGAAAAAGCAGTTGTTACGATCACTTCACTGCTGATAATGGTAGTGATAGCTGCATAGCGGTTATGCACTTCGAAGCTGAATCTGCCAATCCTTTTTTCATTTTGAATATATATATTTGACATTGCTCACCACGGTGATTTCCTTTATTACGCAGCTTAAAATGCAAGCTACGTTAATATTTGACTAAATTATTTTTTATTAGCTCTTTAGATCTTTACCAAGTTGGCCGATAACATACAAATATAATATTAAGGATAATCAATAATAATGCACATACACAAACAGCAAGCCTATCCAACAAAGATAGCGACAGAGCAAACAGATACCACACAGAAAACGAAACAAGAAACAGCAACAACATCAAAAAACCAAAACGGTGCTGACTATCGTTTATCAGAGAAAGAGTTAGACAACTTATCAGGCAGGGAAACGAAAGAGAAAGCGGAAAAAGAGGCAAGTTCAGATATGCCCGATCATATCGCTAAAATGATCGAACAGCTGAAAAAAGTCAAAGAACAGATTGAACAACAAAAAGAGCAACTCGTTAAGTTAAAAGCGCTAGATAACCAGCAAGATGAGGCTGTTAAAGCACAAGTCGAAGCGCAAACTAATATGATTGTATCAATGCAAGCTCAAATGGGTTCATTAGTTCAAACAATCGCTGAAGCAATGAAAGAAGCTGGTGTTACCGACACTGGTGCGCTTATCAGTGCCATGGTATGAGCTTAGATAAACATATCAATAATTAAATTGTTCAACATCACGCCCTACCTTCAACTGGCGTTATACACCATTTGCCACAACAGCGCAGTAAACGCTTGTTGCTCTAAGTTTGTGCCAGCTTTTGCAAAATTTGGCGTACCATCGTCATTCCAAGTAAATCTTTGTGCACGTAATGAACGTGTGGCACTAACCATCACCTAAAAAGCAGTAACGTCTTATTGTATCTGCTTAAAAACTAGAATATGCTCAATTTTTAACTGACATACTTTGTCACGAATTTTCACTAGGCGGGTTAACAGCACGATGGTAACCTAGGTTTAGTCACGCTAATAATTACATAAGTAATAGTGTGGCATGCCATATTGGCCACTATTAAAGGAGAGTATCTATGGACCCGATCACGCAAGTTCTCAACATGTTATTCACTGTTGAGGCGTTTTTACTCATTTTTGTTTTAGTACTGCTAAAAAGCAGTGTTAAATTTGTGCCACAAAACCGTGCGTGGCTCATTGAACGTTTTGGTAAGTATCAATCAACTAAAGAAGCAGGCCTAAACTTTATTGTGCCGTTTGTTGATCGTATTGCCGCTGATCGTAGCTTAAAAGAGCAAGCTCAAGATGTGCCGTCGCAATCTGCTATTACCAAAGATAATATTTCATTGATTGTTGATGGTGTATTGTATTTCCGTGTTATGGACCCATACAAAGCCACTTATGGTGTTGATGATTATGTGTTTGCCGTTACGCAATTATCGCAAACAACGATGCGTTCAGAGCTTGGTAAAATGGAGCTGGATAAAACCTTTGAAGAACGTGATGTACTAAATACTAATATTGTTGCGGCAATTAACCAAGCCGCAGATCCTTGGGGTATTCAAGTATTACGTTATGAAATTAAAGATATTGTGCCACCGCAATCAGTAATGGAAGCGATGGAAGCACAAATGAAAGCGGAACGTGTTAAACGTGCACAAATTTTAGAATCAGAAGGTGATCGTCAAGCTAATATCAATGTCGCTGAAGGTAAAAAACAAGCGCAAGTACTAGCCGCTGAAGCAGAAAAAGCCGAGCAAATCCTGCGTGCTGAAGGTGAAGCTAAAGCCATTATTGCGGTAGCCGAAGCACAAGCTGATGCACTACGTAAAGTAGGTGAAGCAGCTGATACTGAGCAAGGTCAAAAAGCCATTCAATTAGACCTCGCCTCAAAAGCAATTGCCGCAAAACAAGCCATTGCTAAAGAATCGTCAGTTGTTTTATTACCCGATAACGGCACCGATGCCAGCTCTATGGTAGCGCAAGCGATGTCGATTATTAATACCTTAAATACCAAACAAAAAGGTTAAACTGTAAAGGAGCAAACTATGGAGTTCATTACCAATAATTTAGCCCAAACACTGATGATTTTAGGTGTACTGGCACTGATAATTGAAGTAGCAGTGCTGGGAATGTCGACCTTTATATTGTTGTTTTTGGGTATATCATTATTTGCAACTGGATTAATGATGAACTTCGCGCTGTTAGAAGACTCATTAACCACCGCACTTTGGAGTAATACCTTGGTCACCGCCGCATGCGCTGTTTTACTATGGAAACCGCTAAAACGCATGCAAGATAATGTTGATCATAAAGAAGTGACAAGTGACTTTGCAGAGCTTGATTTTATACTCACTAGCGATGTTGATGATTTAGGTGTTAGTACCTACTCGTATTCCGGGGTGAGCTGGAAACTAAAAAGCCAGCAACCACTAAGTGCTGGCACCCATGTAAAAGTGGTAAAAAAAGAAGTCGGTGTTATGTGGGTTGCAGCAATTTAACCTAGATGTGGGTATAACACTCTGAATATGCTGTATGATTTTTGACCTTAAAGCCAGCCAAGTAATTCTTTTATCGAATTACTTGGCTTTTTTGTAACAAAAAATATTCGCTAAACCCGCTCAACTCTTGGCTAAAACGCAACAAATCAACGGTAAAACCACGCAATTGTTAACTTATGATGATTTAATTAGCCTTTAAATGTTAAAACAATTAAAGGCTGCAAATAGACGTATATTTAACTACTAGATTTGGACTTGTGTCTCGCTATAAAACTCGCTAGTTTAACCAATCAGATAATAATAAAAACAAAAGTAACTGTATGATCAGGGTCGAAAATCTTTGCCGTACTTATGGTGCAGGCGAAACGCAAGTCATTGCATTAAGTAATGTTTCATTACATATTAAAGAAGGTGAGTTTGTCGCCGTGATGGGCGCTTCCGGTTCAGGGAAGTCGACTTTAATGAATATCCTTGGGTGTCTGGATACACCAACCTCAGGCAGTTATTTGCTCTCTGGTGAAAGTATTAAAGAAATAGATGACGAAAGTTTGTCAGCTATCCGCAATAAAAAAATTGGCTTTATATTTCAAACCTTTCACTTATTAACTCGCCTTAGTGCTCAAGAAAATGTGGCTTTGCCACTGCGTTATACCGACACCCCAAAACAGCAAGCCAGTGAGCGCGCTATGGCGATGCTGGATAAGGTTGGCTTACAAAATCGCGCACGCCATAAACCATTTGAAATGTCCGGTGGTCAGCGGCAACGAGTTGCTATTGCCAGAGCACTAGTAAATGAGCCAAAAGTCATTTTTGCTGATGAACCAACGGGTAACCTCGATAGTAAAACGTCTCATGAAATTATGCAGTTGCTTTGCTCACTCCACCAACAAGGACATACTTTGGTCATGGTAACCCATGAAGAAGATATTGCTGCTTATGCTAAGCGAATTATTCGGATGAAAGATGGCATAGTCATAGAGGATAGCGGATGTTAAAAAGTCAATGTTTCAAAGCCTGTTTAGGATTATTACTTTGCAGCTTAGCTTTCTCAAGCAATGCGCAAAGTTTGTTACTCAGCGGTGAGCTAAAAGCCAGCGATAAGCAAATTTTTTATGCTCCAAAATCAGACAACTGGCGAGTACAAGTGCAATGGATGATGAAAGAAGGCGAAATAGCGCAACAAGATGATGTTGTTGTGGTGTTTGATAGCGGCTCGATTGCCAGTGAAATTGAACAAGATGAAGTAAGTTTAGATGCCGCCGAAGAAGAGCTGCTTAGGATCACCACCAGCAATCAAGAAAAACAAATAGAAGCTGAGTTTAACTTTAAGCGCACTGAGCTTTTACTAGCGCGTGCCCGTATTGATGCTGCTATTCCACACGCTAACTTAAGTACCTATGATTATCAAAAAAATCAGCTCGAACTTGAAAAAGCCCTGATCAATAAACAAAAATCATCCGAAGAACTCAGCCAAGTTAAAACTGAAAATACCGTTGCGCGCAATAAGCAGCTACTGACTATTGAACAACTAAAAACAGACCTTGCATACAATAAAACGCAACTGGCAAGTATGAGCATTAAGGCACAGCGTACAGGGCCCGTTTTATATGCAAACCACCCGTGGAATGGCGAAAAAGCATTTGTTGGTATGACAGCCCAACCAGGCTGGAAAATTGTCGAAATACCGGCCATGAGTGAACTCTACATTGAAGCCTGGGTACACGAAATTGATTATCAACATTTACAACTTGGCCAACAGGCGCAATTGTTATTTGACGCCTATTTACAACAGCCGCTCAATGCGACTTTAAGCGAAATTTCAACTCAGCCAGAAGAACGCCTTCAGTGGGGCAAAGATGCCTACTTTAGAACTCGCTTTAACTTTAACGCTCAGAATTTAAAACTGTTACCGGGCATGAGTGCAAAATTAACAATCGGAGAAGACTCTGATGAATCATAACGTTTTATGCATAATATTGAGTATGTTGCTATTAACTGCATGTAATGACGATGAGCAACAACATTATCTAGTGAAAAAGAGTGATATTGCTATTACGGTTAATGCCAATGGCGAACTAGAGTCATCAACCAGTGCGATCATTGCCCCGCCGTCAGTTGCTCGTATGTGGCAATACCAAATTAAGACTATGCTAGCGGAAAACACCCAAGTTAAAAAAGGCCAAGTGGTGGTATCGTTTGACGATAAACAAGTTCGCGATAAGCTAATCGACAAACAATCTTCATTAGAGCGAGCAAAAAAACAGCTCGAAAATGCGCAAAATAAAGAACTTATCAAAGAGCAAGAATTGACCCTCAGCGTTGCCGAAATGAAAATGAACTACGATAAAGCTAAACGCAAAGCAGAGATTGTTGATCAATCTCGCTCTGAAGTTGAACGTAAAAAGTCACAAATTGATTTTACTATTGCAAACAACGATCTAACGCTTGCTAAAAGTAAGCAAACGTTTCAGCAACAGAGCAAAGAACTAAACTTAAAAATGGTGCAGAGTAAAGTTGCACGGCTGCAAAGTGAGGTAGACGGGTATTTACAAGATATTGAACGCCTTAAGGTAAAAGCCCCAATTGATGGGCTGGTAATTTATAAAACCAATTATGAAGGTGAAAAGTCATCCATTGGTGAAAGTGTGCAATTTGGTCAGCCTGTTATTGAGCTTGCTGTACTTAAAAATATGCAAGTAAAAGCACAAATCGATGAACCCGACAGCGGTAAAATTGCCCCAGGGCAAACCGTTAAAATAACCATTGATGGCAGTAGCGAACTAGTTGTGTCAGGGAAAATAAAGAGTTTGGGTCGTGTATTTAGAGAAAAGTCATATCAAGATAAGCGTCGGATTGTGGATGCCATTGTTAGTATTGATAATATTGACACCAGTGTTATTCGCCCAGGACTTACTGCGCGCTTAGAGATCACCACCGCTCGCCTACCTCAAGTATTAAGTATTCCTTTAACCAGTTTGCAATATGATCAACAAGGTCCCTATGTTGCAACCACTGAAAATAACAAACAATTTATAGAGATAAGTCACTTTACCGATAATCTCGCCGTAGTCAAAAGCGGCCTACAACTAGGCGACGAGGTAAAATTATGAAAACGAGCTTTGCACTTAGCTTAATCGTTACAGCTTTATTTATCAGCGGTTGTTCAAAAGAACATGAAATTCAAAACGCGCTTACTTATACGGTTAGTGAACATAGTTTTAAAACTGAGGTTGAAGCCAAAGGGCATTTGATCGCAGCAAATGAAACCCTGATTGTTGCGCCAGCATCAAGCCGTGGGCCACAAACTTTAGCATGGTTAATGCCAGAATATAGCCAAGTTAAAAAAGGTCAGGTCATTGCTCGTTTTGATGGCGAACAAATGCGTCGGCAAAGCCAAAAAAACACTAATCAAGCGGCTTTAGCAGCGCAAGATTTAGCACAAAAATCAGGAGAAATAGATAAAGATAAGACTATTTTAGAGCACGATATTGTATTGGTTAATGAAGAAAAGCAATTTGCCGAAGATTACTCAATTGAAGATGAACGCATTCGCTCTAAATTAGATATTTTAGAGTCACAACAAAATGTTGAGTTTTTAAATGCAAAACATAACTACTACGACTGGCAAACTGGCCGTTTTGAGCAAAGTGCCACCGGAGAGTTGATGTTATTAAAAATGAAAGAAGACCAATACAAACAAAAATTAGCAACGTTGAACACTAACCTATCATTGCTTGAGATCATCGCCCCTCACGATGGCTTATTAACCCATAGTACTAATTGGCGCGGCGAAAAACCGCGAGCGGGTGAATCCTTATGGCCTGGTCAAAAAATAGCAGCACTGCCTGATGTTAGCCAAATGCAGTTGATGTTATATGTGTCTGAACGTGAAGCAATCGATTTAACCGTAGGTCAGTCACTTACATTCAAACTTATTGCATTGCCTGAGCAGCAATTTAGCGGCGAGTTAATCGCGGTATCGCCGTTTCCTAAATCAATAAAACGCGGCGATCCACAAAAATTTTACGAGCTAAAAGCAACGATAAATCAGCAAAATAACGCTTTACGCCCGGGTTTAAAACTCAATGCGACTATTTTAGTGACACCGCAAAGTGAGCGTTTAGTGGTACCCAAACAAAGTGTTTTTACCGAACAAAATGCGCATTATGTTTATGTTGAAGAAGCTGGCGAATTTATCAAAAAGACCGTTTCATTAGGCAAACATAACCTTAGTCATGTAGAGATCCTCGCAGGTTTAGCTGCTAATGATGTGATCTCACTCATTGATATAAAGGACATCTGATGAAATATTTAACTTTATTTATTGACACCGCCTTAGAGCTTGCACAGCATAAGTTACGTACTTTACTGACTTTATTAGGGATGATATTTGGTGTCGGTGCCGTCATTGCTATGCTCAATATTGGTGAAGGTGCTGAACGTGAAGCCATGAAAATGATTGACTCTATGGGGTTATATAATTTGATTGTTAATGGCAAAGAGTTCGATGAAAAAGAACTCAAAGAGCAACGTAAGCATTCGGCCGGTTTAAGCCTGCGTGATGCCCAAGTTGCCCACGATTCGCTGCCTTTTGTTACCGATTTTGCCGCACAAAAAACCATCGAGACGTATCATATTTTTAGCCAATACAATAACAGCGACGCCAATGCCGTAGGTGTAAGCGCTAATTATTTTCAGCTGTCACATTTTCAACTATTTGCTGGACGTATATTAAATAAAAACGATCAACAACGGTTTGCTCAAGTGGCAATGCTTGGCGCAAATACTGCCAAGCAACTATTTCCGTTAGGTGACGCACTCGGTCAACAAATAAAAATTAACCACTTATGGTTTAAAGTAGTCGGTATTTTACAAGCGCCTTATTTAAAGAAAAAAGAATTTCAAGGAGTCAAACTTGGTAACGAACAAAACCAAGTATTTATTCCACTTAGTACTGCATTACACCGCTTTGAAAGTGGCTTACTTGATAGTGAAGTCAGCAGCTTGAAACTAGCCATTGATAAATCGGTTGATCCAATTGTTGCCGCACAAGCACTGGAACATTTACTGCAAAATCGCCACAGTGATATTGATGATTTTGAATTAGTTATTCCTGCCGCGTTATTAGCCCAGCAAAAACAAACCCAGCAAATATTTAATATTGTGATGTCCTGCGTGGCAGGCATTTCACTCTTGGTTGGCGGTATCGGTATTATGAATATCATGTTGGCGACGGTGCTTGAACGCACTAAAGAAATTGGCTTACTGCGTGCTATTGGTGCAACACAAAAAGACATTCGGATACAATTTATTGCCGAGAGCTTTACCATTTCTATTTTAGGTGGCTTACTGGGTGTGGTATTTGGTATTGGCTTGTCTGAAATTATCTCTATGTATTCGCAGTGGGCGGTATCGTGGTCAATGACCGCCATAGTGTTATCGTTTAGTATTTGTGCGTTAGTCGGCCTTATTTTTGGTGTATACCCCGCGATCAAAGCGTCACAGCTTGATCCTATTGAAGCACTGCAAAGTGATTAACTCGAATGTTAGTAGTTAAAGGAGAAAACTCGGTGAGCAACAACAAACACACCCTTGTTGTAGAAGGTGGTGCAATGCGCGGCATATTTGCCACCGGCGTACTTGATGCGTTCTTAGGGGCACAATACCAACCATTTAATCGCTGCTTTGGTGTCTCTGCTGGAGCAACTAATATTGCGGCTTATTTATGCCAACAAGCTAAACGTAATCATAAAGTGATCACTGATTATTCATGCCGACCCGAGTTTATTAATTTAGCGCGCTTTATCCGTGGTGGGCATTTATTTGACTTAGATTGGTTATGGCAAACCACCATGGCTGATATTCGTTTAGATCTTGGCACATTTGCAGCACAGAACTGTGAATTTTATATAGTCGCAACCGATATAGACACAGCATCAGCGCAGTATTTAAAAGCGACAGCAGAGCAAATGGAGCAGCAGTTAAAAGCCTCCTGTGCGATTCCTATTGCTTATCGAGATTACCCAGTCATTGATGGTATTGCCATGACCGATGGCGGTGTGGCTGATTCAATTCCGATCCGAAAAGCCTATCAAATGGGGGCTGAAGAAATCACGGTCGTTTTATCACAACCACTTGGATATCGTAAAAAAACCAGTAAGGCCCCATGGTTTACACGCCGCATTTATAAAAACCACCCGGCACTTGCCAGTGCATCTTTAGCTCGTGCTGATAACTATAATGCCAGTATTGCGTTTATTCATAATCCACCTGCAGACTGTAAAATAAATATCATCGCACCACCTGCTGACTTTAACGTTGGCCGCACCACTAAAAACTATCAAAAGCTCAGCGATGGTTATCAGATGGGGATTGTGGCTGCACAGCAACACTTGCAAAACATGCAGCTATAGAACAATGATTTTATCTATAAAAAAGTGTGTGGCAGCTTATTGTTTTTGCTGATGTTGTCACAAAACTGCGCGATCCAAACCTTGTGAAACTAATAAATTTAGACTGTACCTTGTCATTCGTACTCTATTAGTAACAAGGTACACTCATTACAGTGTTATACTTTAAACTCATTTACTTGTTGTTGTAACATACTTGCGAGTAACGCCAACTCCTGTGATGCTTGTGCGTTTTGCTGAGAACTTTCACTCACTGATGCAATACTAGAACTAAACTCGTTGATGTTACTACTTAATTCATGGGCCACCATTTTTTGCTCTTCAGTGGCTGTTGACACTTGCGTGTTCATATCGGCAATTTCGGTTACCTCTTGATTTATTTCAGTTAAAACTTGTGATGAATATTCTGCATGATCAACACTTTCTTGTGCACTACTTTCAGCGTTGCCCATAGCAACAACAGCTTGTTGAGCCATACCTTGTAGCTTGCTGATCATTTCATTAATGCTCGCTGTGGCTTTTTGGGTATTATGAGCAAGCTGCCTTACTTCATCGGCAACAACAGCAAAACCACGACCAGAATCCCCTGCTCTTGCGGCTTCAATCGCAGCATTTAAAGCCAGTAAGTTAGTTTGCTCTGCAACGCCTTGGATCATCATTACAACCTGATTTATATCATTTGTTTGTGTATTAAGGTCGTTTATTAATTGTGTATTTGTATTTACTAACTTAGATAACGTTTGGATTGAGCTAATATTATCAGCAACGGCTTGCTGCCCTTGTTGTGCTTTACTATCTGCATTAGTGGCTTTTTCTGATGTGGCCATCGCATTTTGTGCCACTTGTTCAATCGCACTACTCATTTGCGTAATGGCTGTCGCAATCATTGTAGACTGTTGCTCTTGCTCTGTGGCTGTTGAGGCCACTTGCTCACTAATTGAGTTCATTTCTTCTGCCGCAGAAGATAAAGTTAACGTCGCCCCAGATACATCGGTTACTAAAGTATGTATACGTGACAACATATTATTAAAGTTTCGTGCAGTATCTGCAATTTCATCTTCACCAAGTACATTGGCTCGTATTCGCAAGTCAGCATTATTTGCAATTTGCGTAATGGTATCGCGCAGCGCCACCAATGGGTTTTGAATTGAACGGTAAATAAAATAAGCAATGGCTAACAACAAAAAAATCAACAGTGCTACTGATAGTTTCATCACTAGACTTACTAACGCAAAGTTTTCGTCGGCTTGTTTCTTAAAGTGATTAGCTTCATTTAATTGCAGCTCTATTAAAGCTTGATAGCTTGCGCTTAACGGATCGAATACATTATATAGATCAGTAACAAACTGCTGTTGTGGGAGTGACTGGAAATCCCCTGTGCGTACTTTGTTCAACAAGTTTTTAATTTGCGCTTGAACTGGCTTAAGTTTTTGTTCGACAGTATTTACTAAGCTTTTTTCTTCACTGGTTAAGTCTGTACTAAGGTAAGTATTCCATTCTTTATCGGCTGTATTTTGAGACTGCTGTACTGCCGCAAGTAAATCATTTTGACTAATGTTACCAGCTTTGAACTTATGAAATAAATCAACAATATTAACTGCGTAGTTATCTGACACCGTTTTTATCTGTTTCAATGGTACGACACGGTTCTCATATAAACTGTCAATTCCTTTAACTAATCCTCCCATAGTACTAATTGAATATATGGCAGTAATCGTAAAAATTACAACGGGTAAAAGCGCTAATACAATTAAACGGGAACGGACCAAGTAATTATTTAACATAGTATTCCAAAGCTACATCTTTAATATTTACAAGTATAATACGTAATTCAAAAGCCTCTACGTTTTTATAATATTTTTTGCAACAATGAGGTATTATAATTTTGCTATACTTGAGCCATAAACTTTTAAGTTATAGCTCAATGATGAAATTGTATAATTTTGCAGTGCTCTGGTTATTGTTATTGCCTTTGGCGTTTACTAACTTTGTACACGCTAATGAAGCAATCGTTAATCTTCACTTAGCAAGCCCCAGCACAACAGATACCCCTCGTAATCACTATATTCATGCGCTGTTAACGCTCGCCTTTGCTGAGCAAGGAAAACAGGTTAATTTTATATACTCCATTAGACCAATGAATAAAAAACGCGTGGTGGAAGAGTTGTCAAAAGCAAGCAGTATTAATTTAGCTTGGCTATCGCTCCCTGCTAACAGCTACCCAGATTTACATCATACCTCATTGTCAATTTACCAAGGTTTACACGGCAAGCGATTACTAATAATTAATAAAAATCAACAACCGCGCTTCGCTGAAATATCAACTTCAGCACAGCTTAAGCCTTTAATAGCATTACAAAAGCAGAGTTGGTCTGATTATGATGTACTTATACGCAATGGCTTCACTGTTAATGGAGAGCTAGATTATAAAGGCATGACTAGAGCACTCGAGACAGGTTTGGCAGATTATTTTCCTCGCTCTGTATCAGCTATTGCCGCTGAGGTGACTAAACTGCAGCATCAAAACTTAATGATTGAACCAACGATCATGTTGCAATACCCGAGTCATTATTATTTTTACACTCATAAACAAAACGATGCTTTACTAATGGAGTTAGAGGCTGGGTTACTAAAACTTCAAAAAAACGGTAAGTTTGAGCAGCTTTATCAACAATTTTTTGGTGACAAAGAACAAGATCTCGCATTATCAATAAGAAAAATTTTCCAGTTAAATTAGCAACAACATAGCTCACATTACTTATTGCGAGCTAACAACTAAGTCAGTTCACAATAGGGTCAAGCACCCTAATAAAGTAAATACTTAAATGACGATTGAACTCGCCCAATCCGATTTTGTAAGCTAGCTTATAACTATAGATGAAGGCATCCGCTTGTTTTGCCCAATATACTGAATATTCTCATGGATAAGGTCTTATTATGATGCGTAAATTGTGGCAGGTAGTCGTTTATCTGATGATATTTTGTGTTGGCTTTGTTGCAGGGTTATACACACTGCCAATTTTAACGGCTCCACCCTCTCCTAGCAAACTTGAGTTGGCCACACATGCACAACAAGCACTTTATAGTGGTGAATTCAAAGCTGATCTCGCAGGCTCTGATGCTTTGCATTATGGTAACGGCCAAGTCAGATTAACCAACAATATGATCTCTTTTGATGGCATCTTGAGCCCAGGCCCAGATTATCAGCTTTATTTAGCTAATCGCTTTATTGATAATGAAGCCGATTTTTTAGCATATAAAGGTACAATGACAAGGGTTGCAAGCGTAAATACATTCGATGGTTTTATAATTAAGGTGCCAGCCGATATTAATATTGCACGCTTTAACACTGTGATTGTGTGGTGTGAAAGTTTTGAACAATTTATAACCGCGGCTCAATACCAATGAACAAGTGCTGGGAAACAACTGCTTTAAAAGCAACAGAGAGTTGCGGCACAGACTATTTACCAGTTTACTTATTATAAAAACACTATCAGCCAACGAACTTAGCGGGTCGGTTCAAAACCATCATAATGTGGGATATCAGCATTTATTTGCTCCCAATTCGCTTTTGAGCTAACAAAATTATGACTAATTGGCCGCTCTGTAATATCACTATCGAGTATACCCAGACGCAACCTTAGTCTGCTTATATCATCAAGGTTTTCACTGTAAATTGGGCTACCGCATGCACTACAAAAATAGCGGATACGCCCTGGTTTAAATTCAAATTTGCTTAACCACTCATTGCCTTTGATTACTTTAAAATCAGCACGATTAATAAACCCGTTAGTAGCAAATGCGGTACCACTAGATTTACGACACAACGAGCAGTGACAATGAATAATGCTCTGGATCGGGCCATCAATTTGTACTGTGACCTTGTTACACAAACAACTTCCTTGATACATGCTAAAACTCTTTAAAAAAATAAGCATAAATACTAGCACAATTTTTTATACAAAAAAGCCGCCTTTGGAGAGGGCGGCTTGGGTGAACAAACAGCTATGGGTGGGAGCTGTTATATCAAGAGACTATAATTTGATTTATGCTACGCGTTGCTCTTCACTAGGTGTTTGACGAATTAAGTAATCAAATGCCCCTAGGCTTGCTGTTGCACCACTGCCCATCGCAATGATAATTTGCTTAAATGGTGTGGTCGTTGCATCTCCCGCAGCATATACTCCCGCTAAAGATGTCGCTCCTTTTGCATCTATTATTATTTCGCCAAACTGACTGAGTTCAACATTACTGTCTTTTAACCATTCAGTGTTAGGTATTAAGCCTATTTGCACAAATATACCGGCTAAGTTTAACTGTTTGTTCTCACCTGAGGTGCGGTCAGTATAGCTTAAGCCCGTCACTTTTTTACCATCACCGAGTACTTCTGTAGTCTGGGCATTCTTAATAATGGTGATATTCTCTAAGCTATTGGCTTTACGAATAAGGACGTCATCGGCGCGTAACGTATCTGCAAATTCAAGTACCGTAACGTGCTCAACAATATTAGCTAAATCAATTGCCGCTTCTATACCCGAATTACCACCACCAATAACGGCAACAGGTTTGCCTTTAAATAACGGTCCATCACAATGTGGACAATACGCTACACCATGACCACGGTATTGTTGTTCACCAGCTACGTTCATTTCACGCCAGCGAGCGCCCGTTGCCAGTACTAACGATTTAGTACTGAGTACAGCTCCGTTTTCAAGCGTGATTTCATAACCATTTTTATAACTAAGACCGACGGCTCGTTGATTGTGCATGACATCTACATCGTACTCTTTAACATGCTCTTCAAGCTGAGCTACGAGCTTAGGCCCCTCGGTTGCTTTAATAGATATAAAATTTTCTATTGCTAGCGTATCAGCTACTTGTCCACCAAACCGGTCAGCAACAATGCCCGTATTTAAGCCCTTACGTGCTGAATAAATTGCTGCCGATGCACCAGCAGGGCCACCACCTACGACAAGCACATCAAATTGTGATTTTTCATTGAGAGAAGCGGCTTGGCGCTCTGCCCCTTTACTATCAACTTTATTTAAAATATCAGTTAAGCTCATCGCACCTTGGCTAAAGGGCTGGCCATTTAAGTATACCGCGGGTACTGCCAGTATATTTCGCTGCTCTACTTCATCTTGAAATAATGCCCCATCAATCATAGTTGTTTTGATGTTGCTATTGTTCGCAGCCATTAAATTAAGCGCTTGTACGACTTGCGGGCATGTTTGGCAACTTAATGAAATATACACTTCAAACTCAAGTGGCTGAGTCAGTGACTTGATTTGCTCAAGATCTGCAGCCGACGCCTTACTCGGATGCCCGCCCGTATGTAACAACACTAATACCAAACTGGTAAACTCATGCCCCATCGGCACACCAGCAAAGGTAATTTGGCTATCTCGAATAGGTGAAGATACCGTTATTGATGGACGGCGTACGCCACTATCTGGATTATCTCGCACCAAAAATTTGTCGCTCAACGACGCAATATCGTTGGCTAAATTGTCAATTTCTATTGATTTTTTGCTGTCATCCAAGGCGATAAGTAGCTCAACAGGATCAGCAATAGCTGCAAAGTGACTTTTTAATTGATTTTTAATGTTGGTATCTAACATGACTTACCCTTGTTTTAGCAAAAATGCCCATCATCACACTAATGTGCTTAATAAAATTGTGATGATGAGCCTTCAAGCATATTAATGCTTTGTAATAGTAGATTTAAATTTTGCCAACTAAATCAAGCGATGGTGCTAATGTTTCTTCACCTGGCTGCCAAGAAGCCGGACATACTTCACCATCATGAGTCGCAATGTATTGTGCCGCTTGTACTTTACGTACTAGTTCTTTGGCACTACGGCCAATACCTAAATCATGTGTTTCAATGATTTTGATTTCGCCCTCAGGGTTCATTACAAACGTACCGCGAAGTGCTAGGCCTTCGTCTTCGATCATTACACCAAAGTTACGTGTAATACGTCCTGTTGGGTCACCGATCATAGGGTAAGTAATTTTACCAATAGTGTCTGATGTATCGTGCCATGCTTTGTGAGTAAAGTGAGTATCAGTCGATACTGAGTAAACCTCTACACCCATTTCTTGTAATTGCGCGTAGTGATCTGCAACATCACCCAGTTCCGTAGGACATACAAAGGTAAAATCAGCTGGGTAGAAAAAGAAAATAGACCACTTACCTAAAACATCTTGTTCTGATAGTTCAACAAAATCACCATTGTGGTAAGCCGTTGCATTGAAAGGTTGTAATTTAGTGTTAATTAATGAAGTGCTCATAGTATTCCTCATTTGTTTATTTAAAGTGTAAACAACGCAGGCTGCTGCGTTGGCTTGAGTAATACAATAAGGTGTAAATGAAAATTAATAAAATTGATTATTTAGATTAATTCAATCGATTTTATTGACTAAAGTGTTCATTGTCATCTGGACAGATAGGGCTAAAGCTTTTTTTGCGTCTAATGTTACAATGCTCACTGAAAAATATCGCGAATACGTATTTTTAGTTAATTTTGGGGTAAGCCATGAATAAATTCATCAATCATATCCAGTTAGGCTATTTAGGCTTATTGCCCTTTTTAGCGTGTGTCGGTTGGCCGTTATTAGTCGGTAGTAATAACTTTAATATGCAGTTTTTTACTTTTTATAGTATTGCGATTTTGGCTTTTATGAGTGGTAACTTATGGCACGCTGGACAACAGAGTTATCGAGATGCGATTAAGGCTATACTACCGATTTTACCGCTTGGCTTTTTAGCTTTTTTACCACAACACATAACCTTGGCTTGGTTAGCGGTTAGTTTTTGGCTGGTATTACTATTTGAAAAAACCAGCCCGCAATGGCAAAGCTATCATGCTGATTATCAAAAAATGCGCTTTGTATTAACCTCAGTGGTGTTTGTTTGCCATATATTAGTAATAGGCATTAGTTTATACCCTAACTAACTCGCCCTTTAAAACGGATTAATGTACCATCCGTGCACTGCTTTTTGAGGAACTAAAATGATAGACCAATTGCGCCAACAGCTTGATCAACTCGGTGAAAACTATGTTGAGAAAAGCGCTCATTTCAAAATTAAAGTGATCCCTTTTTTTTGTGCTATTCAAATCAAGAAAGATCATAAGAGTGAAGGCCGATTATCGTTTTATTCTAATCAATGGCTTGAAATTGCACTCGTGGTACTATTTTTACTGTTTGGCTTAATGCTCTTCGATCCTGACGCAGGCTTTACTCATGGCCCTATTCATATTGCGTTTGCAGTATTAATCACGTTTAATTTAATTATCAAACAAATCGCGATTGAAGGACTTAAGACTCGCTTAGCGTTTTTACGTTTAATTGATCATGATGCTAAAAACACACCACTAGAATAATTGAATTAATGTATTTAAATCCTAATTGGCGGATCCTTACCGTTGGCGATGGCGACTTATCGTTTTCTCATGCTTTATCTACTGATCTAGAGCCGGCCAAGTTAGTTGCTTCTACCTATGATAGTGCAGCCACGATTACCTCCAAATATGCTGATAACGCACTAAATGCACTGCGAGATCATCACATTACGGTACTTGATAGTTTTGATGTGACTGACCCACAAGCCTGGCAACGCTTAAATGGCGAGCTATTTGATGTGGTGATTTTTCAATTTCCGCTTATTCCTGCTTTTGTCGGGGAGAGTGCTTATCGTGAAAACACCCAAACAACCAGTATGAACACCCTCAACCGGGCTTTGCTACACCAATATATTAAATATGCCACCAGCTATGCTCTTGATAACAATGGCCCAATGTTGTGCTACATCACCTCAAAAGATGTTAAACCATATCGTGAGTGGAATATTGAAGGCAGCTTAAATTATGGCTTAGCATCACGCTATATCGGCCAAATGCCATTTGATATCAGTCCTTTCCCTGGCTATAAAATCCGTAATGTTGATCGTGACAAACACGTAAAAGACACCAGTGGCACCACTTATGTATTCAGCCCCAAAGAAACGACTGAACTCCATAATCGATTAACTATACCAAGCTACTTAGCAGTTGATAGCTGTTCGCTGTGCCGAGTAGGTCCATTTCAAGCCAGTGAAGATAAACAAAAACACCTATTAGCTAAAAAGCACCAACAAATGTTAGGCTTTGAGGCAGACTGGCAAGCTTGGCTTGCACAATTCAACAATCAGGAGTGACCATGAATTTTGTGATAGTCGGCACTAATTTTATTAGCGATACTTTACTTGCAGCGGCTAAAACAGTCAGTGAGTTTTCACTATATGGCGTATATTCGCGAGCCGAGCAAAGCGGTCATGCATTTTTAGCTAAGCACGCTATAAAAAATGCAAAAATATTTACGACTATTGAGCAAGTATGCAGCGACGACAGTGTAGACGCTGTATATATCGCAGCCCCCAATAGTTTGCATAAAAGCTATGCTGTGGCCTGTTTAAATGCAGGAAAGCACGTGTTAGGTGAAAAACCTGCAGCAGCAAATAGCCAAGAATTAGCCGCGATAGTGGACGCGGCAAAACAAAATAATCGCCTTTATATGGAAGCGATGATGACCACTCACTTACCTAACTTTGCTGTTTTACAACAGGCCATTGCCAAAATTGGGACGCCACGTAAATACATAGGTCAGTATAGTCAATATTCATCACGCTATGATAAATACAAAAATGGTGAGCGCCCTAACACCTTTTTGCCAGCATTCGCTAATGGTGCGCTCGTTGATTTAGGGGTTTATCCGCTATATATCTTGATCGCACTTTGGGGTGCACCAAACACGGTAAAAGCCAGTGGAGTATTACTTGAAACAGGGGTAGATGGTGCTGGTGATGTATTACTAAATTATAGTGATAAGCAAGCAGTGATCAGTTATTCAAAAATATCTCAAGGTGATAATTTTACAGAAATCCAAGGTGAGCTGGGCCGTATTAGAATTGAAGCCGTTTCGTTATTAAAACAGATACAATTTATTGCTAATGATGGCAGTGTTGAAGAATTATCACAGCCATTTGATGAACACTTTATGCGCCACGAAGTTGCCCATTTCATTACAATCGCCAACGCAGGACAACTCGAATCACCTATCAATACCCATCAACTAAGTATCAATGTGATGGCTGTACTTGATAAAGCAAGACAGCAACTTGGTGTTATTTATCCAGCCGACAGACTATAAGCTATAAAATATTATTCACGCAAAACAACGCCTCAATGCTTTGAGGCTTGCCAATGTTGTTGTCACTTTTATCATACTCTTGCAATCTGCTCACTAATTTAATGCGTATCCAATAATAAATAAAATTCATGAATTCTTTAGTTAATTGAAATTATATTCTATAGTTATTTAGCATTATTATTAAATCGCATCAGAGGCAATTTTGACAATAAGATTAATGCTAAGAACTGTTTTTGCTCTAGCAATCACAATTGCAGCAGGGCTACTCATTATCATATTACTGTTAAAAACAGGATTATCTGATAGTCAACAATCAGCTCAGCAACGCTATCAACTAAGTCATTTTGCTAAGCTGTCTGCCTCCAACTCAATCAAGCTAACAGAACTCGCCCGGCAATATGTTGTAACCCTTCAACCTAGCTATAAAAAACAATACTATGAACTTGTAAATCAAATTGAAGGGACTGAACCCTGGTTAGACGGTCGTAAAAAATCTTATATTGATCGCTTAAAAGAATTTAATGTGAATGAACAAGAACTTGCTTTGCTAAATAAATCTAACTCGCTCTCTTTGCAGTTAGTCAGCACTGAAGAACAAGCTTTTCAATTGGTAAGTAGTTTTGCTGGGCAATCACCATCATTATTAAATACGAGCGAATCAAAACAGTGGGTACAGGCAATAGGACTGCTAACCGATAAGGGATATATGGATGAAGTAGCTAAAATACAGACACCGGTGCAAGAATTTTTAGCTGCGGTAGAAAACAGCAGCTTGCAAGAAGTAATGAATAATAACAACCGTGTTGCTAATTTAAGCCTTATTAGTATTGTGATGGTATTAGTTATAATCACTATTTTAATTTTATGCTACTTACAGCTTGAGAAGCGCGTAATAAAGACAACCACGCTATTAGTCAATGAAGCACAACGAATCGCCAATGGTGATTTAACGCATAAAATTGCTCACTCCGGTAACGATGAAATTGCAGAGTTATCAGCCAGTTTTAATATTATGATCGATAAACTATCTACCTTACTGTCAGAAATTAACTCGCAATCCCAACAAGCCCAAATTGCTGCCAACGAGCTAGATTCTATTGCACAGCAGGCAAGACTGCTTAATGACGAGCAGAGTCAAGCAATTGAGGTGATCTCAAGTTCAGTATATGAAAACTCCACCGCCGTCAAAGAAGTATCAAAAAACTGCTCTGAAGCGGCTCAAAACGCAGGAGATGCGGATGCTAAAACACAAGCAGGGATCGATGTCGTTAATCAGAGTATTCATTCTGTCGAATCGGTTGCTGAAATATTAACCGAGTCAATTAATGATTTAAATGATCTCGAATCTTCAGTTAACGAAGTAGCGGTGATCTTAAATGTGATCAGCAATATTGCTGAACAAACTAATCTATTAGCACTTAATGCTGCAATTGAGGCCGCACGAGCTGGCGAACAAGGTCGAGGTTTTGCCGTCGTTGCCGACGAGGTAAGGACATTAGCGAGCAGAACACAAAGCTCAACAGTTGAGATACAACAAAAAATCAATAGCTTACAGTCTGCAAGTAACGCTGTAACCGAACGGATCCGTAGCAGTGATACGCGGGTTAAAGACGCAGTATCAAACTCAGAAAAAGTGGGCTCAATGCTCAAAGAAATAAGCACCCAAGTGCGCTTAATTTCAGATGCAAACCGAACCATTGCAGCTGCATCCGAGCAACAAGCACAAGTAACCGAAGATATAGCTGAACGCTTAACTGGTATTCAAGATGCCAGTATGCAGTCGAAGTCGCAAACCGCACAAATTTCGTCTTCGTCTAGTGAACTCGCGCAAGTTGCGATTAATTTAAATACACAAATAAATAAGTTTAAATTAAGCTAATATCACTTGCCAAAGCAGTCGTTATTTATACTAAAAGCACTATATTTAGTTTAAGACTACGCTGAGGCAAGAATACAAAAACCTAAGTTTACTAAAGCGCATTGGGTACCTCATCATAATTAAAAACTTTTACCGCAAAAGCTTAGCCCCGCTCTCAAAAAGCGCGTAGAATCCCCGCCAATAACCTTTTGCACTACTATAAGGACTGTAATGCAACGCACAATTCCTCCTTTTTTCATTGCTGTTATTTGCGTATTACTTGCCATGGTGACTATTCAGTCAGGCGCTTCAATTGCTAAGCAACTGTTTCCAATAATTGGCCCAGAAGGGACAACGGCACTTCGTTTGGGTTTCTCAGCAGCTATATTGTGTTTAGTGTTTAAACCTTGGCGCGCATTTCCGCCACTTGGTCAACGCATGCCAATTATGGTTTATGGTTTATGCTTGGGCGGTATGAACATTTTATTTTACTACGCCATTGAGCGTATTCCATTGGGGATTGCAGTCGCACTTGAATTTACCGGCCCGTTAGCGGTAGCGCTGCTATCATCGCGACGAAAGCGAGATTTATTTTGGGTCGCCTGTGCTATATCGGGGATCGTAATGTTGCTCCCGGATATGAAAGGTGAAGAAAGTCTCGATCTACTGGGCGTAATTCTGGCACTGGGAGCTGGTGCGTGTTGGGCTGGCTATATCTTATTTGGCAAAAAAACGGGTAATCAAGGCTCTGGCGGGATGACTGTTGCCCTTGGTATGAGTGTCGCGGCACTTATATTAGTGCCTTATGGTGCTATTTCTCAAGGTGGTGCACTACTAAACTGGGAAGTGATCCCTTTAGGCTTATTGGTTGCTATTATGTCAAGTGCCCTACCTTACACGCTGGAAATGGTTGCACTGCGTAATATGCCTGCACAAGGGTTTAGTATTATGATGAGCTTAGAGCCCGCTATTGCGGCACTTGCTGGCTTTATAATTTTAGGCGAGTTATTAACTCTTTGGCAGTGGTTAGCCATTCTTTTGGTGATAGTTGCATCGGTTGGCAGTTCAATGTCTACAAGTAAAGACAGTAACTAACAAACCCAAAAAGACGTATAGTTATAAAGCTAAATGTTGATTTTAATCAAAGGGGAGTAACGTGTTTAGACAATACGATTACCCCCTGCATTTTTTGCAACATACATTGCTTGATCTGCATGTTGAATAAGTTGTTGTTCATTCTCGCCCATTTCAGGATAACTGGCGATACCGATACTGACTGAAAGCTGTAATGAATGTTCATCTATCACAAAAGCTTGTTCGCACTCTTTGCGGATTTTTTCAGCTGTTTTATGTACGTCTGAGCGTAAGCTAATCCCATGAAGTAAGACTAAAAATTCGTCGCCACCTAAACGCCCAACAGTATCAGACCCTCGAACACACCCTTGTAGCCGAGCAGCAATGGCTTGTAATAATCGATCACCACATTGATGCCCATATGAATCATTAACTTCTTTAAAACCATCAAAATCTATAAATAGTAGCGATAATTCAACCTGCTGTCGGTCAGCTTTCGTTAATGTTGATTGAATTCGGTCAAGTAACAGCATGCGATTGGGCAACCCAGTTAACTGATCATGTCCCACCATATGTTGTAATTGCTTTTCAAATTTTTTGCGCTCGGTGATATCATGAGCAACAGCAATTCTGAACTGATGTGAATCAGACCAGCGAACAGACCATAATATATGCACTACTTGCCCGTCTTTTCTCACCCAACGATTTTCAAAGCGCGGTTTAGAGCCTCCAGATAATAACGTATCTACTGCGTCAAGCGTGATCTCAACATCTTCTTTATAAACAAAATCGAGCATTGGTTTACCGATTACTTCGCAAGGCTCGTAACCAAAAATGTCTTTAAAAGCCGCGCTCACAAAAACAAATACCCCTTGCTTGTCAACCACGCAAACAGCGTCAAGCATCAGTTCAAGTACATCAGTGAGACAAACCACACCACTATTTTTCATTCAACTCCATGCCTCAAACAGTAAAATTGCAGACTTTATTATTTATTTACAGTACACATCAGTTAAGCAATCAATCATTGCGTAATAGTGTATAACGTATCTTAGGATACGGTTCATTGCTGTTGAGAGCTATAAAGAAATAATAATATATTGCGATAATAAAACTAATCATAGTGCGTTTTATCAAATACCACATTAAAATACATACAAATATTAGGCCACGTTATGTTTATCTGTCAGTAAACTGCTTTTACTGTACTGCTCAAATGCTAAACACGCCGTCACCAAATATAACTTGAAAAGCTAAAACCTTAAAAAATACCGCTGTAAACTAGCTTATTTCTTTAGTTTTGCTCCTTCCTACAGCATTAACTACCGCTTCCTCAATCGAATGTAGTTTAAAAGGCTTTGAAATAAACATATCCATGCCAGCTTCTTTGCATGCAACTTTATCGGTAGATGATGTATTTGCAGTTAATGCCACTATTAAGGTATCTGCATAAGGACAAATATGTTGCGCTCGCAAAATTTTAGTGGCCTCAAGTCCATCCAGCTGCGGCATCACGCAATCCATAAAAATAAGATCGTATTTTTTTTGCTTACACTTTAAAATTGCGTCTTCGCCATCAACTGCAAAATCGGCTTTAATATTTAGTTTTTCAAGTGAAGCGTCCAGTACTAATCGGTTTATTTGGTTATCATCAACGACTAAAACCGATAAATTAGTTGCCGCTATGACAACGTTTACCCGAGGATTATTTTCGATTTGTACGGCGCCGACTGCAAGTGGGATATCCACGATAAATGTCGTACCCTGATTAAAGGTACTATCAACCGTTATTGTCCCCCCCATAAAATCAATCAATTCTTTTACGATTGCCAAGCCTAAGCCGGTACCACCTTTACTCTTTTTTGCGTCTATTTCTTGTGTAAAAGGTGAGAACAATGAATCTAAAAATGAGTTGCTCATCCCCCTTCCGCTGTCACACACTTCAAGATGCAAGGCTAATTTATCACCGACTACGTTCACATCAGCATTAAATTTTACCAAGCCTTCGTCAGTGAATTTTAACGCGTTACTTAATAAGTTTGACGCAATTTGGCTCAGCCGAGCATTATCGCAATAAGCCCAACAGTCATCTGCTATCGTTATATTTGTTTTAAAATCAACCTTACTATCTCTAAACAATGGAATGTACAACGAAGCAAGATCAACAAAAATTGTTTTTAATAAAAAATGATTTGGTTCGAGTTTTAACTCACCGTGGTTTATTTTTGAAAAGTCGAGCACTTCGTTAATTATACTCAGTAAAATATCCGCGCTACGCAAAGCTATCTTTAGTTTTTCAACTCTCTTATCTTCACGGCGCTCACCTAATAGCGTAGTTAACATTCCGGTTATGCCGTTCAATGGTGTCCTGAGTTCGTGACTTATTTTAGCTAGTAGCATGCTTCTATCTTCTAACATGCGCTCTGCTTCTGCTTTTTTATTTTTTAACTCTTCGCGAAGCATGACCGATTCAGTCACGTCTTGTAAGGTACCAAATAACCTCACACATCGACCATTTAATAATTCAGCTTCACCAAATGTTGATACCCACAAAGTCTGTCCATTAGCGGTAACAAGTTCGAGGTCGAGATGCCATTTCTCGCCACTTTGTATTGCAGAGTTCACTGCATTAACGATGCTTTCTCTGCTTTCTCCTGCTTTAAAAAATTCAGTCGCAGCATTAAGATCAGGAACATAGCTATCACTAACTTGGTAAATACGCCGTGTTTGCTCGCTCCAAGTGACTTTGTCAGTGAGTAAATCAACTTCCCACGTGCCAATATTTGCTACAGCCTCTAATTTTAACAGCGTGTTATTGTTTTTAACAAGCTGTTCATTGGTGATCTTGCGGGCAAACTCAGCACCCAACCATTGTGCAAATAGCTCAACATAGTCATGGGCTTGTTGTGAAAATGGAGTAGATACAGCCGGTGATGAAAAATTAACTGTACCAAATATGGTTGCACCGACTTTTATTGGCGCACCAATATAAGATTCGAGCTGGAAATTTAGGTAACATGGGTGGTTTGCAATGCGACTACTCGACGCTTTATGAAAAGTAAGCGCGGCATTTGCTGCGAGTGTATGTACACAATAAGTGCCTTCTAAATCAAAAGTTGTACCAGAAGCTAAAGAATTATCAGGTGTTATAACGTAGAGCACGGTATAAATATTTTGTTCAATTTTACTAACAATCGCGATATCTAAATTAAATACATCAAGCCCAAACTTGAGCAAACTATGCGTTTTCTCGTCAAAACTTTGACTTTGATCAGATACAATATCATGGAAGCTTCGAAGGAAATTCAAATAAATACCTCGTATTATTTTGCATAGTGACAGATGCTATAGCTAAAAAATCTTATCTAACCACTTCATATTGGTTAATTATTATAGCGTGTAATTAAATATTTACCTTACTAAGGCGACTGACCTTTCAGGATTAAAATTTGTTCAATTTAGGTGTAACGCATAGCGCACCGTATGTTTGCCAGTAATGCTGCGTTATCGCCTATTTATGAGGAATAACCACACTGCATAAGCTCAGCCTTGCCTAAAAGCCAAACACATTGCTGCAAACTTCGAAATAGAAACACACGCTACCCTAACTTTAGAGTAGAAACTTTTCATCAGCAATAGTTTATTTATATTTTCAGTTAGTTATAAAGCTCCATTTATAAAATAAGGCCTCAATTGAGACCTTATTACTTAACCTAAGCAGGGGTTACTAAGTGGTATGCATTAAAACTGCCACCCGAGCGATGCCCAATAACGGCGTCCGTCTTCGACATAACCATATTCATTCTCAGTGATATCTTTATCAAATAGGTTATAAATACCAAAGCCTAACTTTACGCTTTTAGTCAAAACATAATTACCACCCACATCGGCTAACGTGTAGTTAGGTGCAATTAGGCTGCTTTGTGAAGGACCTGTGGTTGGTTGGCTTTCCTCACCACGATAATGCACACGTAACCAACCCCCTAACTTATCGCTTGGCTGCCAGTTTAACGATGTTTGCACTATATGTTTAGGTAACTGATTGAGAGGACTGCCTTTATATTGCCCGGTTTTTTGCTCAGAATCGGTATAAGTGTAATTAGCGCTTAAACCTAAATCGCTGGTTAAGTCGTAAGAGACTGAAAATTCAAACCCTTGAGTCACGGCTTCATCAACATTTATATAGGTTGTCGGATCTGAACCAAACTGATTTTGGCCATCCGTGCATTGCGTAAGTGGGCATGCAATTCGCGTAATTTTGTCATCAAACTCATTGTAAAACACAGTACTTGAGATTGTGTAATCACCACGTGGATCGTAATAAATACCCATTTCATAATTCAATGACTTTTCAGGACTAAGATCTGGGTTGCCATAGATATTGCCGCCTCGACTTACTTGTCCCCAGTCTGCATTTGATTGACGAATATTAGGCGCTCTAAAACCTGTCGAAATACCACCTTTGATAGTGATAGCCTTAGACGCGGTATAAACTCCATATAAACGTGGACTCCAATGGCCTGAAAAATTATCGTCGTGGTCGTAACGCAAACCTGTGGTGAGCTTAAATTTGTCGCTGGTGCTCCACTCATCCTCAGCAAATACCGACCACTGTTTATTTTCTACATGGGTTAACTCGCTGATCCTATTACTCGTGTAATCATCAAGCACTTCTTTTAAGTAGGCTGCACCAAGCGTCGCGTTATGACCGGCAAAAATCGGTAAAGTCCAACTGGTTTGCGCATCCGTGTTTTCAACAAACATTTCACGAGAAGTATTATCGTACTTATCGTATTTTAAATAGCTGCGCGAGTTACCAAAGTCATAATAACCGTTATGGGTTAGCGAGTAAGTTTGTTGCTCATACTCTGTTGTCGATGATTCTGGGCAACCTCTTCGGCCACAGCTTTCACCCGGCGCCAATGGTTCAACTGTTTTACCCAGTGTGTTTTCAAATTTTTGCTGCGCGCTGCCAACCTCTAGCATTATTTCGTGATTATCGTTTGGCGTTAAAATAAACTTCGCTTTAAGGTTACTTTGCTCTTTGCCCCTAAAGCCTGCAGTAAAGTTATCTTCGTCACGTTTGGAAAACTGCCCATATAATTGCACACCTAATAATTCTGGGACAAGTCCACCAGCTGCGAAAAAACTACCTTGATTAGTATTACCTGAGTCGCTACTTTGTTGAACTGTACTGTCTAAACGCAGCTCACCATACCACTGCTGGGGTGTTTTTCGAGTAATAATGTTTATCACCCCACCGATAGCGTCTGAGCCATACAAGGACGACATAGGCCCACGTATCACTTCAATGCGTTCAATTGCAGAGATTGGCGGTGTCCATGCACCTTCAACACCTGGTCCATCACTGTTTGGCCTTGTTTCACGTGATGATTGTCGCTGGCCATCAACTAAAATTAATGTGTATTGGCTAGCCATGCCTCGCAAGCTTATATCTTTGCGATCGCCACCGCCGGTAACCACAACTCCAGGTACATCGGTCATTGCATCGGTTAAGTCACGATAAAAGCGTTTTTCCAGATCTGCGCGATCAATCACACTGATGCTTGCTGGCGCGTCCTTTAACATTTGCTCATAACCTGACGCTGATACCACGATAACTTCCATATCTTGTTTCGTTTCATCAGCTAACACTATTGAGCTGGATAAACTAAGCGCGGTTAAAATGGCGCTAGTTAACGGTATTAACTTACAACTTACCGTGTTCATGATTTTTCTCCGTGACAAATGCAGTTTAAATGATAATAATTAGCGTTTGCATGGTAGTGAGATGTTCCTTTTTCTACAATGTGTATTTTCTTAAAACAGTATTAAGTAAGACTTAACCAAATGAATACAAAATTACTTCGCGCATTAACTGTATTTGTGCGCATTGTTGAAACGGGTAGTATGAGTAAAGCCGCAGTTGATCTTGCCATGACCACATCAGCAATTAGCCAACAAATCAAACAAATAGAGCTTGATATTAAGTTGAGCTTATTTAATCGCAGTCCACGAGAACTGACACTCACCGAGGCTGGCGAGATTTATTATCAAAGCTGTGTAACCATCCTCACCGCTGCAAAACAAGCAGGTGAAAAGCTGCAATTTTTACAAAACAGCCCTAGTGGTCAATTAAAGTTAGTAGCACCGGTTGGATTTGGTGGCGGAATATTAAGTGAACCGCTTAAAAAATTAACCAACCAGTTCCCTGATTTTGATGTGCAACTGACTTTATCTGACGAACCCCTTGATATAATAAAGTCGGGCGCTGATTTGGCTATAGCGATTGGCCCGCTGGATGATTCAAGTTTAGTTGCTCGGCCTTTGGCGAAGTGGCCACTCGTATTATGTGTGCATAAAAGTCACCCATTGGCTGAGCATTGCACACTGTCGCCTTGGCAGTTAAACCATCATACTCGTATCTCGCATTGCACTGCAGATCACCCACTAACGCATAGTTTAAACAGCCAAAAAAAAGCGCTCCCAAAACCACGTATCGTGGTTAATAATATGCACAGTATTATTCAATTAGTGTGTGATGGCGTTGGTTATGCAATTTTACCAAAGCCAGAAGTACAATCATTATTGCTAGAAGGAGAACTCGTTGAGTTATGCACTGACTGGCAACTGCCAACCTACAGTGTGTATGCAATTACCCCAGCAAGAGATATTTTGGCAGGTAAAACCAAAGTGGCTATCGAAATTTTAAAACAGCACTGTGATGAAATCTCAGATTCATTAAAGCAGTCTGCATAAAGCAAATTATCCTAAACTTACTTGTAACTACTGCAACACAGCGGGTCTATATCTTAAAGTAACTTGTGTATATACTTTATGTATTGAATACCAATGATTGATGCATAATGACAGCGGCAAAAAAGAAGAGTAATTTTTTCAGTAATATAATTTTTAATATTATTTTACCTGCGGTGATTTTAAGCCGCTTTAGTACACCTGATACGTTAGGCCCGGTATGGGCAGTGGTGGTAGCACTTGCTTTTCCGCTGTTATTTGGTTTGTGGGAACTTAAACAATCAGGCAAAGTAAACTTTTTCTCAGTACTTGGCATTATCAGCGTACTACTTACTGGCGGTATCAGTTTATTTGAACTTGACCCAGCTTATATCGCGATTAAAGAAGCGATGGTACCAGCAATTATTGGTGTGATTGTATTGATCAGTCAGTACACCCCTTATCCGCTGATCCGTAAATTACTAATTAACCCTGAATTGCTTGATATTGATAAACTTATGCATTCGTTAGAGCAACAAAACAACACCGCGGTATTTGATGCAAAAATGCGTCTTGCCGGTTTTATTGTTGCCAGTGCGTTCTTTTTATCTGCAACACTCAACTACTTTTTAGCGAAAAGTATTGTTGTTAGTATGCCCGGCACCACAGCTTATGCCGAAGAGTTAGGACGTATGACTTGGTTAAGCTACCCAGTCATTGTGGCGCCGACTATGGTGCTATTAGGCGGAGCAATTATTTTCATTTTTAAGCAAATAGGTAAATTAACTAAACAACCTATCGATGAATTTATATTGCAGTAAGTGGTTACTCAAAAGCCTTAGCGATACATTTTAACAAACCGCCTTACGCAATCTTCAATATATGCTGCTGGCGGTACATCATTAATTTTTGCGTGCCCAAGTGCATGGCGTAATTTCCAATCACCTGTGGCCATGCCCAGTAACTGTAACGTGGCAAACTTAGGGTTGTCGATATCAAGCAAGCCCGCCTGTGCAATACTACATAAGCAGACCTCTACCTGCTGCATCACTACTTTAGGGGCGGCGTCATAAAACAATAAGGCCAACTCAGGGTATTCATCCTTGTGCGCTACGCACGTGTCGTATACTTTCAATGCCTCGGGTGAAAATACCAGTGTAATAAAATTAGTCACAACACGTAGTAAGTTTTCCTCTAGGCTTTGCGCTGGCTCAAAACGCTCTTTACGTAAGTTTGAGGAGGAACAATTCGCTGTTACAGTTTCAACAAATAGATTATTTTTGTCTTTGAAATGACTATAAACCGTTTGTTTAGATACTTGGGCTAATTTAGCAATTTGATCCATGCTGGTATTAGGAAAGCCTTTATCCATGAACAAGGTCGTTGCAGCTGTAATAATTTGTTGTCGTTTTTGTTCTGACCGACTTAGGGTAGTTATTTCCATTTTCACCTCAAATCAAACTAGACAGTCTAGTTTGATTGATTTATATTCATACAAAATTAGACTCTTGAGTCCAATTCTAAATCATTCTGCGTCTAGCACAAAGCATAACTGTGTTTAATGCACCTGACTAACCACGCTGATTTAACATGGCGATAAATAAGGATATTATAATGAAAAAATATCTGCTAAGTGCATTCATTTTATTCACATCATTTATATGTTATGGCGAAAGTCTGGTTCATGTAGCTGCCTACACAGTACAACAAGAGGCGGGCTATTATCAAACACGTACGCTTAGTGGCAAAGTGGTCATACAAAACGATGCAAAGTTGAGTTTTGAATTTCCAGGAAAAATTGCACAAATTTATTTTGATCAAGGCGAGCAAGTAAAACAAGGCGATATTATTGCACGCCAAAATACGCAGCTTTTAGTTATCGAAGAACAAAAACTCCAGGCGCAAAAACAACGAATTCAAGCACAACTTACCTTCGCTAAACTTGAAAAAAGGCGTTTAGCAGAACTTGATAAAAAGAACTACTCGGCCACCTCGGCACTTGACCAAGTTAAAACCAATATCGCTGTACTTAACGCAGAACTAGCCGCAATAGCAGCAAACTTGAATGAAGTCAGTATCCGCACTGAAAAGGCACATTTAACCGCGCCATTCAACGGTATTTTAGGCCAGCGCTTTGCCTCACAAGGTGAAATTGTTGCAGCCAGTACACCGATTGTGCGTTTAATCGAAAACCAACATGCGCAAGTAAGCATGGGGATCCCACTGACACTGCAAAGCACCATCCAAAATAGCATGGACATTGAGATTGCCGGACAAAACTTTACTGCACAATCTATCAGTAAAGGAGCGAGTATCGACCCACATACACAAACCTTAACAATGCGCTTTGCTTTGCCAAGTAGCGCAGTTGTTTATGCTGGTCAATTAGCAAAATTAACAGTGCAACAATATCAACAACAAAGCGGTTTTTGGGTGCCTCTTGATGCCCTTGCCGATGGTGTGCGCGGTACTTGGCAGGTTTATCAAATAAAAAACAAGGTACTAAAACCTATCATTGTGCAGCTTTATTATGCCCATGATGGCTATGCGTTTATTGGCGCCCCATTACACAATGGTGCGCAAATTGTTGCCAATGGCATGCATAAGCTGTCGGCCAACATTTCGGTTAATGTTGTTGCAAATCAACCAACTAAGGTGCTGTGATGATCCGCTATTTATTTAATCACGGGCGTGTCCAAGCGCTTTTAGTGGCGTTACTTATCGTTAGTGGTTTAGCTGCGATCAGTGGCTTAGCGCGCAGTGAAGATCCTCGAATAACTAATCGTATCGCTATCGTAACCACTGCTTTACCTGGCGCCAGTGCTGAACGAGTTGAGGTGCAAATAAGTGAGAAAATCGAACAAAAACTAAAATCCCAAGCTGAAGTAAAGCATTTATCGTCGATTTCTCGTCCTGGGCTCTCAGTGATCACCATTGAGCTAAAAGACGAAGTCACGAACGTTAAACCCATTTGGTCGCGAATGCGTGATTTATTAGGTGATGTCAACAACCAGTTGCCAGTAAATGCTTCATCACCGCTACTGGATGACGAGCGTGGCTATGCTTATACTCGTATCTTATCGCTTAACGCCAATGACGATATAACCACATTAGCAACGGTTAATCGCTATGCAAAAGAACTGCAAAATCAATTACGTAATGTTTCAGGTGTGGAGTTGGTGCATTTTTTTGGCCAAGTTGATGAGGAAATTTTAGTTGCGGTTGATCAACAAAAAGCCAGTTTAGCTGGTATTCCTTTAGCGCATATTCATGCAGCTATTCAAGGTGCAGATGCAAAAGTAGCCGCTGGTACCCTTACAAATGACAAATCGCAAATGCAAATTGAAGTGACCGGTGCGTTTGACTCGATTGCTCGCATTGGCGCAATTCCACTAAGTAGTAATCAAAATGCAGGGCAATATCAACTCTCTGATGTAGCCCAAATTACTCGCTCAGTAAAAACCCCCGTGAACGAAATTGCATTAATTGATGGAAAACCCGGTATTTATATTGCGATCCGCATGTTACCAAACTTGCGTATCGATACTTTTTCTAAGCGTGTTGATGTCGCCATCGATAACTTTAGCCAAGACTTACCAAGCCAAATTTTACTCCAAGATATTTTTGATCAACGCGGTTATACCCAAACTCGTTTAGCCGATTTACTCAGCAATATTACCGTGGGGTTTGTGCTTATTCTAGTGGTATTATTTATCACTTTAGGTTTTAAAGCTGCTCTGGTTGTCGGCACCGCGTTACCTTTAACCGTATTGTTTACGTTAGTAAGTATGCAGCTCTATGGCTTACCTATTCATCAAATGTCGGTTACCGGTTTAGTCGTGGCACTGGGCATTATGGTTGATAACGCCATTGTGATCACCGATGCTGTTCAGCGCTTTCGCCAACAAGGCCTAACAGCTTTAGCCGCAGTAGAAAAAGCCGTGGCACATTTTTGGCTTCCACTGCTTGGCTCAACTCTAACAACTATTTTAGCGTTTGCACCGATTGTGCTGATGCCAGGTGCTGCAGGAGAGTTTATTGGCGGTATTGCCTTAAGTGTTATTTTTGCCTTAATTGGTTCATACCTGATTTCACACTCTTTAGTGGTGGTATTTGCAGGGCAATTTATCAATAACGAACAGCGTACTGGTATCTTTTATCAAGGTATACGCACACCTAAACTCAGTAAACGCTTTGAAGCAACGTTAAAACGTAGCCTAGAAAAACCAATACTCACTTTACTACTGGTCTTTATACTCCCTGTTGCCGGTTTTTTTGGGGCAGGACAACTCACCGAGCAGTTTTTCCCGCCCTCAGATCGCGATATGTTTCAAATTGAAGTGCATTTTGCCCCTCATGTGAGTATTACATCAACTCGACAAGCCATAGAGAAAATGGATCAACTAATTCGGCAATCTGAAGGCATTGAAAAGCTTGATTGGATGATCGGAACTAATTTCCCAAGCTTTTACTATAATATGCTCCAGCGTAATCGCGGCGCCAATAACTATGCGCAAGCGATGGTAAAAGTAACCGACTTTAAACGTGCCAACGAGTTAATAAAAAGCTTGCAAATACAACTTGATAAAGCATTTCCAAACGCACAAACTTTAGTCAGAAAGCTTGAGCAAGGTCCACCATTCAATGCACCAATTGAAATGCGTATTTATGGCCCAAGCCTAGATACTCTCTCTGAACTGGGCCAACAATTACGCACGCAGCTCATTGCTCATAACGATATAACCCACACCCGTCCAACCTTATTGTCGGGCTCGCCTAAACTATGGTTAAACACCGATGAAGCAGCGCTGACTCATGCAGGATTAAGCCTAAGTAATATGGCAACACAACTACAAAACCAGTTCAATGGTGTCGTGGTCGGCAGTATTATTGATAATACCGAAACCGTTCCCGTACGCGTTAGAGTTGCAGATAAGCGCCGAGATGATATTAGCTCGCTATTTAGTACGCAGTTAAATACGCCAGCTAGTTCAAACCAAATAGATACTGCACAACCGCTAGTGGTTGAATCATTTGCCAGTGCAACACTGAGCCCTTCTCGTGGCTCTATCGCTCGCCGTGACGGTGAACGTGTTAATATTATCGAAGCTTATTTAGCAACTGGCGTATTACCGCAAACCGTACTGAATGAAGTGACCGCCACCATTGCACAATCAGGCTTTGTATTACCCCATGGCTACAGATTAGAGCTCGGTGGTGAGTCGCAAAAACGCAACGAAGCGGTTGGTAAATTGCTTGGCCAAGTGGGGATTATTGTCGTGTTATTGATCACCGTACTGGTGATGTCATTTAATTCATTTACCACCACAGGGCTAATCTTAATAAACGCCCTGCAAGCTGCAATGCTGGGCTTGCTCAGTGTATTTATTGCTGGCTACCCGTTTGGTTTTACTGTGATCATTGGTTTATTGGGCTTAATGGGACTGGCCATAAATGCCGCCATTGTCATTTTATCAGAGTTAAATTCACTGCAAGCCCTCACTGATAAAAACAAAATCGTTGCCGCTGTGATGACTTGCTCACGCCATATCAGCTCCACGACTATCACCACCGTTGGTGGCTTTTTACCACTCATACTCGCCGGCGGAGGTTTTTGGCCTCCGTTTGCCGTCGCTATCGCAGGTGGTACTGTATTAACCACTGTGTTGTCATTTTACTTTGTTCCTGTGGCATATTATTTAGTATCAAAACGCACGCTACGCACAAAAAAACATGGAATTAACGCACACTAGTAAATTTAAATTAATATCTTTATTTTTAAATTATAAAACACCATTGATATAATATTTTTATGAGGTATGATTACTTTAAATAAGAGGAACATCATGTTTATATTAATATCTCATCCACAAAAAACAAATCTCACCTTCGACATTTAAGCCGAGTGTAACTCTTACACTCGGCAGTCTCACTGTATTATTTTAAATTTAAGTTCGGTTCAGTTTTCGTGGAGATTTAGTCCGTGTTTGCTTTTCTGTTCGGGTACAAAACCCCTGCTTTTTATAAGTATAAAAACTATTTAAGCCAAAGTTCAGCATTTTTACATCCGCTGAAACTCGCGCATGTGTTGCAAAAAATAGAGTATTCACAACGACCTTGGTCAAAGTTTAGCCCACATGTACAAATTGGCTGTACCGTAGTCATCCAGCATACTGATACGGGTTATAAACGCCGTATAAGCTTAGTTCCGGCTACAGAAAAGGGGCTATGTAATAATGTTGTGTCATTACACTCTTCTATAGGTACTGATCTTTTAGGACATAAAATAGGTCACATTTTTGAGTGTAAAGAATATGGATGTTTTCACTCTTGGCAAATATTAGCAATTAATAGTAAGGAGAATTATATAGAGTAAATCATTTCAATTTTTATTTATTAATTTTTATATATTTAATTGGAGTTATTTATAATGAGTAAAGAAAAAGCTAAAAAACCAGCAAAAATGACGTTAAAAGAAAAGCGAAAAATACGTAAAGAGAAAACAAAGACAACCGAAAAGTAAAGAGTTGTCACTTTACATATAACGTTTCATGGAAACCTTAATAAAGTCCAAAGCTCGGCATTATAAAAATGTCGGGCTTTTATCGTTTAAATATATTAATAAAAAAGGCCTCAATAAAGACCTTTGTTATAGATGAAGTTTAAATAAATCTGAATTAGCTACTGTATTGTTGGCACGGTAATAATTGATACAGAGCCTAGCGGATCTACGTTATAGTCTTCACTCGGTTCGCCTTCGTCAGCGGTGATGATTAATTTACCATCGGGACTGAAAGTTACCATATCTGGCAGTGCTCCGACCGCAGATATCATTTCAAGCTCATAACTACTCGTGTTAAACATAGCAACAACGCCAGTATCAGTTTTCACGCCTGACTCGATCGCAGCGGCAAGTTTTCCGTTTGATACTGCGACAGAATTAACACCTGCACCGTAATAGCTAATATCAATTGCGCCAAGTGTTGCAATGTTATTTGGGTTAGCAAAATCAATCACTTCAATACGAGGAGCGTTAAGCAAGCTGCCGTTATTTACTACGAATAAACGTTTTGTTTGTGCATCATAAGCCGTGATCTCTGCGGCGCCTTCACCACCTTCAATTAACAAGCGTGATGCAAAATCAAACTTGCCTTCGTTGTTTTCACTATAGACGGTGATATTACCACTGTCTTCGTTTGCAACTACCAGCTGCGCTTTTGACGTTGGGCTTTGATCAGCGGTTATAAATAACACCCCTTCTGGCGCATCATCACCTTGGGTAACGAGCATTTGCACAAAACTTACGGCATTAACATCACTAATATCATATACTGCAACCGCATCAGCACGCTCTAAAGCAATAAATGCATAGCGCTTATTGGCAACCATACCTGTTGTTACACTCTCAGGCTCAGTGCCTTTCGCATCACTGCGACCATCTGGGTAAACGCCGGCTTTATTAGCTTCAAAGGCAAGTGATGAACCACTATCAAACACCTGCTCACCGGTATCACCATTGAAGATTGAGAATGAACGTGCACCAAAACTATAGAGTTTATTATGACTTGATGCTGCAGTATCAGAATCAACATATTGCGATACTAATAAACGCCCTAATTCGACGTTGTTTTGTAATATACTTACGTCTGTAAATACCGACTCATCAAGCACGATATCTGCAACTTTCTCACCTTCAGCGAAGTTGCTAAACCAGTCACGTATATCCCCCTCGTTGGCAGTTAAAACGTAATCTATGCCATCTTGTGTAAATGTTGCGATGCCATCAGGTTGATACATACCCACTACGTTTGCGCGAGTTTGTAGTTTGATCATATTATCTTTATCACTGGCATCGATTTCATTGCCAGCCATACCATAATCTTTAAAGCCCAGCGGAAAAATATCAGTGATAGTTTTCGTGGTTAAGTCTATTTTTGCAAGGCCGTTATTCTCTTGCAATGACACCCATGCAGTGCTTGAATCAGCTGATACGGCGACATACTCAGGCTCAACGTCTGCAGCTAAATCTGCACCTTTACCAAATACTCGGAAGCCTTTGCTTTCAAGAGCCGCTTCTTGATCATTAAATGATGTGAAATTTAATGTAGTTGCAGCACCAACATGCATAGGAGTTTTGAAGTTTTTACGTCCAGGGCTGGCATAAAGTTGTGGCGCATTCTCATCAACAAGCTCTATAAATTCCATACCATCAGGAAAACGGCCATAACTATTAACATGGAAATCGCCATAACTGACTTGTTGATGCAATTGGCCTTGGTATTTTAGTTTAATGGTTTCGCCTTTGCCTAAGCCAAAGTCTTCATTATTATTTAAAATAGCCGTTGCGGGTGCACCGTTAGGTAACTGAGCACCCGTAACTAAATTCGGCAATAATACAATAAAGCCGTGGCCAGGAATTTCTGTACCTGCAGGGATAGTTAAACCCGCTTGGTTATTCGCTTCACGGTCTAAATCAACTAACTCCCACTCATTAGCTGCAAAAACAAATGGTTCAGAAGATGTGTTGTACAGCTCAACAAAATCAAAATCGGCGTCATCACGGCCTTTTGAAACCACTTCATTGATCACAATATTAGCGGCAGTTGCACCATCAACCGGCGCTGGTAATTTATTGGCAGCACCAGGCGTTGGCGCGAGCGCTTCATCTTGAGTGTGCCAATTACCACCATCTGGTAAACGCCCCCATGTAGACACATGGCTACCATCACTCCAATGTGCGCTATCTACAATTTGATTGTTGTGTACCAGTAATGCGGTGTCGCCTTTACCTAAACCAAAATCAGTATCGCCAGCAGTGGCAACTAAAGTATCTGTTGGTGCATCAAATGGAATGCTAGTTTGATCTGTGGCAATCACTAAAAACCCACCTGCAGCGATGGTTGTACCTTGTGGAATTTTAATGCCCGGCTCTTTATCAATCTCAAAGCCTTTTAAATCATTTACTGCCCAATTAGCGTCACTAAAGGTAAATGCTTGTTCAGAGTTATTAAACAACTCAATAAAATCATAACCGCCTTCATTTGAACGCACCTCGTTGATCACCACTTGCCCTGCTGATGGTGTCTCAGTAATTTGGCTAAATGTTGCAGTAACCTCTTTATGGTTATTCATTGTAAGAGTTAAAGAAGTCGCGCTATAGTCTGCATTACCAATATCGCCAGACCATGAAACAAATTTATATCCTTGTGCAGCCTGAGCGTTTAGCATAACAATAGCACCTTGCTCATAATCAGCACGCTCTGGACTTATTACTACGTTTCCAGCACTTTGCTCTGTGATATTTAATATCAGTTGGTAACGCAAAGGCTCTAAATCATTATCATCATCTGCTAGATCACAGCCACTTAATAGACCTAGCAATAATAAGCTGCCTACTATCGGTTTCAATTTCATCACATTTCCTTGGTATCGTTTTAGTTTTAATTAATCACGATACCCTAAAGCGTAATATTGACAGCTAAATGTAATTATCATGTCAATGGGATGACATTGCGAACGAGAATAAACTATAAGATCATGATTTAATTTATAATTCACCTCATTCTAAATAACCAAAATTCAGACGTACAGGTAGTAATTTCCAACTCTAACTACGTTGAATTTACTTGCCGTTGCTCTCTAACTAATAGCTGTAGTGATGTACTGAATATCAGGTTGTAACTCTGCGCAATAGGAAAAATTTATAAAATGCTTAAAATTGTGAGGGGCACTTTTTGGCATAAAAAGCGCAGCATAATCCGCGCTTTCAATTTACTCTGATACAGAAGGTTCAGTATTTGCTTGAGCATCGTTTGCAGGAGCTTCGTCAGTTAACAAGTATTTATCCAGCCATTGCTCTTGCTCCCAAAGCACATGCAGTAAACTCTTGCGAGCACGGTAGCCGTGAGCTTCGTAAGGTAACATCACTAAACGCGCTTCTTTACCTAAACCTTTTAGCGCAGCGTACATACGCTCGCTTTGCATCGGGAAGGTGCCGTGAGATTAAGGGTGGGTCTTCATCCCCATATAATTAAATCAACAAGCGCGGCATAAACCGCGCTTTGAATTTATTCTGTTAAAGAAGGCTCAGTATTTACTTGAGCATCGCTTGCAGGAGCTTCGTCACTTAACAAGTATTTATCCAGCCACTGCTCTTGTTCCCAAAGCACATGCAGTAAACTCTTGCGAGCACGGTAGCCGTGAGCTTCGTAAGGTAACATCACTAAACGCGCTTCTTTACCTAAACCTTTTAGCGCAGCGTACATACGCTCGCTTTGCATTGGGAAGGTGCCGTGAGATTAAGGGTGGGTCTTCTTCCCCATATAATTAAATTAACAAGCGCGGCATAAACCGCGCTTTCAATTTACTCTGA
>NZ_JACJEE010000008.1:111452-162933 GCF_014163915.1 Pseudoalteromonas sp. SR41-8
ACATGTAATAAGCTTTTACGGGCACGATAACCATGGGCTTCGTAAGGTAACATCACTAAACGCGCTTCTTTACCTAAACCTTTTAGCGCAGCGTACATACGCTCGCTTTGCATTGGGAAGGTGCCAGAATTCGGGTCTTCTTGGCCGTGGATCATTAACATCGGCTCGTTAATTTTTTCAGCATGAAAAAACGGTGACATATTGGCGTATACATCCTGTGCTTGCCAAAAATCACGTTCTTCTCCTTGAAACCCAAACGGTGTCAAGGTCCTGTTATAGGCGCCACTGCGGGCAATACCGGTTTTGAATAAATCACTGTGAGCTAATAAGTTTGCTACCATAAAGGCGCCATATGAGTGGCCTGCAATGGCGATTTTATCTTTATCTGCAATGCCTTTTTCGACCAGCACATCTACCGCAGCTTTGGCACTTGCAACTAACTGCTTTCTAAATAAATCATTTGGCTCTTTACCATCAACACCGACGATTGGCATCTTCGGATCATCAAATACAGCAATACCTTTTGCGAGGTAAGGCATTGGCCCCCAATAACCTATGTAGGTAAATTCGTACGGCGATTCACGTACTTGCGATGCAACTGCTTTATCTTTATATTCCAGTGGGTATGCCCACATTAATACAGGTAATGGACCTTGCGTTTTATCGTAACCTGGAGGTAAATATAGCGTACCAGAGAGTTCAACACCGTCATCACGTTGGTAACGCACAAGTTCTTTAGTCACCCCTTTAAACGCCGGGTATGGATGCTCAAAGGTAGTGAGCTGAGTCAGAGTGTCGGCATCTAAATCGCGAATAAAGAAGTTAGGTTGTTCGGTCTTAGATTCACGAATAGTAATTAATCGCTCACCTTCATCATCAAGCATGGCACGAACTCGCTCGTAATATGGCGCTTTTGATTGCCATAAACGTTTGGTTGTATTGGTCTTAATGTCGTACTGATCTAAAAATGGCACATTCCCTTGCTCTGACGCACCATCACCGCGCAAAAATATATAACGTCCACCAACCACTTTAATAACGTTTACACCGAGATCATTTCGCTCATAAATAGCGTCGCCCGGATCTTTATAAGCATCGTTATAGCTGCGCTGTGAAAACAATACGCGGTTATTATCCGCATCGCGTGGTTGGATCACATAGGTACGTAACTGGCGATCACTAAAACGCCACTCGGTTAAAAACGCAACGTTTTCATTCGCCCACTCAATACCTGAAAAACGTCGTTCTAGTTTAGCAAATAGTTTTGGTTCACGTTTAAAAGGTGAGCGTAAACTATATAGATGATCATGATACGGCACATCGGTTTTCATATCGCCGCCATCTTGCGCCTGCGCCCAAATGAGTTCGGCACCTTGGTCATCACGCCACTGAAAATCACGACGACCCGTTCGCACACTGTCATAACCTTGTGGAATGTTGTCGGCCAGTGGCTGTTTAGACAATTGCGCTAACGTATAACCACGCATGCCAAGCACCTGCCACGTTGTCGCAAAGCGGCTATAGGGTACTTGATACGAAAATGGTTCGTCGATAGTGGCTACTAAAATATTGGTTGAATCAGGCGAGATCGAAAATGATTTAAATAATGCTGGTTTGCCAATCGATAACGCAACACCGCTCAGAGGAATATAAGTTAATTGACCTTGGCCGTAAAACTTAAACTGCAACTCATCAAACGGGCTGGTTAATAAATTTTGGTAAGTCCGTGCTGGCGCTTTTTGACCGCTACTTTGTTGAATAACCGGCACAACGCTATTTGCATCACTAACTAATTTCGGCTTGCCAAGGTTAACCGCTTGGTTAGCAACAATTGCCGTGCTATCTGGTAACCATTGATAAGGGGTAGCTGTTAGCACTGAATTAAGAGCCACAGTTGACAACTGACGTGCTTGTTTAGTTTCGGCGTTATACACCCACAATTGCGCCTGAGTTGGTTGCTCAACAATAAACGCTAAATATTCGCTATTACTTGACCATTTAGGTGAGCGGATCACCCCTTGAGGTAAATTATTAACGGTAATCACAGCGCCAGTCGCAATATGTTTAACTTGTAACGCACTAAATTTAGTGCGAGGACGTGAGCGTGAAAAGTTTGCCGGGTTTAACTTTATACCCGCCAATTTCAATTCTTCTTTTGCTAAATCATCTAATGTTTCAATACGTTTTCGCTCAAACAGCGCTAACCATTGACCATCAGCAGATAGGTAGCTACTCGGTGCTAATTTAGCATCAACCAGCGCGGCTAAATCACTTGATGGGGTTTGATACCCCTGCGCGCCATGGCTAAAATGACTAAAGCCAACACTCAATAAGAGGGCGAATAAAAGCAGCATGCTTTTCATAGTGTATCCTTGGTATTTTTTATTAATTCCTGTATATAAACATGTTTTGCAACATTCATAAAGTTTTTACGATTCTACCTTCAATAACGCCGATAGATGACTTATTAGCTCAAACTGCGTTAAACTGGATCCTTCGTTCAAGCAATTGCTGACGCATACATTAAAATGAAAAAAAAAACCGATAAAATAACTATTTTTGACGTTGCCAGAGAAGCACAAGTTTCTAAGTCAACGGTGTCGTTAGTGCTTACACACAGTGACAAAGTCAGTGATAAAAGCAAAGAAAAAGTATTGCATGCCATTGATAAGCTTGGCTATGTATATAATAGAGATGCGGCAGCACTAAGAAGTCGCCGCTCTAATTTAGTGGCGTTGGTTATTAATGACTTAACTAACCCTTACTCTGCGCAAATAGCGGTAGGACTTGAAAACCATATTCATACCCTTGGCATGCTGCCGATGTTAGTGAACACCGCCGAAAGTGTGGAGCGCCAAACACAAGTTGTTAAAACACTCAAAGAATATAATGTTGCCGCATTTATCATGTGCCCTGCCCCGGGAACTACCCAGCAGTGGGTTGATGAACTGATCAATAGTGGTTTCCCGGTCATTCACATTATGCGCGAAGTGCCTTTTTGTGCCGCCCCGACAATATTACCGGACAATAAAAAAGGCACTCATCTAGCCACTAGCCATATTTTACAACAAGGTATTGAGGATATTGCTTTTATAGGTGGAACTAATGATATTTCTGATCATCATGAACGTTTAAGTGGTTTTCACAGTGCCCTAAAGCAATTTAATATCCATCAAGACAAACCAACGATCACCGCCGCCACGAACCGTCAAGGCGGGCGCGATGCCTTTGCTACGTTGTATGCGCAATACCCTGCGACTAAAGCGATTATTTGTTTTAATGATGTTATTGCATACGGTGTCGTCGAAGCCATTCGCCAACATGGTTTGATCCCCGGTAAAGATATAAAAGTAGTCGGTTTTGATGATTTAGCTGATTCATGTTTAATGTCTCCATCATTAAGCAGCGTCACCATAAATGCAGACGATATTGGTAAACATACTTGCCAAGTACTGCAAGAATTACTTAATCAAGGCACCCCTGCGGTGCGCACTTTAGTCGATGTTCATCTGCAAGTAAGAGCTTCAAGTCAATGAAAAAAGTCTTAGTAATTGGCTATGTATGGCCAGAACCAAATTCATCAGCGGCCGGCACTCATATGATGTCGCTATTAAAAGCGTTTAAAAATGAAAATTGGGCGGTTGAATTTGCCAGTCCCGCACAAAAAACCGAGCATATGGTTAATCTGGATGACTACGGGATCAGCAGCGCAACTATTGCCCTTAATTGTGCAAGTTTTGATGAATATGTTATCAACTACGCCCCTGATATCGTCATGTTTGACCGTTTTATGATGGAAGAACAATTTGGCTGGCGAGTAGATAAACATTGCCCTAACGCAGTAAAAATCCTTGATACTGAAGATTTACAATGCTTACGCAATGCCCGCCATGAAGCGCATAAAGGCAACCGAGCATTTAATCATAGTGATTTACATTCTGACATCGCCAAACGAGAAATAGCCGCTATTTTACGCTGTGATTTAAGTTTGATTATCTCAAGTTTTGAAATGCAATTACTTGCTGATGTATTTAAAGTCGACAGTAACTTATTGCATCATCTGCCTTTTATGGTCGATTTAAGCTCACTCCCTGAACAAACTAAATCGTTTGAGCAACGCCAACACTTTATGACCATAGGTAATTTTCGCCACGCCCCAAACTGGGATGCAGTGTTGTACTTACAGCAAATTTGGCCGCTGATCCGTAAACAATTACCGCAGGCTGAGTTACATATTTATGGCTCTTACCCACCACCAAAAGCCACGGCACTCAATAACCCTAAAACTGGCTTTTTAATTAAAGGTTGGGCCACTGATGCTTATCAAGTAATGGAAAGTGCGCGTGTGTGTATCTCACCGCTGCGTTTTGGTGCTGGCATTAAAGGAAAGCTGTTAGAGGCGATGATCATGCAAACACCCAGTGTTACAACGACAATTGGTAGTGAGGGCATGCACCATGATTTACCTTGGAGTGGTGTGGTTGAAAATGAGCCACAGCAATTTGCCGATGCCGCTGTGGCACTGTATCAAAATAAAAGTTTATTTACGCAGGCACAAACAGCCGGTAATACGATATTAAAAACGCACTACGACAAACAGCTTTTATCTAATAATTTAATCATTAAAATTCAATCAATTAAAGAGCAATTGCAAGCTCACCGCGAAGCAAATTTCACAGGCCAAATGCTCAAACATCACACAATGCGCAGCACTCAATATATGGCACAGTGGATTGAAGCTAAAAACAAATAAAAAAAACTAGACAGGCGGTGATTAGTGTTTAAAATTCCCGCCAAACTAGGTAGGCAAATTTAGATGTATTGTCTATATTTTTTAACTGAATAATTTAAATTTTGGCTCAATACAAATTTGAAAACCGCAACGTTTACAGAAAAGCGCAAATTTATCGTTAAACTGGGTAAGATGCTTCATAAGTATGGTACCCCAGCTTATCGACTCGAAGCTCACTTAATGGAAGTGGCTACTTACCTTGATCTTAAATCTTCATTTGTAATGTCACCCACTTCCGTAACTTTTGTGATTTGGACAGATGGCCATGAAGATGAATATACTCACGTTGCCCGTGTTGATCCTGGTGATCACGATTTAGGGTCGTTAGCCGATACCGATGATCTGGTTAATAAAATGCTCAATGGCGAACTCACGCTACAAGAAGTTGACGTTCAACTCGACGCCATTTTTATTATGCCAAATCCGTATAATCGCTTTACCACAGGGGTTGCCTTTGCTACCTCTGGCGGCGCATTTGCAATGCTGATGGGCACCAGCTGGAATGACGTATTTTGGTCAGCGCTACTTACCTCTGTCGTTTACTTATTTGTACTGTGGTCAGCGCGTTCAAAACGCGTAGGCCATATGTTAGAGCCATTAGTGGCGATAGTCTCGGCTATTTTGGCCTGCGCTGTAAGCGTGCATTTAGACGTCGGGATTAATATTCGTTTAGTGGTATTGTCTGCGATTATTGTGTTTATACCCGGGCTTGCATTAGCACTGGGCCTAGCAGAACTTGCAGCGCGGCATTTAGTTTCTGGTACAGCGCGTGTGATGGATGCTTTTATGCTGTTGTTTAAACTGTATTTTGGTGCCTTCATCGGCATTGCGATTGGTTTTGCACTATTCGGCCAAGCCGATTTCGTACAACCTGACCCTTTACCTAAATGGACGGCTTGGTTGGCAATCTTTTTACTCTGTAGCAGCTTAATCGTTATTTTTAGAACCAAACTAAAACATGCTACATGGTCTATCGCCTCTGGCTTTATCGCTTATGGCAGCAGTATTGGCTCTGCGATGTATTTAGATTACACCTTAGGAACATTTGTAGGTGCATTTGCGGTGGGTGTATTTAGTAACCTATTTAACCGCGTAGCAAACGCTCCTGCCTCAATTGTTGCCATGCAAGGCTTGATTGTATTAGTTCCAGGTAGCAAAACTTACATAGGTCTAAACTCATTAATTGAAGGGCAAGACTTTGTGTATGCTGAGCACATCGGCCAACAAACCTTCCTAATATTTATGTCATTGGTGGCTGGATTAATCTTTGCCAACGTTGCACTCCCACCGAAAAAGAGTTTATAAAGCAATTAAGTGTCTAGCCTGCTAGGCGCTTAATTTAAAAGTAAACGTGAACCTATTGCTCTTAGTTACTTCCCTATCGTGAAATCTTAACTCGCCGTTAATGAGTTGCTAAAAAACTCTGCGATCAACTCTTCTTAAGTATCAAACCTTAAAGGGTTATAATACCAATCGACTTAAATATTTAACCATTCTAGCGAGCTAAATGGTCAGTAACTTAACACGATTGGTATAAGCACTTTCAATAAATCTAAGATAATCAGATCCGTCCTGCATCAATCTTTATAATTTTCCCACTCATTTTTAGCCACAAAAATACGCTCGTAATTAAACGTTCTAAATAAACGTCGGGTGTACTAATGCCAATAATCTTGTTCAATTACCTTTTTCCTTTCATTTTTTAATCCACTAGTTGTGAATTGTAAAAATTAAAATCAAAAAATAGATTGAGTAAACTTAATTTATTAAAAAACAAAAATAAATAATAAATTTAAACTATTGATATAAATAAATTAAAAAGCAAACTGCATCATTTTATTTTCAATTTTGTTACTTTCACAACTATTCATCCAAATTCAAGACTCTATTTTTAAAAAGGCGTTTAATAGAGGCACAAACAAAGCTGGTACAGGTTACTTTTACAAATAAAGGTAGCCATAAACTAATCTCCCTTAGTTGCCAGCTTAAGTTTGTAGACAGCGTCTTAAATGCAATTCGGATCTTAAAAGTGAATACATAGGTACGAATAACATATACACAATCTGATACAACAAAATAAAGTTTTGATTCAAGGGGAATCGAGGATGTTAAAAGTAAAAATAAATAAGCTATATTTAGCAGTTAGCGCATCACTTATTACATCGGCATTGAGCTTACCTATGGTAGCCCACGGCGCCGAGCTTAAAAGCACAGATGAAGTTGAAGTAATCCAAGTTCGTGGTATTCGTGGCAGCGTTGTTAAATCGCTAAATACTAAACGCTATTCAAATGCCATAGTCGATGCAGTAACTGCGGAAGATATCGGTAAATTCCCCGATCAAAATGTTGCAGAATCACTGCAACGCATAACTGGCGTATCAATTAGCCGTAACTTTGGTGAAGGAGAACGTGTTAGTATTCGTGGTACGAGCGAGAGCCAAAACCGCACATTATTGAATGGCCAAGCTGTTGGCTCTGCCGATTGGTGGACAAACTCTGCCGCAAGCCGTGGTTTTAACTACACGATGCTGCCCTCTGAAGTTGTATCTGGATTAGAAGTTTATAAATCACCTGAAGCCGACATCGATGAAGGTTCTATAGGTGGAACTGTTATAGTACGAACTCGTAAGCCGCTTGATTTAGAAGCGAATAAATTTGCCGGCTCAGTACTTGCTCAATACAGTGAAATTTCAGGCGAAACCGACCCACAACTCTCTGCAATGTACAACTTTAAAACTGAAGACGAAACCTTCGGTGCACTTATTTCATTGGTTCGCCAACAGCGTAATTTGCGCCGTGATGGTATTGAATCATGGAGCTGGGCAAAACGTGATATCACCTTAGAAGATGGTACTGAGTACAAAGACGTATACAGCCCAGGCGGTGGTGGTTCTGCCATGTTTTTACAAGAGCGTATCCGTACCGGTATCAATTTAGCTGTGCAGTATCGACCTACTGAGCAATTAGATTTAACCTTCAATGCCCTTGATTCGACCCTTGAAGCAAATAATGAAAATCAAAACTTTCTTTGGCTGCCTGGTTACGGTGGCTCACAATACACTGATGTCACATTAATAGAAAATGATCAAGTTGGTACTATGCTCGTTGGCGGGACTTTAGGGTTATCACCGACGGCTAATAATATTCTTGATGAGACCAAAGTACGTAACTCTGAAATCAACACTAAGTCATACGATTTAAAAGCGGATTACCAAGGTGATTTATGGTTGACCAGTGTACATGTTGGATATACCGAAGGCAGCGGCGGCTCGCAAGCTGATCGCAGTGTTGGTTGGGAAGGTAACTATATACATAGTTTCGACACCTCAAATGTAGAAGATGTGCGTACTAGCTATGGTGCAGATCCAGCTGATGGTAAAAACTGGGATCTAGGTTTTTTACGTTACGATAATAATAATGCCAAGGATGATGAAACTTACCTACAAGTTGATTTTACGCGCCCAATTGACATCGCTGTCTTTAGTAAAGTTAAGTTTGGCTTAAAGTACCGAGACCATTCACGTTTTAATACTAAACACACCACTGATAACCGCACCGATTTGGGCTGGAACTTAGCAGACTATTCGCTATCAATGCCATCAGATTATTTATCAGGCCTAGGCTCTGACGGTACACTGAGTAATTACGCAATCACCGACTCAGATAAAGTTCGCCGTGAAGGTGATGCTCTTGATTGGAACTACCGTGTACTCAAAGCGAGTACCTTTGAAGTTGAAGAAAAAATTACCGCAGGTTATATCAAAGCAGATATAGATGTTGAAGGTATGCGCGGTAACTTAGGTGTTCGTTTGGTGCAAACTCAGCAATCAACGGCAGCCTATGTAGGTGAAAGTGGCTCGGAAGTATGGACCAATGATGACCGTGACTATTTTGATATTTTACCGAGCATCAATTTAGCAATTGATTTAGATGACGATGTACTACTGCGCTTCAGTGCAGCACGTGTTATGTCGCGTCCAGATTATGCATCAATGACTCCTTCAACCTCTTATAACCTCGAAACACAGACAGGCAGCGGTGGTAACCCTGATATAGACCCATATCGTGCAACCCAGTTTGATACTGGGGTTGAATGGTATTTCAGTGACGCAGGTTTATTCTCAGCTGTTGTATTTTACAAAGATATTCAATCTTTCTTAGATGTTTCACCAAATCTTGAAATACATGAAGGTGTTGAGATCTTAGTAAACCGCCCGACTAACGGTCGATCGGGTCGTATCCAAGGTCTTGAACTTGGTTATCAACAAGAAATCCTTGATGGTTTTGGCTTAAATGCTAACTACACATTTGTCGATGGTGAAGCAAAAGATGCAGATGGCAATGATACGATTATTCCAGGTAACTCTGAACACACAGTCAATTTAAGTACTTACTATGAAACAGAAACCTTTAGTACCCGTATTTCATATAACTTCCGTACTGGTTACAACTCAGGCCAAGGCCATGGTTATGTTGATGATTATGGTCAGGTGGATGCGAACTTTACCTATAACGTAAACGATAATCTAGCGCTTGTGTTAGAGGCAATTAATTTAACAGACGAGCATACCTTTAGCTATCAAGAAAAAGGTGTGCAACAAGCACTGACCGGTGTTTACGCGGATGGTCGTCGTTTTGTAGCCGGAGTACGTTTTAACTTTTAATATCCATTTTTGTCGAACTCCAAGCTAACACAGGTATTCGACTCTCGCCAAGGACGGCATCGCCCCTATGCCCAGGGGTTTAAAGCAGGTAGTCATTTGACTGCCTGCTTTTTTTCATGCTTAGGAAATTACCATTATTAGTAGCACAAAGGCGCTAGTAATAATAAACAAAACAAGTACAATCAATAGGTAAAAAAGTTACTCGATCAACATCGGCGAAGCATAATACGTGTCAGAAAGCACAGTTAGTCATTACAATAAACAAACAACAAGATTTTGTCGTTACAAATTCTTAATTGTATTGCTTTGCCTATTTTTTGTGTTCCAGACTAAAGCTGACTTACTGAGTGCAACTCTCGATTACCATCAGGGAAACTTCAACGATGCGAAGCGCGAATTCCAACAATTAGCCTATTTGGGTAATGCCGATGCAATTTACAATATTGCTGTTATGCATTTACATGGCCAAGGGGTTGAAAAAAATAAAGCCCAAGCCTATGCCTGGTTTAGTTTAGCGGCAGATTTTGGCTTACTTGATGCACGCGATACTGCAATGCTGATAGCCAGACAGAGTAACAATCAACAACCTCTTGATGATGCCTATAATGCACTGCTAAAACAACTCAGCTTTCAGTGGTATGACCGACAATTACGGCCAGAATTAAACGCCAGTCCAGCCCCTCATGCGAGTCCACAACGTAGCTATACTGTAGAGCCAAAATACCCAGAACATGCCTATAAAAATGGTATCGAAGGCTGGGTCTGGTTAGAGTTTGATATTGATAAAAGCGGCGCAGTAACAGATGTTTCCTTAATTGATTCATACCCTGAAAAAACCTTTGATAAAGCCATTATCAACGCAGTTAAACGTTGGAAATATCAAGGTGATAGCCAAACATTGCCCTATTACAACCGTTCTCTACTGTATCACTTTACGACCTATAAAGGTAAACAGTATGAACAAAGCTTCAAAAGCCAACAACGTGAATACAATGAAAAAATTTCAGACTTAATTGATGCCGCCGAACAAGGTAACGCCTTAGTGCAATATTATATTGCCAATTGGCTAAGTTCTGACGACTACAACGCAACTAGATTATTGAAATATCACTGGCAACAAGCAAATGCTAACAGTGAATTACTACTGCGTTCAGCTGTCAATGGCTATGCTAATTCGCAGTATCGTATTGGCGCAAATATGCTTCGCGGCGAGTACGGTAAAGTTGATCGTGAAAAAGGATTGAATTGGATTGTGCTCGCAGCACAAAGTGGCTTTGCTAATGCGCAATACCGTTTAGGCCGAGAGTTACTCAATAGCCAATATGTGGATTATGCGCCTAATAAGGCCTTAAAATGGTTAAAAGCTGCAGCAGAGCAAGGCTTGTTTAGTGCCAAACGCGATCTCGCCTTATTGCTTTTTGAGTTAAAAAAGCCCGCCCAACAAGTAACTGCCGCATTAAATTCAGCACTGATAGATGATAGTGAACACCCACAATTATTATTACTAAAAGCGCGAATTCAAGCTGCTAGTAATAAACCGCAACACGCTAAAAAACTGGCTAATAGTGCTCTAAAAGAAGCGAATGCTCGTAACTGGGATCAAAGCCGAATCAAACAATTTATGGCGACACTACCTTAACTGCTTTGTGTAATAGAATATCAGTTTCAATGCCATCCACTTGACTAAATACCACTTGACGCCCGTCTGTTGAACTACTGATATTTAAATTAATATCAATGTCGTAACCATAAACACCAAGCTCTTTTATAAACACATTACGCTTTTGCTCTGTTAAATAACAATACAGCAATAATTGATGCCCTTGACGGAGTACATAATAAATACCATGTTTAAATACCGCAGGCTTAAATAACTCAAGTGATGGCAATAATTGCGCTAATGGTAATTGCTGCTCTAACACCGCTGATAGATAAGTTCGCACGTGTAAATCATGTTCTAAATACGAGCTATTAAGTTGCCACAATGGATGTTCTTCGTCTAAGGTTTCAAACTTAACGCTATCAGCAACCAATGAGTTACTCATCTGCTGAATATCATAACGCCAATCTTGCCATTGTGCCTGTTCATTCGTGCTTTGCTGCTTTTTAACTTGATAATAAATACTGTGACTATCTGGCGACCAATGCACTGCATTAAGCTGCTCAAAACCCGAAATTATTGGTACTAAGCGCCGCGAAAAAGTATTGATCAAATACACATTTTGTTGCTCGTCAGCCAATAATACGTTGTCACCATTAGGAGAAAAAAGCAGGTATTTTGGCGTAATATCACTGGGCAGAGTAGCGATCAAGTTCGCTGTTTTACGTTGTTTATGCTTAAGCCATACTTCTATATGAGTAAAGCCCGTGATCCCTCTGCGCTGTAATGAAATAAACGCGCTTTGCTGCCCGTCGGGGGATACCGCAGGTAAAATATCCATTCGTGCCGACGATGACAGTTGTACAGCATTACGGATCTGAGGCAAATCCTGAGTAAAATCGAGTTCAATTTGATACAAATTAACGCGCGCTTGTCCTTCAGCATGGGCAATATCGCCTGTTTGCGGGTTAACCGCTAAATCGGCAACAAAGCCTAGCGGTTGGTGAACTAGTTGTTCATTACCTTGATAGTCATAACGGCGTAATGCATCATCCCCGAGCCAATAATAATTGTCTTCACTGTCAAATAATAACGGCGCATGACTATGACGACTGCGCTTTATTTCAGTACGCTTAAGTGATTGTGTTAAATCAACTTCACTAACGCTAAACCAGCCTTGATCTTTTTCCAGTAACAGCATTTTATTATGCTTGTTAATATCAAAAGTGATTGGTTTAAAATCCCCTACGATTTGCTGCTCTAATAAAGTTGGCGTAGGTGTAAATGCTAAGGTATATTTTACTAGCCGTGGCTGCTCATCCTGCCAATGAGTGGTATAAATCGTATTCTCATCAACCCAATGTAGTTTGGTTGGGCCGTGGCGTTGTTGGCAGCGGGTCAATTTAAACTCGGGGCTCAAACGCCACGTTTCAATTGCGTTAGATACAGGGATCACCCGAATATCGCAGCTCAGTGGATCATATCTAAAATATGCCAGCCATTTACCATCCGGAGACCATACTGGCGCTTCTTCAGAATAACCTGAGTTTTTAATACTGTGGACAGTTTTACTTTGTTGATCATAAACCGCCAAATCAAACTGACTTTGCTGCTCGTTTGACTGGCTAAACGCTAAATATCTACCATTTGGGGAATAACGTAAAAATACTTCTGCACCAGGAGCTGAGGTGATCCGTGATTGATACTCATAATTTAAACTCGGCGCTTTAGGTGCAAGTAAATACTGACTAACAAGTGTAATGATGGTGCCAAAAATTAATCCAAGCGTAATAAATAAAACGGATGTACGTGGCGTTGCTGGTGTGACTTTGTCTAATAATGTCGGGGCATCGCTTACTTGTGCTATTAATTGATAGCCAACTCGCGGGACAGTTCGAATAAAGAGCGCGGTGTTTTTATCATCCTTTAAACTTTTACGCAGTTGGGTAACCAGCTGGCTCACCGAGTTATCACTGACCACCACTTCTGGCCAAATCTTATCCATAATTATATCACGAGGAACCGCTTGGCCTTGATGCTCAAGTAATAATTTTAGCAACATCAATTGCTTTGCTTCAACCGCGCACCAACGCCCTGCCACTTTCACTTTTAAGGCAGTAAAGTCAACGAGTACATCATTAAGTAATAACTGTTTTAGCTCGGGTGTTGGCATCGTTCGTTTTTTACACACGTTAATCTATGGTTAAATAAGCCAAGAAGGCGTATTATAAGCAAGTACAGTAAATCATAACATAGCCCGCAGCTAAGCACTTATCTTATAAGTACTTAGCTGCAGCATAATTTTTAATGTCGCTTCAACTGGGTCGAATATGCCGATAAAAGCAGTCAATTTTGTTAACATGACGATTCTCTTCACACTCTGCTCATTTATGAGTATGGCAAATCCCCCTGTTACCAGCGACGAAAAAAAATTAGAAACAATTCAAATTAGGGGCTTTCATGACAGCGCTATCAAAACACTGCAAGATAAACGTGATAGCCAATCAATCATAGAAGCAATTAGTGCACAAGATATTGGTAAGTTCCCAGATAAAAATGTTGCCGAAGCATTGCAACGTATTACCGGAATTTCACTATCGCGTGCACAAGGTGAAGGTGAGCGTGTCGGTGTCAGGGGCACAACACCTGAGCAAAATCGTACTTTTTTGAATGGCCAAGCCATTGCCTCGGCCGATTGGTGGATCTCAACTCAGCCAAACCGAGGTTTTAACTACACATTATTACCTGCTGATTTAGTATCTTCGCTTGAAGTTTATAAAACCCCGCAAGCAGACCATAACGAGGGGTCACTCGGTGGCTCTGTCAATATAAAAACTCAGCGTCCATTGCATACCGAACGTAATCATTTTGTTGCCAACGCACAAATACAATACAATGATTTATCTGGCGAGTTTGACCCACAACTGGCTGCATTTTATAACTGGACTAATCCAGATAAAAATTTTGGTGCTCTGATAACTTTCACGCGTAATCAACGTTCATTGCGTCGTGATGGTCTTGAATCTTGGGGTTGGCATGAGCAAAACTTCCAACAAAATACAGATGGTACGCTCACAGCAAGTGACGATAACACCGCAGATATAAAAAATATTTGGACACCTGGCGGAGGTGGCTCAGCTATTTTCCAGCAACAACGTATTTTGACTAGTGCAACTGCGAATTTTGAATATCAACCAAACTTAGATTGGAATATTCAACTTAATACCTTGTATTCAGTACTTAATGCCGATAACAGTAACCAAAACTTTTTATGGCAACCCAGTAGCGTGTTTGCCAGAGGTGGCCATATCAGTGATGCTCGTATAAGTGATAACACATTAACTTACGCCCGCTATTCACAAGTGCCTGAGCAAAATGCACAAAACCTGCCTTTTAGTACTGCAATGGAAGCTATTTGGCGAGAATCTGAAATAAATACCAGCAGTGTGCATTTAATTGTCAGTCAACAAGCACACCTTTGGCAGAACCAATACCAAATTGGTTTTACCAAAGGCGGTGGTGGCTCTAAGCAAGATCACACATCGCAATTTTCCGCCAATACTGCTTTTAGCGTAAACACCACTGAGCGTAAAAATATTATTGCCAATTATGATGTTTCTCCCCTTGATGCACAGGCTTGGCAACTGACAGAAGCACGTAACGACAGCCAAGATTCCAATGATCAAGAGCTCTATTTACAAGGTGATTTTGAACGCGCAGTTGATCATTCTATCATCAGCGCGATTAAAGTAGGTGCAAAATACCGCGACCATCAACGCGATTTTATTCGTTACCGTTCATTCAATGGCGCATTTGATGGTATAGCTCAACAGCTTGATTGGACGTTAGCGGATTACCCTGCTAGTTTTCCCCATGGCTTTTTGTCCGATATTGGTGATCAATATACCCTCAGAAATTATAGCTTCGCCAATATTAGTGCGTTATCAAAAGACTTCCAAACTATCGACTTTATAAAACAACAAGAAAAAGCTAGCAGATTTGATATTCAAGAACGCACCACCGCAGGTTATGTTAAATTGATGCTAGATGGTGATGACTACCGTGCTAACCTTGGCGTAAGGCTTGTAAATACTAGGCAAGACGCTGGTGCTTATAAACGTATTGGTTCACCAGTTGAACAACAAGAAAGTTTTGCATGGCAGCAACATAATAAAAATTATGTCGATATATTACCCAGCGCCAATATCAGTATTGATTTGAATGAGAACCTGATCGCCCGTATCAGCGCCGCACGCGTAATGTCACGTCCTCAGTATAATCATTTAATGCCTTCAACTAATTACAATGTCACTCAAGCACAGGGTCAAGGAGGCAATCCTGACTTAGACCCCTATCGAGCCAATCAATTTGATTTAAGCGTTGAGTGGTATTTTAATGATGCAGCCCTCCTTTCTGTGGCGTTATTTAATAAAGATGTCGAATCATTTGTTGAATTTAAACGTACCATTGAACAACATGAAGGCATTGAAATGACCATTGACAGACCAATCAATGGCAGTGGTGGTACTATTCGCGGTGTTGAGATTGGCTATCAACAAGAGCTTATCTATGGTTTTGGCTTGATCACCAACTATACGTTTGTTGATGGCGACCGAACAGATAGCACATCAGCGCGCGACGATTATGTACCCGGCACCTCAAAACACACTATTAATCTAACCAGTTATTATGAAAATGATTGGCTAAGCTCACGCTTGGCGTATAACTATCGCACACATTTTGCCACGGGTGTGGGAGAGACTATGATGGATGATTTTGGCCAACTTGATGGTAGCGTCACTTTTAAAATATCTGATAGCCTTGATTTTGTTATTGAAGCGATAAACCTCACCGATGAGATCACTTACCTTTATGAGCGTAATGAATATGCGCCAACGGGCATTTATCAAAATGGCCGTCGCTTTTATGTTGGTGTGCGCTACAGCCATTAGCCGACAATGTTTGCCTATTAATCGCATATTTTAGCATTTAAGGTACACCTTGTTATAATCCTTCGATAATTAAAACATGCGAAGGAAAATTCATGATAAAAACTAGCCTAGCACTGGCTCTTGGACTCTCAAGCTCACTGGCATTTGCAGCCACATCGCTTACTGTAGAAGATATCCCTAAAATTCAGTCAGTTATTCAAACCAGCATTAGTCCAGATGGTGACAATGTTGCATTTACCCGCTCAGTGCCACGTGAATTATACGTCGACGAGAATGGCGCCAATTACAGCGAACTCTATGTCGTCGATGATGAAGGTGTCGAGCGTCCTTTCATTACCGGCTCTGTAAGTATCAAGAGTATTCAATGGTCAAACGATAGCAAAACGATCTACTTTTTAGCAAAACTTAAAGACGACAAGTTTACCGCGTTATATCAAATTCCAGTGGATGGTGGTCAAGCGCAAAAAGTACTATCGCTTAAAGACACATCAATTTCTAGCTATCAGTTAAGCCCGAATAACAAACAACTCGCTATTTTAGCTATGCCAGCGGCTGATAAATCTGAAAAAGAGCTAAAAAAATTAGGCTTTATGGCTGAGGTGTATGAGCTAGGCTTAAAAGATAAACAACTATTTATTGTCGATTTAGCCAAAACAGATAAACCTCTGACACCAACAGCGCTTAACGTTGCGAACTATGTAAGTGATGTAAACTGGGCCGCAAAAGGCGATAAGTTATTAGTAAAAACCCAGCCTACAGCGCTAATTGACGACAAATACACTAAATCACAATGGCACTTATTTGATATTGCGACTAATCAAGTGACGATGTCGTTTGCTACTGAAGGTAAATTAGACAGTGCTGAACTGTCTCATGATGGTCGTTACATCGCAATTCTAGGTGCCGAAGATAAGCATGATCCAGCAGCTGGTCGTTTATTTTTAGCTGACACAAAAACAGGTGAAGTAAGTGATTGGTTACCTAATTTCATGGGTCATATCGTTGATTTTGAATGGTCACATAAACGCAACACGCTTAATTTTATTGCCAATGTAGGTACGCAAAGTTTTGTCGCAAGCATTAAAACCGGCTCTAATAAATACAAAAAAATTATTAATGAAGGCCAATTTATTGCATCAAATCTGAGTATTTCTGATTCAGATAAAACCTTAGCGCTACGTGCAAACACTGCAAAGCACCCAAATGAAGTATTCATTATTCGTGGCTCTAAAGCACAACGTTTAACGGATTCAAACAACTGGTTGAATGACAAACGTTTTGCTAAGCAAGAAACTATTTCACTTAAGGCCCGCGACGGTGTTGAGATTGATGGCATATTAGTCTACCCATTAGATTATGAAAAAGGCACGCGCTATCCATTGATCATGTCAGTGCACGGTGGCCCTGAAAGCCATGACAAAGACGGTTGGGTAACAAACTACTCGCGCCCAGGTCAAATGGGGGCTGCACGTGGTTATGCAGTCTTTTACCCAAATTACCGTGGCTCTACAGGTAAAGGCGTTGATTATTCAAAGCTTGGTCAAAACGACTATGCAGGTAAAGAGTTTGACGATTTAATTGACTTTAAACAGCATCTTGTTGAAATGGGCTTAGTTGATACTAAACGTGTTGGTATTACGGGTGGCTCTTATGGTGGTTATGCATCAGCATGGGCCGCAACAAAATTAACTGAACACTTTGCTGCGAGCGTAATGTTTGTAGGTGTTACCAACCAACTATCTAAATTTGGAACTACTGATATTTCCAACGAAATGAATCTTGTGCATGCACGTTCATACCCATGGGATAAATGGCAGTGGTATTTAGAGCGCAGCCCTATTTACTGGGCTGGCCAGTCTAAAACACCATTACTGATCATGCATGGTAAAGATGATCCTCGCGTACACCCTGCACAATCAATGGAACTATACCGTTATATGAAAGTACAAGGCAAAGATGTACGCCTTGTATACTATCCAGGCGAAGGTCATGGTAACCGTAAAGTAGCCGCGCAATATGATTACAGTTTACGTTTAATGCGTTGGATGGATAACTATTTAATTGACGGCAAAAAAGACATGCCAGCATTCGAGATTGACCATGCAGGCAAGTTAAAAGCGGTAAAAGACGCCAATAAATAACTCTCTTATTTTGTGTAAATATGCTTTTAGGCCAACATTCATGTTGGCCTTTTTGCTTTTGAATAACAATGTATATGGATGTAATATAAAGACCTAACTCGGTAATTTTTACAAGAAAACATCCTAACAAGCTAAAATATAAAAATTAAATCAATATATTACAACAACTTAAAAGTTGGCTTCTGTCTTGCAATATTCATTGTAATTAATGAGTAAAGCAAGGAAAACCCATGAATATTTTTGAAGCACTTCGTAATGATCACGATAAACAACGTTCGCTTGTCGATGCGCTGATAAAAACCCAGGGGGAGTCACCGAATAGACAGTCTCTTATGGATAATTTAAAACATGAGTTAGTAGAACATGCTAAATTTGAAGAGCGTTATTTCTACAATCCTTTGATGTTTGATGATTTAACCCATGAAAAAGCCCGTCATAGTATTGCAGAGCATCATGAACTTGATGAATTGATTGAGCAACTTGAAGAAACTGATATGAGCTCACCAGCGTGGCTTGTGACCGCTAAAAAATTACATCATCTTGTACATCATCATCTCGCTGAAGAAGAGCATGAAGTATTTCAACTAGCCGGTAAAGCGCTAACCGAAAGTCAAAAAGAAAGTCTAGCCGAAAAGTATAATGATGCGATGAGTTAACTGCTATATGTGCCCGCTTTAATTTATAAAGCTCTCTAAATAGCAACAACTCTATACCATTTGCATTTATTAGGCACCTCTAACACGGTCAATACTTGGCTAAGCAAATACTCTTAAATTAACTAAGCCCGGCATCAAACGCTGGGTTTTTTAATGCTCATGCTCCATCCCCCACCTTTATTTAATATGAAAATCATTCATTGAATGTAAATATTTCGCAATTGAATATACAACTGATAATTGTTATCATACCCACCTTGGTTACTTATTAGATTAATAATCTTTATTCTTGTCATGAAGGAAGTACAATGAAATCCCGCCCGCTTTATCTGGCCTCACTGATCAGTGCATTATTAACATCAACAACACTTATTGCTGATGATGACACAGCTGAAAATATGGAAGTGATGGTTGTCACCGCTTCTGGTTATGAGCAAAAATTAATAGATGCACCTGCAAGTGTCTCAGTTGTCTCTCGCGAAGATCTACAAAATAAGCCATTTACTAGCCTTGCTGATGCGCTTCGTGATATCGAAGGTATCGATGTTGGTGCCGGACAAGATAAAAACGGTAATATTAGTATTACCATGCGTGGTTTACCCGCAAGCTATACTCTAGTGCTTATTGATGGCCGCCGTCAAAGTGACGTAGGTAATATAGGCCCAAACAACTTTGGTAACAGCCAATTTATGTATATGCCGCCACTTGAGGCTATCGAGCGAATTGAAGTCGTTCGTGGCCCAATGTCCACTTTATATGGCGCTGATGCAATCGGTGGTGTAATCAATATTATCACTCGTAAAAATCTTGATAGCACCCATGGTAGCGTCACGGTAAGCAGTAATATCCAACAAGACGATCAATACGGTAACGATAATAAAGTCGATATATATTTGACCGGACCAAGCGGCGTTGAGGGATTAACTTACGGGATCCGTGGTAGTTTTTATGACCGTCAAGAAAGTGAGCCAACTTACAGCGAAAGTTTACCACTTCCAGATGGCAGCATGTGGGTTGATGATGGTAGCTTTGGCGATAAAAAAATCGTTGCAGCACGTAACTGGAATGCCGGCGCAACAATAAACTACCTGATCAATAATCAGAATGAAATCACCTTTGAGTACGACATAGCCAAACAGCGTTACGATAACACCGAAGGTCAAACAGGTACGTTAGATAGCCCAGTCAGTTTATGGCGTGTTAGCAAAGGCATTGTACAGCCACGCGTTGGTTATACTCCATATCAACGTGTTGAACGTGAGCAATTTGTATTTGCACATGTTGGTCGATACGATGTTGGTACGCTGACCAGCAGCATTACCCAAAGCAGCAGTGAAAACTTTGGTCGCTCATTACCTCTTAATGTACAAGAGCGTTTAGGTGTGCAGGCCATTTGGGACCAAGCAGTACAAGATCAAGGCATCGACAAGCCAGAACTAACGGATGCAATTTACGCTCAACTTGATGAGACTTTTTTACCACGCCCAATGCGTACACTAAAACTTGATAACTTAATTATTGATACTAAGTTTGAATCAAATATAGATAACCACTATTTTGTAGTAGGCGCACAATATTTTGATGCCGAAATGGAAGATGGTGTATTTGGTATGTACGGGGATGGCTTCCGTGAAGGTACGACTCAAGATCATCGTCAAACAGCTGTATTTGCTGAAGATAACTGGGAAATTACCACAAATCTAACTGCAACTTTCGGCGCTCGTTATGATCATCATAATATCTTTGGCTCACAAGTTAGTCCTCGCGCTTATTTAGCCTACTCTCCTGCTGATGAATGGACTTTCAAAGGTGGTATCAGCACAGGTTACAAAACCCCAGAGCCAAACCAACTATTCTCTGGTATTACAGGTTTTGGTGGCCAAGGTACTAAACCTTTTGTTGGCACGCCAGACTTACAACCAGAAACCAGTGTAAACTACGAAATGGCTGCTTACTTTAATGGCAGTGATAGTTTTAGTGGTAACGTAACGGTGTTTTACAATGATTTTAAAGACAAAATCATTAACCAAGATAACTTACCAAACTGTGAAGTGGCCATAGCTGATGAACCTTGTGTTGAAATTGGCGCAGGTTGGGCTGGCATCGGTAGCACCACCTTTACGCAAGCTGCTAACGTAGATAAATCAGCTACTCGTGGTGTTGAAATTGCTGCTAATTGGCAGATTATTGAACAGTTGTCACTACGTGGGAACTTTACTTACACCGATAGTGAAGTGAAAAGTGGCCGTGATGAAGGACTACCTTTAGTTAATACACCTAAAAATATGTATAACTTAACGCTTGCATGGCAACCATTGGATGATTTGAGTATTTCACTTATTTCTGAAATCCGCAGCGATCGTTACCGTGGTACGGCAAATGTGTCTGGTCCACAGGGCCCTGAAACACAAAAGCTCTACTACAAAGCCTATGATCTATATCATTTAGCAGCAAGTTATAAAATTAATGATAGCCTAGCATTAAATGCCCGTATTAATAATCTGTTAGATGACGACTTATCAAGCCGTACTTGCTTATTAGCAACCTCAGAGGAAGAGTACGAATGTACATCTGATTACAATACCACCCAAAAAGCACGCAGCTTGTGGGTATCAATGAGTTACAGTTTCTAGAATAAGAAGCTATAAAAATAAAGCCCAGCAACAATGCTGGGCTTTTTATTATTACGATTTAACCGTGCCTTTTATACTTCATCACCCAACACAGATTCGTGGCCTACGCAGATTAAAGCGTATACTCAATAAGGGTTACCGATGAATAAGCAAAGGAAGCCTTAACTTATAGTATTAAATTTTAGAGTTTATTCGCTTAGTATGTGAAGATATGTTTTGACAGATTTAATTTAAATCATTGAGGGATCTTATGTATAGAATATGGCTATTAAGTTTATGTTTTGTCTTCGGTATTGCAAATGCACAAGCGCCGCAACCACTGAGTTATGACGCATTATTAAGCAACTATAATTACGATTTCGACGTTGACTATTTTAACCTTGACTCACAAGGGCTGTCGTTAAAAATGGCGTATATTTACTTACCTGCAAAGGCTGGTAAACCCGTTATGACTTTAATGCATGGTAAAAACTTTAACGCTCATTACTGGACTGAAACTGCACTATTGCTACAAAAACTCGGTTATGGCGTGCTGATACCTGACCAAATTGGTTTTGGAAAATCATCTAAACCACGAGATTATCAGTTCTCTTTTGCAGCCTTAGCTAGTCACACCCATGCTTTAATGAGCCAACTTAATATAAATAAATCAATTGTATTGGGTCATTCTATGGGCGGTATGCTAGCAAGTCGCTTTGCGCTTATGTATCCACAAACAACCCAACAATTAATTTTACTCAACCCTATTGGCCTTGAAAATTACCTGCAATATGTTGATTACAAAGACACTAACTTTTTTTATAAAAATGAGTTAGCGAAAACACCTGCTGGGGTAAAAGCATACCAGCAAAAAAATTACTATGACGGAAAATGGAATAACCAATTTGCTGCTCTGACGAATTTTATCACCGGACAAATTCAAGGCCCAGATAAAGAGCTAGTAGCGTGGGTTAACGCAAAAACATACGACATGATTTTTACTCAACCCGTTATCACCGAGTTTAAAAACTTCACCATGCCTGTTTCACTAATTATAGGTACAAGAGACAGAACAGGACCTGGCCGTAACTGGAAGAAACAAGGAGTAGATTATGAACTTGGCCGCTACGATCAATTAGGTAAATCAGCCGCGGCATTAATTCCTCACAGCCAACTATTTGAACTGACTGATTTAGGTCATTTACCCCATATTGAAGATTTTAAGCGCTTTAAAGCTGTATTGTTAAAAGTCTTAGAAGCAGGCTCAAAGCCACTAGAGTAATATTTAGGCAGTTCAGCTGTTAAAGTTATTAACTGCTGGTTTGATTACTCAACGCTGACCTTTGAAAACCAATTAATAAACATAAATGCCTACTATTAGATACCTTTGAGCGATAACAGAAAAATATTGTTAATTAGCATGTGGATTCACTTTTAATATTTTGATGGCACTAAAAAATAACAACTCACTGATATTATTAGACTAAAACTCTATCTCCATTAATATATTGCTATTCTGAAGTTATTTAAAAATTAAATAACTTTTCAGTTTAAAACTAAAAAAGCAGGTAATGTAAACTTAAAGTTAAAAAAATAAGCAGTCTGTTGTTGACCAAATTACAACCTTAGCATACTCTATGTAAGCGCTTACAACACACACATTGATAAATGTAAGCGCTTACAACTTCGCTTGTAGACACAATAACAACCACAACGAAGTACTTTTAACTCTTTGTCGATACTGGGGTTCAACTAATGAACATGACAACAACCAAAGTAAGCCGCCTTGTTGCGGCAATATCCATGACCATGCTATTTGGCTGTGGTGGAAGTGCCGAGACAAAATCTGACTTCACAAAAGTCGATCCACAAGAGCCTGTTTCTGATTGGCAAATGGTTTGGAGTGACGAATTTGATGGCACTAGTATTGATACTAACAAGTGGAACTTTGAATTAAATTGTGCCGGTGGTGGTAACAACGAGAAACAATGTTACACCGACAGTGAACAAAATGCCTTCATTAAAGACGGTGTACTAAACATAGTCGCCTTACCTGCAGATGAAGGTGCAGAAAAACCATACACATCAGCCCGTTTAAACACCCGTTACAATGCAGATTTTACTTATGGTCGTTTTGAAATGCGTGCAAAATTACCTTCTGGACAAGGTAGCTGGCCTGCATTTTGGATGATGCCAACCGATGAAGAATATGGTACTTGGCCGCGCTCTGGTGAGATTGATATTTTAGAAGCGGTAAATTTAAAAACAGTTGCTGAAGATGGCACCGTTGAAGCTAATATTCATGGCACACTTCACTATGGTCGTGAATGGCCTAACAACTCGAACTCTGGTAAAGCGTATACATTCCCTGAAGGGATGAATCCTGCAGACGATTTTCATACTTACGCGATTGAATGGCAAGAAGGTGAGATTCGCTGGTACGTAGATGGCTATTTATACGCCACTCAACGTCGCTCTGAAGTTCGTTACAATTCAAAAGATGAAGCTGTTGGCTTAAAGCATAAAGGCTGGTTTGCTGAATACTTTGAACAAGGTAGCGGCGAGCTAACAACTCATTGGGATACAGCACCATTTGATAAAGATTTTTATCTTATTTTAAACAATGCTGTTGGTGGTGATTGGCCGGAAAACGTAAATAACTTAGGCGTTGACGCTGCAGCATTTGCAGAAGGTCAGAGCTTTGAGATTGATTACGTTCGTGTTTATGAATGTGCCTCTAACCCAGCCACAGGTAAGGGTTGTGAAACAGTACGCCCAGGTTACGATAACTTAGAAGATGCACTTGTTGAAGGTAAAGCCCCTGTACCTACTCCACCAAGTGATGGCGTTGCAAAAAACCTTGATATTTTCAATGGTAGCTTAAACGCAAACTGGATCGCTTGGGATTGCTGTGGCGGAACCACACCAGAAACCATTACCGACGCTGATAAAGGCGACGTTATTAAATTTAATATCAACGATAATAACGGTACCGTATTAGGTTTCTCTACCCGTGGTGGTCACTTTCCTGACGATTTTACAGGGACATCATCTCCGTTTGATGCTTCACCATTACTTGAATTTAATGGTCGTTTAACTTTTGATATGAAAGTAGTTACTCCTCCAACATCTTCAACTACTTGGTTATTAAAAGCCGAAGCGGGTGATGGTGGTCCTAATACAGGCGATGTAGCCCTTAGCGATAGTAATGAAGGCGTAACACCGGTTACAGGCCAATGGCAAACCTATACATTCCCACTTTCTTTACTACAAGAAAGAGGCTTAGATTTAAGTGCCATTGATGTATTAATGGTATTTCCAACATGGCAAACAGGTGAAGGCGCTGAGTACTTAATTACCAATGTTGCTATTGAAGGCGATGTCGGTGAATCACCATCTGTAGACCTATTCACAGACGGACAAAACTTAGATTGGCCAATGTGGGATTGTTGTGGCGGCTCTACGCCAATTGAAGCAATGGACGATGAAGAACACGGTTTAACCGCAGAGTTCAGCATTGGCGAAGCCCCTACTGTAATGGGTTTCAACACTCGCACCTCAGCCGGTGGTAGTGGTAAACCATTTGATGCAACAAGTATTTTAGAAAATGGTGTACTGCAGTTTGATGTAAAAGTGATGTCAAATCCAAATGATCCAGCGGCTGTTTGGACAATGAAAATAGAATCTAATGAAGGTGATACCGCAGTAGAAGTTCCACTGACAGATGCAGGCGATGCACCTGTTGCAGGTGAGTGGAAAACATACACCTTCACATTTGAAGAATTAGCCGGTGCGGGTTTAGATGTAAGTGCCATTGACGTTGTGATGATCTTCCCAGCATGGGGTACAGGCGAAGGTGCAGTTTACCGTGTAGATAACGCTAAAATGTATGATCCGAGCGCAGCATCAGCAGCAGGCAACGAAATTACCATCTTCCAAGTTACTGCCGCAGATATGTGGAGTATTTGGGACTGTTGTGGTGGCTCTACACCGACTGAAGAAACTGACGATGCTGATCATGGCACAGTGGCTGAGTTTGTCATTGGTGCTACACCAACAGTAATGGGCTTTTTAGCTGACGAAGGTGTTTCTTTTGATGCATCAGCAATATTAGCAAATGGTGTTGTGCAATTTGAAATGAAAATGGTGACACCACCAAATGATCCTGACTCAGTATGGACATTTAAAATCGAGTCAACAGGTGCAGCAACGGCGGTAGAACTTCAACTTGCACAAAGCGTTGAAGGTGAAGTACCGGTTATTGGGCAATGGCAAACATACACGTTTACAGTGCAATCATTATTTGATGCAGGTTTGGACATTAGCGATATCAATGTACTGATGGTTTTCCCAGCATGGGGAACAGGTGAAGGTGCAGTTTATCGTATCGACAATGTCGTTATCGCTAACCCATAAACCCTAATTCAGTGGTAGGTGCTAAATTATAAGCGCCTACTTACCGTAATAAATTAAGTAAAAGCAGAGCAATTATGAACACAAATAAGTTTAAAAAAAGCCAATTAGCGGCTTCTGTATCACTTATCATCGCTGCAAGCACATTTAACTTCGCTTATGCTGCGCAAGAAAATACTGCCGAACCTGAACTAGAAGTTATTGAAGTAAAAGGTATTCGCGGTTCATTAATCCGTTCAATGGATGTAAAACGTGACGCATCTGGCGTGGTCGATGCCATTTCTGCTGAAGAAATGGGTAAATTTCCAGATACTAACTTAGCTGAATCGCTACAGCGTATTACGGGTGTATCAGTAAGTCGTTCAAATGGTGAAGGTAGCCAAATTACAGTGCGTGGTTTTGGCCCATCATTTAACCTTGTAACACTTAACGGCCGTCAAATGGCGGGCACCGGTTTTACACGTTCATTTAACTTTGAGAACTTATCATCTGAAGGTGTTAGTTCACTTGAAGTTATGAAAACAGCGCGTGCAGATACACCAACAGGTGGCCTTGGTGCAACTGTAAATATTGTTACCGCTAAACCTCTACAAAAGCCGGGTCAGCGTTTTTCATTAATGGCTAAAGGCATTCACGATACATCGGTAGCAGAAGGTGATGAGGTAACACCTGAAATTGCAGGTATTTACAGCAATACTTTCGCTGACGAAATGTTTGGTTTTTCAGCTAACTTTTCATACCACCGCCGTGACTTTCAACGCCAGTCTGCGAATGTACGCTCTTGGTTAGTTAACCCTAACCTATCGGTTGATGCAGAAAATATTATTGATAATCGTCCAATGGATGCGGATGGCAACCCAGCGAAACAATTTTTCGAACCTATTTCAGGCGAATACATATCAGCAGCCTTCTTCCCACAAGAAGTAAGTTTTGCAAAAGATGATATTAAGCGTGAGCGTTTAAATGCCCAAGCAACATTCCAATTTGCGCCTACTGATAATTTAACCTTCACACTTGACCATACAATTTCGCAAGCCACAACGGGTAATAATTCGTTATCGTGGGGTATTTGGAACGGCTCATTTGGCGGTAATGCAAATGCATACGAGCTTGATGAAAATGGCACAGCCATTTACTACAACTCAGCTGGTGATGATGCCTCATTCACGGCATTTCGTGAAACTGCTGAAGTAGACTCAAAAGCAACTGGTATTAATGTTGAGTGGTTAGCAACAGAAAACCTAAGTTTTAATTTTGATGCGCATACTTCAAAAACCACCACTGATAACGGTAAAGATCCTGGCTTAAACTCTAATGCCCGTATTATTTTAGGCTCAGCAGATCTCTCTACTAAAGAATACTCTTTCCGCGAAGGGGATGTACCGGGTTTTAATATTAATTGGAACAACGGCACACAAGAAGTAAGCCCAAATCAAATTGGTTCTAACTTCAGTATTTTCACTAGAACGCCGGGGGAGTCAGAAGTTTCTCAAGTACAATTAGATGGTAAGTTATTCACCTATACCGATATTGGTCTTGAAACCGTTAAATTTGGCGCAGCCTATACCAAGCAAACACTCAGCGGTTGGGGCGGTTCTAATAACGCGAATTCACCCGGTTTTGGTAATGGTACTTTCGCTGAAATTTTCCCAGATGCGATGTTCGAAAGGGTTGATTTAAGCGGATTCCTTGACGAATTTTCATTTGGTCCTAATGGCGTAGCCCCAGGTTATGCTTATACCTATGATCTTGATGAAGCGTTTGCTCGTCAAAGTGCTTATTTAACTGAAGACGTAGTTGGCAGTGATGTATATCAAATTGGTAACTTTGATAACTTCCCTGTTAATGAGGTAGAAGAAGAAACCATTAGCGTTTATCTTTCTAGCAACTGGGCGTTTAACGTTAGCGACTACGACGTGTTTGTAAACTTAGGCCTTCGCTATGAAGAAACTGATATTGTAAGCCCAGCTAAAAGCCGAGTGGCTGAGCAAGTGTATTGGGCTGGCGGTGCAGAATGGATAACCCAGTTCGCAAGCGGTGGGGACTTTGTTGAAGTTGACTATGAAGGCCAATACGACTTACTACTCCCTATGATTGATATTAAAGTTGATCTTACTGATGACTTAGTGACTCGCGCCTCATGGGGTCAAACAATCACCAGACCAACACTCGGTGATATGCTTGGAAATTTAAGCTTAACCCCATCACCTAAATTAAACTCAAGAAGCGGTAGCCGTGGTAATCCGAATTTAAAGCCATTTAAATCAACTAATCTAGATTTAAGCCTTGAGTATTACTACAGCGAAGGCAGCTATGCTGCAATTGGCTTATTCTGGAAAGATGTGGATGACTGGATCGATAAAACTAATATAAAAACCACCTTTGAAGGCTTACACGATGTCTATTTAGGTCAGCGTTGGAACAACGCCGTAGCCGCCATTGAAGCTCGTGGAGATCAAGCAACTGATACTGCAATTCGTGATGAAATTGTAGCTAATGGTGTGGGCATTGGTGAAAACGACCGCATATTACCAGACCCAGCAACCGATCCATTGATTGAATGGACTATCGAGTCACCTGAAAACGTCGGAAAACGTAAAGTAAACGGTTTTGAATTTGCTGTTCAGCACTTGTTTGGCGACTCAGGCTTTGGTGCAGGCTTTAATGCCACCGTTGTTGATGGTGATGTAGAGTACGATAACTACTACCTTGCCTCTCAAGCAGTATTGGCTGGCCTAAGTGACTCTGCAAACCTACAAGGTTTTTATGAGAAAGATGGCCTATCAGTGAAAATAACTGGTGCATGGCGTGATGAGTACTTAATTGCGCAAGGTTTACCTGATTCAGGTGCTACGGCTCCTCCACAATACGCGGAAGAGTACTTGCAGTGGGATATTAGTGTGAACTACGAAGTTAACGAAAGCACAACGGTATTCTTTGAAGGTGTGAACTTAACCAACGAAACCGAGCGTTCATTCAGTCGTTTCGAAAGCCAGTTCTTGAGTGCGGCTCAATACGGCCCTCGTTATGCCTTTGGCGTTAGATACTCTATGGGCAATTAATACATTGACCAAACACAGTTTTTGATTACCCCTTATAGTTGAAAAGTCAAAGCCGCTCATTGAGCGGCTTTTTTATAACTGTTTAATTTTTTCTAATAGCTTATCGGTTGTCCAATCAATATCGTTGTAGGCAATATCGGGTTTATAGTAATCGCCCTTTCCTCTTGCTCTATCAACATACACTTTATTAGGGATAATCACTTTACCTAACCCTGAGGGTAACTCGGCTAGTCGAACATCCATATACAATGAGTCAGCACTGCTTGGCGCGCCAAATAACTGAGTGTTTGAAAACTGTTTAAATACATCAATGGCGTCAAGACAGGCACTTGCACACTGTGGCGGCACAATAACAAAAACCTGTGTTTTAAAGTCACTCACTGGCACTGTATTTTCGATTTGGTTTGATTTATTTTGCAGCTCTTCGATATAAAATAGCTTATTATTTTCAAATGACTGCGCCATACCTGCAGCTATTTCTTTAAACTCTTTTTGTGCTTTAGGTTGATCTTTCAACACTTCAATTAATGATTCAACATGGTTAGTATTATCTTTTGACGCTCTCCACCAAACCCGGCTATTTTGTGAGTAGTTATCCATTTTTTGTTCAACAATTTGCTCACCCCACAACGCTTTTGCAAGCTTTAAGCTCCAATACGACGAGCCACCTTGGTTATGACGAAGATCTAAAACCACCGTTTTTGCACTGAGTAACTTAGTACGTTGTTCAGTCACTTTTTTATACAGGTTGTTGTAATCATGAGTTTGCTTATCGTTATTTGCAAAACTGGGCATAGCAATCCACGCTATGTTTTGCGAAGGCCAAGTTAAATCGGTTGTAAGCTCATCCCCATTATAGGCATGTGTTAAATGCTTACTTACACTCTTTGGCCGAACAGACCAATCAAGGGTTTTACTGTAAGCTTGCCCATTAGCTTTAATAAATTGACATTCTTTTAGAGGTGTTAAAAATGGGTTGCCCTCATCAATTAGTAACCGCCAACCTTGCTGCCACCAATGCCCAGGTTGTGTAACCTGTCCATGAAATTTAAACACTCTTTGTCGCATTAACGTCTCGGTACTTTGCCCATCGCAACCACTTATCACATCACCTTTATTTATATTATCTGTTTCACTGTAATACACTTTTAATGCATCACCCCGCCAAACTGCACTAAAACCAGGCCAACGACGAGCAGGTCGTTCAACGCTTGAAAACACACCTGCATGACCATCTTGTAGCACAGTACTAAAACGCGCAATTGCCGCAACATGAACCTGCGGCCCGCTCGCTTTGGCAGAAAGTGCAAGTGCTTCTACTTTTGCTTGCTTTAATAGTTCAGGAAAGGCTGGGTTGTTAACATCAAACATGCCAGGGTGGTTTTTTGCCGATATGCTGTATGCAGCTTCAATATCACGCTCAGTAACACTGCGCCATTGCTCTGAGGTTTGAGGAGAAACTAGTAACTCGGCCATGCTCAAGGTAGGCGTAATTAATAAAGCGCTCAATAAAGTACGATTAACTATTGTTGTTTTTATTTTCATGAAAATCCTTTTTAATGCGATCAATTACTTTAGATCCACCAAGGGTGATCAACCCCCCGATCTCAAGCAAGTAAAAAACTACCAGTTTATTTTAAAGCAATAACTTATCAGAACACCTTAACCCGAAGCCAGTCGAAGTTCAACTAACTGCAGCCTAGGTCACTATTTCTTATCAATATTTACTAGTAAAGCAAACTAGCTTTGCTAGTATGAGGTAATTATTATTTTTATGTCTCACTTATGCGCAATACTACCGTGAAAATAAGGAATAGCTTCCTCTTCCCAAGCTCCCGCTTCCTCAGGTTCAACGGTATCATATTGGCTTTTATTACTCTGCTATTGAGCGGCGCAGCTTTCGCTGAAGATAACTGTTATTTAACAGCTATTGCAAACAATGTATCAACCCCCTTGTTGCAAGCTGTTGCATCAGACATAAGACTAGAAAAAGGGGTTAACAAATTTGAATTAGTATGTACCCTAAGCCAAAGTGGTGTATTCACTTTTACTCGTCCTGCACTTAAGAGTTTTTCGTGGCAACAAGATGGCGTATCAAAGACCCCCTTAAAAACGAATCAGATAGCCGTTTTAATGGAGCAAGGCAGCTTTAACGCGCAGCTCATTGTAACAGTAACAAATAACTACACTCCTCGTTTTACATGGCTAAATACACAACAGTTTATTGGCAGAGTTCAGTTATATAATTTAATTTTCGGAGTGTTTTATGGCTTGTGTGCCACACTTATTTTTTATGTACTAATAATAGGTTATGGTATTAAAGATGCTATTTTCAAACAGTATGGTGCATACCTTTTTTGTATTGCTAGCTTTATCTTTTTACAAGAAGGTCAACCCTATTTATTTGCTCAAAATCAGTTTTCTGAGTTTATCAGAAATCTTTATTCATTAAGCATTGGTTTAACCGTATTAAGTGCGACTTGGTTTATGTGCGCAATATTAGAATTGCCGCAATATTGGCCAAAAGTGAGTAAATTTTTAAAAATTGCCGCTTTATGTGTACTTACCTTGTGCTTACAAAAAGTAGCCTTAGATTTACCCGCTATTGCTGATATCACCTCAGCGATTACAGGCTACTTATCATTATTGATTGTAATGAGTATTTTTATACTCTCAGCCGTGCAAGCTAAGCAAGGTGTGAATGAGGCAGGCTTAGTTTTTATAGCCTTAAGCTGTGTATTTATTAGTATGACTTTTAGAATATTACTCACCGAATACAGCCCTTTTATTCAACGTTATGGGTTTGTGATTGCTTTTACTCTTGAGTCATTACTACTGGCCATCGCCGTCGCCAAGCGAATACAAAGACTCAGTTATGCAAAAAAACAGGCTGAACGACACGCTAATTACGACCCCCTTTGTCATATACATAATCGTCGCGGTTGGAGCTTAAAAGCAAACGACTTATTAACTCAACATGCTCAACAAGGCGGTATCCTGTGTTTTTTATATATAGACTTAGACCGCTTTAAAGTAATAAATGATAGTTATGGCCATGATGTTGGCGATAAAGTGTTAAGCAAAGTAGCGCAATTGATTAATAACCATATGCGCAGTGAAGATGCGGTTGGACGCTTAGGCGGGGATGAGTTTGTGGCTATGGCATTATTTACCAGCAAAGATAAAATTAACCAACGAGTTGCGACTCTTGAACAAAAGTTAAATGCGCTTAGCTTAGAGCACCAAGGTAACACCATCGCTATTTACGCAAGCGTAGGGCAAATCAACTATAGCGAAGCGCCTAAAAATTTAGATGAGGTTTTAAAAGCCGGTGATGAAGCAATGTATCAAAAAAAGTCATTACGAAAAGCGCAGGCTAAGCAAACCTACACAAGAGAAAACGCCTAAAGTAATCGTTTAGGCGCATAATCATTACTCGTCTTTTTTGAATAAGACTTCTGGGTTTACCATAGTTTTCATTTCTAAAACATTGCCGTTTGGATCTTCAATAAAAAACGTCTCTTGTTCAAATTCATTGCCAACAAAACGACGGTATGGTTTATCTAAATATTCGAGACCAGCAGCCGCAATGCGCGTTTTTAAAGCTTGAAATTGATCTTCTGATAGATGAATGCCAAAGTGAGGGACTGCCACCGCGCCCATATCAACATCATGACGTACCGTTGGTAAGCGCTCTTCGCTTTGGTGAAGCGTTAACTCGTTACCCCAAAAATCAATGTCTACCCATCGCCCTGCTTCACTATTGCCCGTTTTACAGCCAAGTACGTCACAATAAAATGTTTTCGCTTTTTCGAGATCACCTGCCGGTATTGCCAAGTGCAAACAGTTGGACATAAATTACCTTCATTAATAACTTTTAACATATGAAATATGCTGCATTATACATAAATTGCAATTTATATAACATTAACAACATCTGTTTTGTGCTATTAAATGCGAGGGCTATGGTTTGTGATGTGCGCGCTAAAAGTAAATTTTTATTATTAAAATTCGTCAATCCAAAATTATTAATTCCTATCATGGTATCAGCAGCTTTGATAGGCCTTATTGTCTAGTTTATGTCATTCCCGAAGAGTCATAGTAGCAATACTTATTTATCAATATACGCCTAGCCGACAGCTTTGCCATTGGCTTTCTTGCAAGCTCTGTCATCATATTTTATGGTTATTACATCGAGCACAGTGTTGATGACTTTACTGGCGCTTTAGGAATGTGTGTATTCTTCATCCGTGTATATCTGCAGCGTATTTATTTTTATTAGGGGCGCCAAATCCTTAGTAACCTGAATTTTTTCTAAATAGTCTAATAAAATCTTAACGATATCCCAAAACAAAAAATAACAGGCCTTTTTTTGATCAGTTATAGCTTCCCTTACGTAATGTTCACACAGCTATAACACTGTAACATTCAATTAAAGGAAAAATTATGAATAAAGTATTTAAGCTATGCGCAGTCATACTTCCCTTGTTACTGATCCAAGGCTGTAATGACGATGATAACGTACCTGTAAGTACTGACCCACAACCAATTACTACCATTTTTGATGCTGCACAAAGTTCTGATGATTTCACTACACTCGTTGCAGCTTTAGAAGCAACAGGTCTTGACGAGACTCTTGATGATGCAACGAATAGTTACACAGTATTTGCTCCCACCGATGCGGCTTTTGCATTACTAGGTGAAGACAAAATCAACGCTTTATTAGCTGATACTGACAAGCTTAGTTCAATATTAACCTATCATGTTTTATCAGGTAGTGTTGATGCACAAACAGCAATTAGCCTCGCAGGCACAACGGTTGCAACTGTCAATGGTCAAAATATTGCTCTATCTTTAAATGGCGATACGCTGTTAGTAAACACAAGCACCGTTACCATGACTGATATTGAAACTGATAACGGTATTATCCACGTCATTGATGCTGTTTTAATGCCTAAAGAAGTTTCTGAAACTGCGCCAACGAAAAATATTGTTGAAACAGCGCAACAAGCTGGTAATTTTAGTACGTTACTCACAGCGCTTGATGTTGCGGGTTTAACAGCTGCATTGTCTGATAATTCAAAGGAGTATACTGTATTTGCCCCAACAGACGCTGCATTTGAAGCTGTTGGTAGCAAAATGATAAACACCCTATTAGCTAATCCAGATGTACTCGGCAATATTCTAAAACAACATGTGTTAACTGGCTCTATTGATTCAGTAACCGCAATGTCTCTAAACGGTCAATCAGCTGAAACACTGCTTGGTAATACTTTACCTATTTCAATTAACGCAGACACCAACATCTTGATGTTTGGCGGCGCTAATGTGGTAATAACTGATATAAAAACAACTAATGGCATTGTTCACGTAATTGACTCTGTGATTGTTGCTGACGTTGCCCTACCAGAGAGTTTTGGCACAATTGCGGATGTTGCAAGTGAAAATGGCAGCTTTACTACATTACTCGCCGCACTCTCAGCAACAGGTTTAGACGCATTGGTTAGCGATCCAACCAGCACATTCACGGTATTTGCACCTACTGACGCAGCATTTGCTGCCCTTGGTCAAGACACTATTGACGCTTTATTGGCAGATACCGACACGCTTCGTGATATTTTACTTTACCATGTAGTAGCAGATGCAAATGTACTATCTGATGCAGCAGCCACCATTGCAAACAGCGAGAACAACAAAGTTGAAATGGCAAATGGTGATATGGCTGCTTTATCGTATGTAGACAGCTCACTGTTTATTAATGATGCGGCGGTAACTACAGCGAATGTAACTGCTGACAACGGCGTTATTCATGTATTAAACAAAGTGATTATGCCACCCGCTGAAGTAGGCACACCGACCAAAACTATTGCAACAGTTGCCACAGAAACATCTGCATTATCTACACTAGTAACTGCACTGCAAGCAGCAGGGTTAGTGGATACGTTTAACGATACCACTAAATCGTTTACGGTATTCGCACCAACAAATGCGGCATTTAGTAAAATTCCTACCGCTGATTTAAATGCTTTATTAGCTGACACTACTGCACTTACTGGCGTACTTACTCAACATGTATTAGCTGCCCAAGTAGGTAGTACTGATGCGTTTGCTGCTAACGGTAAAATGGTCACTACACTTGCTGAGAATATGCTAAGCGTAAACGTGGTAGATTTTACCAGTACCGAAAATACAGCAACAGACAGCGTAGCTTATGAAGTAACTAATAATCGTTTAGTAACGGGTATGGCCGATGCAATGCCAGGTAAAACGTTGTATGTATTTGATAACGACTTAGGTGAAGCAATGAGCGTATGTGAAGCAACTTGTGCAACAACGTGGCCACCCGTGTTAGGCACTGCGGCGTCTATCGAAAATATTCCGGGTTTATCCTTGATTGCTCGCTCAGATGACAGTATGCAAGTCGCTTACCTTGGCCGCCCTTTATATACCTTCTCAGGTGATACGGCAGCCGGTGAAAGTAATGGTCAAGCTGTGAACGATATTTGGTGGCAAGTAAGCTTACCGGCTACATCACTACAAGTAGCTGGCAGCAATGTAACAACCACTGATATTTACACTAGCAATGGCGTTGTACACTTAATTGATACAGTGATCACAACGGCCAAATAATTAAATTTTACTGTGAGATAAGCCAGGAGTGATACTATTTGCTCCTGGCTTTTTTATATAAAAAATAGGCTTACTCATTGCTACTTTTAGAACTTGTTGGGTAACCAAACAGCACGTTTAACTTGGCTTTCAACCCTTTAGCTTGGTAGGTACTTTTAAATAAATACTGCCACTGATGAAAGGTAATTTTGATTGGGTTATTACTGTTTAGTTGGCCAATAATGCCGTATTTACAAGGCTTGTTTTCATCTTCTTCGACGTAAGTGCCAAATAATTTATCCCAAATAATTAAAACGCCAGCGAAGTTTTTATCTAAGTAGCCATTATTTATAGCGTGGTGCACCCGATGATGCGATGGGGTATTAAATAATACTTCAAACCAACCGAGCTTTTTTACCACTTGCGTGTGTACAAAAAATTGATAAGCCAAATTAAGTGCCACCACAGCAAAAACAATCACAGGCTCAAAGCCTATTAATATCATCGGCAACCAAAATAGCCACATTCCCGCCAGCGGATACATTAAACTTTGCCTAAATGCCGTGGTAAAGTTCATTTTAGTAGAACTATGATGCACTACATGAGCGGCCCATAACCAATGAATATGGTGTGATGCACGATGAAACCAATAGTATAAAAAGTCTTGCAGTAAAAAAGCGCCTAATACAGTAAATACTGTCAATTCAATATCAAATAGTCGAAACTGATACAGCCAATAAAAAAACGGCATTAATAATAATAACGCAATGGCATCGGCTCCTTGATGTAATAAAGCAAGTAACGCGTTGGCTAAGCTGTCTTTTATATCGTAGTAACGTCTAAATTTTATAAACTCAAACCCTACAAACAGCAAAAAAATAGGGCTCAGTGCCAATAAAATAATTTCAATGCTCATGGCGTTTGCTCCTGAAAATAGCTGGCTATTTTTTTAAGTGCTTGGCTAACATCTTTTTTTATAAAAAAAGCCAGTATAAAATTGGGTAACCACAAAGGCGCAATGCAACGAATATGGTAGCTGATCTCGGTGAGTGATGGCTGAGCATTATTGGCTTTTAAGTAAATATCACCACGGTGCTGTGCAACGGGTTTATCTCCTAAAATACGGTAACTAATGTGGCTATTATCGGCCGTTATTATTTGCTCTTTAAATGTTGTACCTTGCATTTTTATTTGTCTAATGGTGCCTTTTCCGCCACTTATTTCACCCGAGTCTTGCGGTGTTAACACTTTAAACTGCGCATTAAAAAAGCGCCCCAAATCAGCATGCGCTAATAATAAGGTGCGTAATTGTTCAGGCGTTGCTGCCACACTATGTTTAACATTTATCTCAATCATTGTGTGCCCCCTATTATTTTTATAGATCTCTAGCATATAAAAATATTGCATGGCAAACTTGCGATTAGATGACTATTTTTTAGCTTTAGGCGACAAATGAAAACCTTAGCCGATCATTACTTTTCTAGCTGTTTGGATTATCTTCAAAGCAAAAAATTAGATAGCCAAGAGATACTAACTACCATTGAATTTGATGAATATACAAATAAGCAAACACAACAATTAGCACCACGTATTAGCTTAAAAAGCTACAATGCGCTGCTTAGTTATGCACAGCAAACGCTAAACGACTCCTTATTTGGGTTTGAGTTAGGAAAACAAATACGTACCGCTGATTTTGGTGTACTTGGGTATTTAATTGAATCGAGTACTAATCTAGCCAGTGCCATTACTGCATTACTGAGTTACGACAGTTTAGTGGCCAACATAGGGCGTGCTGAGTTTGAACAGCAACGAACACTTTGCAAGGTAACCTGGTTAGCAGACCCACAGTGCAGCCCACAGGCCGTATTACGAAATATGACCGCGTGGGTAAGTGTTATACGCCAACTACTTAATCCTCAGCTTTCGCCTAGTTGCGTTTATTTTACAGCACGTTTTTCAGATAGTGAGTTGCAACAATTAGCGCAATGGTTTAATTGCCCAGTAAAAGCTGGCGCTAACTTTAATCAAGTAGAGTTTCCAAGTAGTTACTTAACCCTGCCTTTTAAAACCGATAACTCCCAGATTAACGCTGTGCTTAAGCAAATGTCAGAGCAACAGCTATCCCAGTTTAAAAGTCAGCAATTATTAACAGAAAAAATTAATCATATTTTAATGGCTAAATACGATTTGCAGGACTGCTCACTGATCAGAACGGCTAGTGCTTTAAATATGACCCCGCGCACAGTGCAACGACACCTAAAGCAAGAAAACACCAATTTTGGTGATCTTCTTGAGCAAGAGCAAAAACGCCGTTTGTTAACTTATATTCCTCATTATTCGCTCAGCAGTATTGCAACTATGTTGGGGTTTAATGATCAAAGCTCTTTTAATCGTGCCTTTAGGCGCTGGTATCATTGCTCACCTCGCCAATTCATAAAAAACAATAATTAAACACTTTGCTTACTCAAAAAATACATTTGTCGTATACCTTCTTACTAACTTTCTTTACACTAACCTTATGGTGTTGCTTTAAAGACAATTATTTATGCGTTTGGTGTTAGCTGTTTTTGTATTGGTTTTTTATAGTGCGGTCTGTCACGCAAACCCGGTTACCTTCATCGCTGAAGATTTACCGCCTTATCATTTTATAAACCCTCAAGGTGAAACGCAGGGCGCCTTAGTAGATATCGCTAAAGCAGTATTAAAAGGTACGGCTTTAACTGCAAAATTTGAAATAATGCCGATGGCGCGTATGTTTCCACAACAACAAGCCAATCCTAATGCAATCATGCTGTCACTGTTAAAAACTCCAAACAGAAATAGCCAGTTTAAGTGGCTGGGGAAAGTGTATTTTGCAGATGCATACCTAGTAAGTTTACGTAGTCATAACGATGAAGTGATTCACTTAAACTTTGCCAAAAAATACAAAGTAGCCACTATTCGCGGTTATTCTGCACAGGCTTATCTAGAAGCTCAAGGCTTTACTGAAAATGAGAATCTAGTCTTAGTGAGTTACTACCAGCAGCTATGGAAAATGCTGTATAAAAATCGTATCGATTTTGTGGTGACTAACACCCTCACACTTGAAAACGAGTTAAAGCGAACAGGGCTCGACCCAAGCTTAATTACTAAGCGTATACATTTAGATGAGCTACCTTCTTCTCTTCACTTTGCAGCAAGTAAGCAGCTTAACCCGCAAACAGCGAAAATTATTACTGATAGATTAAACGCGATAAAAGAAAGCGGTGAATACCAACAAATTTTAAATAAATGGCAACTCCCTATTCCAACGCGCCTTTAGTATCGAGTAGGTAAAACACCCTGTGTTAAGTAATTTTTTAATGAAGTAAATAAAGGTGAAGGTAAGTTATTAATATCGCACCAACGCCACTGTAAACATTTGTTAGGCTCTTTATTTACAGGCTCGCCACCTTCATACTTTGCCTGTACATATAAGGTAATATAGTGCTTGTTCTCAGCGCTAAAAATATCGTTGGTAAAATCGAGTTTACGAATATTAGTAACAGTAAGCCCAGTCTCTTCAGCGACTTCACGCACTGCACATTGCTCTACCGTTTCACCAAATTCTAAATGCCCCCCAAGGGTTGCCCAGGTATTTGCACCATGTGCGCCTAACCGTTCACCGAGTAAAATTTTATTATCATGCATTACTATCACTGCAACGCCTACTCTGACAACTTGACTCATTATTACCACATTAAATAGTTCATCATTTTTATATGTTACCTCATTTAAATCATCAAACTAGTCGTTAGTTCGTTATAAACCATAGCGTTAGCTAAAAACCACACAATCCGTTTATTATTTAACCGACCATAGTCGAATATCACTCCTGATAAAAAGCGCTTAGTTTTAAGGTCTGTTGATCTTTCAAGCTTTAATTTGCAAAGGTCAACAGACCCTAAATAAAGTTATATTAAATTTTGCTCAGGAGCCTTTATGTCAGGTGAATACAAACAACATTACAACGAGTTTAAACAAAACCCGGCAGCGTTTTGGTTATCGCAAAGTAAACGCCTCCCTTGGTACCAGGCTCCCGAAACAGCTTACACACAAGATGAAAACGGTTTATATCACTGGTATGCCGATGGCCAACTTAATAGCTGCTTTTTAGCCGTAGATCAGCATGTTATTGCCGGCCATGGCGATGAAACAGCGTTAATTTATGACTCACCCGTAACCAATACCGCGCGCAGCTACAGCTACTTTGAACTGCAACAAGAAGTCGCTAAATTCGCAGGATTAATGCAGTCTTTAGGCGTAACAAAAGGCGACCGCGTGGTTATTTATATGCCCATGATCCCCGAGGCCGTAATTGGCATGTTAGCCTGCGCTCGCATCGGCGCTATTCATTCGGTCGTTTTTGGCGGGTTTGCAGCACATGAGCTTGCCGTAAGAATTGATGACGCCAAGCCTAAGTTAGTACTCAGTGCCTCTTGCGGTGTAGAAGTGAATACCGTAATTGAATACAAAGAGTTACTTGATAACGCCCTCGAATCAGCCTCGTATAAAGTAGAACATTGTATTATTTATCAGCGAGAGCAAGTAACTGCACCACTTATGCCTGAGCGTGATATTGACTGGGCTGTTGCAATGCAAACAGCTACTGGCGTTGATCCTGTTCCGGTAAGTGGCGATCACCCGCTTTATATTTTATACACTTCAGGTACAACGGGTACTCCCAAGGGGGTTGTTCGTGAAAATGGCGGCCATGCCGTTGCCATGCATTACAGCATGGAAACCGTATACGGAATGAAACCTGGTGACGTGTTTTGGGCCGCTTCGGATATTGGTTGGGTTGTAGGCCATTCGTACATAGTGTATGCCCCGCTTATGTACCGCTGCGCCACTATTTTATTTGAAGGTAAACCAATAAGAACCCCGGATGCCAGTGCATTTTGGCGTGTGGTTGAACAGTATAAAGTAACGGCTTTATTTAGCGCACCAACGGCCTTTAGAGCGATAAAAAAAGAAGACCCCAATGCCGATGGGTTTAAACAATACGATACTTCAAGTCTGAAACGCTTGTTTTTAGCAGGCGAGCGCTTAGATCCCCCCACCTACGATTGGCTCAAAGAAAAAACAGGCCTACCTGTACTTGATCATTGGTGGCAAACCGAAACTGGCTGGGCGATAGCCTGTAACCCTGTCGGCATTGAGCACCTGCCTACAAAAGCAGGCAGTTCAACGGTTGCTACTCCTGGGTTTGACGTACGTATTTTAGATATGAATGGTGACCAATGCGCCCCCAATAAACAAGGTGCAGTCGTTATTAAGCTGCCTTTACCACCAGGATGTTTACCCACTATTTGGCAAAATACCGAACGCTTTAAAGCCGGTTATTTAAGTGAATATGAAGGCTATTATCTTTCTGGCGACGGCGGTTATATTGATGATGATGGCTACCTATTTATTATGGGCCGCACCGATGATGTAATTAATGTCGCGGGGCATCGTTTATCAACTGGTGAAATGGAAGAAATTGTAGCCGCTCACCCAGCAGTTGCTGAGTGTGCCGTATTTGGTATTAATGATGCGCTCAAGGGTCAAAACCCCATGGCCATGGTAGTGTTAAAAAATGATTTTCATGGCTCGCATAAAGAAGTAGAACAGCAATTGGTGCAAACCGTGCGTAATCAAATCGGCGCTATTGCGTGTCTTAAAAATATTATGTGTGTAGATCGCTTACCAAAAACACGCTCAGGTAAAATTTTACGCAAAAACTTACGTCAACTTATTGATGGTGAAGAACTGCAAATTCCATCAACCATTGACGATCCGAGTATTTTTGAGGAATTAACTCTGCAACTTGCTGAAAATAAAATATAAATATTATTTCTAAAACGTCTATTTAAGCACGGCTTAAATAGACTTTTCTCGCCCCATCTGCTTAACTAGATTTCATTAAATAGATGAAACTCACGCAAATAAATCTCTTGGGAATATAAATGACTGAAATACGATCGCAGCTGCGAGAATTTTTACTGCAATGGTTTAGTCTTTATTTTCCTGGGAGTGCGTATTTATGGTACGACATATTAGTACTGTGCTGGGTTGGCTTATTTGCGCTCATATTGCACCTCATCTTAAGGTCAGTTTCAAAACGACTACTTAGAAGCCGCTTTAGTGATAAAGTTGTTCAAACCGATACCCACACGCCTGCCGACTTAGCGCTTAAATTAACACGTAATATTTCCTTTGTTTTACAAGGTGCTGTGGTTGCTATACAAGCAAGGCTCTGGGTTCCCGAAGGAACTGCTTTTTTACATATCATTGAGATGTTTACTGATCAGTGGATCATTTTATTTGCACTACTTTCGCTGTTCTCTTTGCTTAATATTTTTCAAGCGATATCTGACAGGCAACCCATTGCAGCTCACTTTCCATTACGTGGTTTTTTACAAACAATTAAACTGATCGCCAGCGTATTAACCGGTATTTTAGCGATTTCATTATTAATGAATAAATCCCCGTTAATATTACTCAGTGGTTTAGGTGCGCTATCGGCTGTACTGCTACTGGTGTTTAAAGACGCTATTTTAGGGTTGGTGGCCGGTATTCAGCTCTCAGCAAACAATATGCTTGCGGTTGGTGATTGGTTAGAAATGCCCAAATACGGCGCAGATGGCGATGTGATTGATATAGCGTTGACCACAGTTAAAGTAAGAAATTGGGATAAAACTATTACCACTATCCCAACCTATGCGCTAATTTCTGACTCATTTAAAAACTGGCGCGGTATGTCAGAATCCGGTGGCAGGCGCATAAAACGGAGTATTCACATAGAAATGAGCAGTGTGCGCTTTTTAGATGAACAAGAAATCACCGCGCTGAAAAAAGCAGATTTATTAAGTCACTACCTCGAAATTACCCTACCGGCTATTAACGAGCAAAATACCACGAAAAAAATAGATATGAGCTGTACTTTAAATGGTCGCCGGCTCACTAATGTTGGCACATTTCGTCATTATTTAGTCGCGCTATTAAAACATCACCCACATATTCATCAGGGAATGACACTGATGGTAAGGCAACTAGAGCCAACTAAAAATGGCTTACCCATTGAGATTTATGCATTTACCAATACAACTAATTGGGGTGAATATGAAAATATTCAGTCAGATATATTTGACCATATATTAGCGATATTACCCGCCTTTTCGTTACGTGCCCATGAGGCACCAACAGGGAACGATATTCGTCAACTAATTAAATAGTCACTAAATCCGTTTTAATTGCGCTATTAACCACTGGTGAATATCGCTGTTATTTGAACGTGGATGCCATGCAGCAATCACCTTAAATGGCGGTGGTAATAATTCAACCTCAAGCTGTTTCACTTTGGCGTTTGGCAGTAAACGCGATGGGTAAAAAGCAATTAAGTCTGTACTGCAAAGCAAATCGGGGACAAATGAAAAGCCAGGCACTGACATTACAATATTGCGCGCATAGCCCTTATCAGCAAACCATTGGTCGTGAGAGCCTCGTAAGTTAGCACGGGACGCCGAAACCACTAATTGAGGGTGTGCCGCCACTTCAGCAAGATTCAATGTCGATGAAGAAAACACCGTGTCTTTCCCTGCAATACAAATATGCTGTTCTTCAAATAATGTGTCATAGATTAAGTTTGCAGGGATAAATTCAGGAAAACTAATTAATAAATCCAGCTCTCCTGCACTTATTAATTGATTAACATTATCAGAGGCAAAGTCACGAATAATCAGCTTTAATCCTGGCGCTTTGCGTCTTGTTATTTCTAATAATTGTGGCAAAAGAGCTGCTATAGCGTAATCAGTCGCACTTATTGTAAATACGCCCTTGTAGCTACTTGGGGTAAATTGTTTAGGTATTAATAACGCTTCAACCTGAGTTAATATTTGATTAACGGGCTTCTCTAGTGCAATTGCCTTAGGTGTTGCAACCATTGTATTGCCTTGGCGAATAAAAAGCCGATCGTCAAATAAGTCACGCAATTTTCGCAGCTGCTCACTAATAGCCTGCTGGGTTAAGCCCATTTTGCGCGCCACATCCGACACATTTTTTAGTTTAAGTAATGCACTCAATATTCGTAATTGTTTTATATCAAGCCGAGATATACCATTCATAATTGTATCTTAAACAAAAAAGCATTGTTTCAAATTGTACCTTTTAATCCCTATGCTCACCAGCATTGTAATTGGCGCTAAACAGCATTATTAATTTAAAAGGTATTAAAATGAGTCAACCAAGTAAAAATATCGACAGTCTATTTTCATCAATCAATTTAGGCCCACACACGCTTAAAAACCGTATTGTAATGCCGCCACTTACACGCTCACGCAGCACGGTTCCTGGCAATATCCCCAACGAAGTGATGGCCACATATTATGCACAGCGTGCTAGTGCTGGCTTTATGGTTACCGAAGGCACTCAAATTGAACCAAGAGGACAAGGGTATGCCTGGACACCGGGCATTCATTCTAATCAACAAATAGCTGGTTGGAAAAAAGTAACTGATGCAGTACATGCAGAAGGTGGAATTATTTTTGCCCAACTTTGGCATGTTGGCCGCGTTTCACACACCAGCTTACAGCCTAATGAAGCCAAACCTATTGCTCCCTCAGCTCTAACAGCTGATAGCGTTAAAGTCTTTATTGAAACAGGACCGGCTCAAGGCGCTTTAGCCAACCCAAGTGAACCACAAGCTTTGACAACCGATGCAGTAAAAGAGCTTGTTGGCATGTATGCACAAGCTGCCCGTAATGCGCTAGAAGCGGGGTTTGATGGCGTAGAACTGCATTGTGCTAATGGGTATTTAGTAAATCAGTTTATTTCTGAGCACACCAATAAACGAGATGATGAATACGGCGGCTCTCTTACTAATCGCCTGCGCTTTTTAAAAGAAATTGTCGCGGCAGTAAGTGACGTAGTAGGCCCGGAGCGCTTAGGGGTTAGATTTGCGCCCTTATTTAGCAGTACTGATGAAACCCGTGTTTATTTAGGGTTAGTAGAATCAAACCCGCACCATACCTACATTGAAGCAATTAAAGTACTTGAACAAGCCGGTATTGCCTACCTCTCAATTGCAGAAGCTGACTGGGACAATGCCCCTGATTTACCAGAGCAATTTTATCAAGCAGTCAGAGCTGAATTTTCTGGGCGTATTATTTACGCTGGTAAGTACACCGTTGAAAAAGCGGTGGCAATGTTAGCTAAGGGCTACGGTGATTTATTTGCTTTTGGTCGCCCTTTTATCGCAAACCCTGATTTACCAGCGCGCATAAAAAATCAATGGCCATTAAATGAAGCCGATGCAGCCACCATGTATGGCGGCACTGAGCAAGGTTACAGTGACTACCCTTGCTATAAAAATGATTGATAAAAATAACGGAGTAAGAGGCAGCTTAAGTTAAAAATAAATGACCCAAACATGCAGCCCATGTTTGGGTCATTACAGGGTATTACTACTTTTTATCTATCACCATTTTTAGTTCATTTAATGCAGCAACCGAAAAACCCCGATCATAAAAGTAAATAATCTTACCGCTACCATCAATTAATACGATGCGGCTATTATTCGGATTTTCATTACCAGTGAACGCTTGTACTGCATCACCGTCTTTATAAATAGTGATCACCCCGCCCCACAGTTCTTTAGGAATGCCTTTTCTCATACCGCTATCAATAAAAGTACTAAACATACGCGGCACCATGCCTTGAATTGTGGGTAACTCATAAGCGGTGACGTTTATGCCACTCATATCCAAGCCAATAAGCCAGCGATCAATATCAAATTGACTATCTTGTTTATACCCAATTAACAGTAATGTCTGTGCGTTGTTAAAGTCTGTAGGGATAGTAAATTGCTGTTGCTCCAAGCTTTCACCACTGATAGTTGGAAACTGTTTACCGACTAAGTTCTGATTTGGGTATTGACTCGAACACCCACTTAAAAAAATAAAAAACATTAAACCAACAACTGATCGCAACATCTCTGTTCTCACTATTAATTAATAATTAGGAAAAATTCTTTTGAATACAACTTTTTGATACGAATAAACACATTATTAAGATCTAAATAACGACCAAAGAAGTCCATTCATACTGTTTTTATCATTGCTTAATTTAGCATTCATTATTAGCACCTTTAAATAGAAGCTCAACGGTTATATTTGTGTGCAATAGTATTTTTTATACTCAAATATTATTAGCACATATCAATTTGTTCTATAGCATATCAAAAGTGTATTTTCGTAACCCGATACAAAACGCTAAAGTGCCGCGCTTATTCACAGCTTTAAAGAGGATGTTATGTCGCTTGCTGTTTTATTAATGCTGGCATTATTTGTCGGTTTGCTGTTTGCGATTTATCTTTTTTCGCAAAAAAGTAAAACCTTATCTCGCACTGTTTTATTTGGCTTAGTTGTTGGTAGTGCTTTTGGTTTAGCCTTACAATTTTTATTTTCCCACTCCCCGGAGTCTATTAATGACGTTTTAAGTTGGGTAAGTGTTGTTGGTAAAGGCTATGTTGGGCTATTAAAAATGATCATCATGCCATTGGTATTGGTGTTTATGATTGCCGCCGTGGTGAAACTAGAAAACCAAGGCTCTTTGGGCAAAATATCGTTCATTAGTATTGCTGTTTTACTCTTTACTACGGCAATTGCAGCCTTAATTGGTATTGCCGTAACCTATGGCTTTAATTTAAGTATTGAAGGCTTAGTTTCGGGAACCCGTGAGGCAGCAAAAATGAGCACGCTAGAGGGTAAAGCAGCTAATGTAGCTGATTTAAGTGTGCCACAAATGCTATTGAGCTTTATTCCAGAAAATCCATTTGCTGATTTAAGTAACCAACGCTCAACCTCTATAATTGCCGTCGTTATTTTTGGTGTCCTTGTAGGGATTGCCGCACGCAAGGTGATGCTTGAACGTAGCGAACTAGCAGATCCAATTCGCAACGGTGTTAACGCCTTACAAGCCATAGTAATGAACTTAGTAAGAATGGTGATAGCGCTAACGCCTTATGGCGTCGCAGGGTTAATGGCAAGCGTTGTGGCAAACTCAAGTAGCAATGATATTGTTAATTTACTGGCGTTTATTGTGGCTTCCTATGTCGCTATATTATTAATGTTTATTGCTCATGGTTTATTACTTAGCCTAGTTGGTGTGAACCCTAAGAGTTACTTTGAAAAAATTTGGCCAGTACTGACCTTTGCATTTAGCTCGCGTAGTTCAGCAGCCTCTATTCCTATGAATGTGGATGTACAAATTAACCAGCTAAAAGTGCCGCCTGCTATAGCTAACTTATCGGCTTCTTTTGGCGCCACTATTGGCCAAAATGGCTGTGCCGGTATTTACCCAGCCATGCTGGCAATGATGGTAGCACCCAGCGTAGGAATTGATCCGCTGACATTCGAATTTATTTTACCGTTAATTGGCATTGTTGTTATAAGCTCTTTTGGTATTGCCGGAGTAGGTGGTGGCGCAACGTTTGCTGCATTGGTTGTATTACCGACCATGGGCTTACCAGTTGAGATAGTCGCGTTACTGATCTCAATTGAGCCATTAATAGACATGGCACGCACCGCATTAAACGTATCAGGGTCAATGACCTCAGGTGTTATAACGAGTAAATTAATTAAAGTGCACTAGATTTTTTGTAGTCGCCCAGCTTTGGCTGGGCTTTTTTATCTGTATTACTCTCTCCGCCTTAAGTAAAAACAATCCATTTATCTAATCACTACAACAAAATCAATCACATTTATAGATTGTAGTAATCGCTTTATTTCGCACACACATTTCAGCCCGATGCTATATTCTTTTCATTGCTTTGTTATTCAGGCTTGATTAAGCCTCACTTGAGCAAACAAATTTACAACTCAATAATTTTTAAAGCGATTGAGATCTCTGTTTAAAGTAGTAATACGCTTTGTATAACGAAATTCGTTAACTTTAAGGAAGCTGACAATGAAAAACCGTTCATTCAATAAAAAAGCGCTTGTTGGATTTATAAGTATGGCACTTATATCTGGCACCGCTGTTAGCCAAGAAAAACCACAAATGTCAAAGCCACAAGGTGCTGTTGGCATGGGTGAAGCTAAAATGGGCGCAACCAGAACAAACCAGTTTTGGTGGCCAGATCAACTTAACCTTTCACCTCTGCGTGATCATGATGAACGCTCAAACCCTTACGGTGCCGACTTTAATTATGCCAAGGCATTTAATAGCCTAGATTTAGACACAGTAAAAAGTGATATTGATGCCCTACTAACACAATCTCAAGATTGGTGGCCGGCGGATTTTGGTAACTATGGGCCATTTTTTATCCGTATGACATGGCACAGCGCAGGCACTTACCGTACGCTTGATGGCCGCGGTGGTGCTGGTGGCGGTCAACAACGTTTTGAACCACTCAACAGCTGGCCAGACAACGTAAGCCTAGATAAAGCGCGTCGCCTACTTTGGCCTATTAAACAAAAATATGGAGAAGCACTTTCATGGTCAGACTTAATCGTATTAGCCGGTAACGTTGCTCTAGAAAACATGGGATTTGAAACCTATGGTTTTGCCGGCGGCCGAACTGACGACTGGGAACCAGACATGGTTTACTGGGGTCCAGAAGTAGAAATGCTTGCCAGCGACCGTGAAGATGCCAGCGGCAAATTAGAACGCCCATTGGGTGCAACTCACATGGGTTTAATTTACGTAAATCCTGAAGGCCCTAAAGGGGTTCCTGATCCAATCGGTTCAGCTAAAAATATTCGTGTGGCGTTTTCTCGCATGGCCATGAACGACGAGGAAACTCTTGCACTTATCGCAGGTGGCCACACCTTTGGTAAAATGCATGGTGCGCACAAACCTAAAGATTGTGTGAGTGCAGAGCCCGCAGCAGCAGGCATTGAAGAACAAGGGTTAGGCTGGAAAAACAAATGTGGTAAAGGCCACTCTGAAGATACCGTATCAAGTGGTTTAGAAGGCGCATGGACACAAGCTCCTACTCGCTGGTCATCACTGTACCTTAGCAATCTACTTAACTTTGAGTGGAAACAAACTCGCAGCCCAGCGGGTGCCATTCAGTGGATCCCAACGGATGAATCGTTACATAACGTTGTACCTGACGCTCATATTAAAGGTAAGTTTAACGCACCAGTAATGACCACGGCCGACTTAGCGTTAAAATTTGATCCTGAATACCGCAAAATTGCTGAACGCTTTTTAAACGACCCTAAAGAGTATCAACTGGCATTTGCTAAAGCATGGTACAAATTGACTCACCGAGATATGGGGCCACCACGTAACTTCTTAGGTAAAGAAGTTCCTAAAGAAGACTTAATTTGGCAAGATCCTATTTCAGCAGAGACTCAATCAAACATTGATGCTGGCGCAGTAAAAGAGCTTAAAGCCAGCATTTTAGATTCAGGTCTTAGCGTATCAGAGCTAGTACGTGTTGCATGGGCATCTGCTGCAAGCTACCGTCATTCCGATATGCGCGGTGGTGCCAACGGTGCACGCATTGCGCTTGCTCCACAAAAGGATTGGGCGGTAAATAATCCGGCCGAAACTGCAAAAGTACTTAAAGTATTAAAAGCGATTCAAGCCGACTTTAATGATAGTTTCTTTAGTAAAAGCCAAGTATCACTGGCCGACCTGATTGTGTTAGCTGGTAATGCAGCGATTGAAAAAGCAGCGAAAGATGCAGGCTACACAGTAGACGTACCTTTTAATGCTGGCCGTGGCGATGCTACGCAAGCTCAAACTGACGTTAATGCATTTAGTTTATTAGAGCTGCCTGCCGATGGCTTTAGAAACTACTTTGATGCTGAACAAAGCTACAAATCGCCAACTGAAATGCTAATAGATAAAGCAGATCAACTTGATCTAACAGTGCCTGAAATGACGGTATTAGTAGGCGGATTACGTTCGCTTGATGCAAACTATAAAGGCACTGACTACGGCGTATTTACTGACAAGCCAGGCACTCTAAATAACGATTTCTTTGTTAATTTATTGGATATGTCTACGGTTTGGAAAAAGTCATCAGATGCGGGGATTTATCAAGGCTTTGATCGTCAATCAGGTGAGCAAAAGTACACAGCCACTTCAGTTGACCTTATCTTTGGTTCAAATTCAGAGCTGCGTGCAGTTGCAGAAGTATATGCCTTTGATACATCAAAGCAAAAGTTTGTAGAAGACTTTGTTGCGGCATGGACTAAAGTAATGAACTTAGACCGTTAATAACCATTAAGTAATGCAACCATAGCGCTGCAATTAATTGCAGCGCTTTTTATGTTGGTTAGTCATACTCTTTTATATATTACTGCATTGCTTTGCAGCTAAACATACTGCCCAAACCTTGCTGAGTGTAAGTGCCTATAAAGATAGTCAATAAGCTTCGTCATCACTAAAAACCGTCACTGAAAGCTCTTCATCTATATTTTCAAAAACCAAAAAATTAATAGGCTTACAACAGACTTGGCAGTCCTCAATATATTGTTGATCAACATCTGCCGGATCGAGTAGCACGTCAATATTTTCACCACAATAAGGACATGCTATCGTTTTTTCAGTTAATTGATTCATTGCTATAACCTCACATATTACTTGCTATACCCATTATCATTAGACATATAGTATCAAGGTGCATTTCTTTGTGCAGGCTCTTTGTTGAATTTCTTTGCTGGAGCAATCAGCATACTATATTCACTGCTAGCTGCCCCATCACCTCACCTGATTAAAGGTTTGGTAACAATAATCCAACCAAAGTGCTTAGCCTACCTTAGGTAATAAAATGATTGCTCATTTTATAAAGCTCCTAAGCAACGTTTAAACCTCCAGCAACCTGATGATCTTCATTTACAGTAATTTTCGATAATTTGATAATCTTTAACTTCTACTTTTTTGCTAAATTATTTAGTAGTTTTATAAGTTGATAGTTCTAAACGTGGTTTAGTATTTTTTAGATGACAGTAAGAGGTTGGTTTTGGTGGCTTTAAATAAGTTAATCAATGAGTTCAGGAGGCGTAAGATTAGTTCCTATAAAGGATAATCCTACGTTCTCCCCACATAAAAGGCGCTCTATCAGAGCTTGACGAGATCTTTTATGTGATTATTAGTGTATATTTATTGTGCAGACTCACTTAAAAGCATTAATGTGTTTGAAATTAATGAAAAATCACCTAGCTCACCATGACCTGGGACTACTATCTGTGCAGAGTTATACTCCTGGCTAATATGTTTCATTCCCTGAAGCCATGAACCAATATCACTATGTGCAGTATTGCCTAAAGAGGTTGCTCCTTTAGCGCGAACGGCACAACCACCAAACAGAATTTTTTCTTGTGGTAACCAAATCATCAAGTTGTCCATTGCATGACCTGGACCTGGGTAAATAACATCAATTTTTCCTAAACTAACCATGCTTCCAGGTGAAATAATTGCTTCTAAAGATTGATCTGGTACTGGCAAGCCATACTCAGTAGCAAATTTTTGCGTTAGAGGATGCGAATAAACTGGAATTCCTTTTGATTTTAAAGCATCCGTACCCGCAATCCGATCACCATGAGCATGAGTTACTATTGATGTTTTAATCGGTAGTTTAATCTTCGTTCTAATTTGCTCCATGAGTTCTAACGTAGCAAGCTCTCCCCAAGCAGTATCCACTAAAACAACGCCTTCCCCATCTTGAACTATTAATCCACTTGAAGGAAATTTTACTCCATTTGGGTATGTATAATATGAGGTATGAACCCACACTCCTGAAGCGATCTTTTTTATTTCAACATCAGCACTTGCAAACGCCGACATTGAGATCGTAGAAAATAAAATTATTAAAGTTAGATGTATGATTCTTCTCATACTTTTCCTCTGCTGTTCAAAAAATAGTAAAATAATCGCACATAGTACTGCCGATAACATACTTACCCTCAAAGTGTTTTAACAAACAACTTAATTCATTGCTATATTAAACTCATTAAACTCAT
>NZ_JACJEE010000090.1:0-428 GCF_014163915.1 Pseudoalteromonas sp. SR41-8
ACTTCGCTATCTTGTGCTAGCTCGTCTCCAGCCTACGCCTCATATGATGTTTTTGTTCATCAGCTCACAGATTTGCTAACGGCTTCCTCCAGACTATCTCTCGCGATTTAGCCCTTGCCATTCGCTAGTAGTTATCGTTTAATAACAGTATGTTATTTAAACGGTGATCTTCCTACAGAGGACTTTCACCTCATAAGTCAATGCCCATGTCGGGCGTACACAAGTCGTTTAAAAGGACAAAAAATAGTTGGCTTTTGCTCCTTCGTCGCTAATTTTAGCCAACCATTTCTTGCCTCTTAACGAGGCGTTGAGGCTGTAGAATTACTCTTTTTAGGAACTGGTTCTACACAATTGACTTGATTGTTTTTTGACCTTGAACCCACAGGGTTACTGTGATCTAATAGATATTATTCACCCACGGTAAATTG
>NZ_JACJEE010000091.1:0-419 GCF_014163915.1 Pseudoalteromonas sp. SR41-8
GACCAAACAGTTGTAGAAGGAAGTGAAGTCAGCCTTGAAGGTGAAGCATCAGATAGTGATGGAAGCATAGTCTCCTATGAGTGGCTCCAACTATCATCAGACGATATTGTTACTATTAATAACTCAGATAAAGCAAAAGCTTCATTTGATGCTCCAGATGTAGAGGAAGAAGTTGAAATTACCTTTCAACTAACAGTAACCGACGATGATGGTGCTCAAGGTATTGACTCTACAATAATTAAAATTCAACCTACTCCCCCGACTAACACGCCTCCTTACGTGAATGCAGGTGATGACCAAACAGTTGTAGAAGGAAGTGAAGTCAGCCTTGAAGGTGAAGCATCAGATAGTGATGGAAGCATAGTCTCCTATGAGTGGCTCCAACTATCATCAGACGATATTGTTACTATTAATAACTC
>NZ_JACJEE010000092.1:0-399 GCF_014163915.1 Pseudoalteromonas sp. SR41-8
TCTCAAGTGCTTTTTACTAGCTTGACTAGGCTTATCGCAAGTTAATACGTCCTTCATCGCCTCCAACTGCCAAGGCATCCACCGTGTACGCTTAGTCACTTAACCATACAACCCAAACGGGTCTTGCTTGGTCTTTGTTACTTATGCTGCCTTGCTTTCTATTTTTGCTTGGTTACATAACACGTTATGCGCCCAGCGACAAAAATATCAGCGGCGTTGCCTAAGTATCAAATCCACGTCGCAATACTAAACAGTAAAGTTTAGTCATACGTTAGTGACAGTTTAACTTCGCCAGAAGTTAATATTGAATACTAAAGTAGATACCAATCAACAAACGTAAAACGTTCATTAAATGGCACTGAATGATACTGCTATCATTCTTTTTTACTTTTGAAAACT
>NZ_JACJEE010000093.1:0-390 GCF_014163915.1 Pseudoalteromonas sp. SR41-8
TAGCCGGAGGTCTCTAACCTCCAGCCCCCACACCACCCATCATGCGGGTCCGCAATGGGCGGTTCATCTCCCGTAGTGAATATTGATCCAAATATCTCTTAATGACGCTAAACCTTGTGACGCTAGATAGTCATTGCCTATCGCAATGTTAATTCCTTTTGTTTTTGAGCTTCTACAAGGACCTTTACTGGTGATACCACATGCAATGGCGAGTCGTTCGCTAACACCCAATTTCATTAAACTGCGTACTTTGGTGCGAGGTTTACGCCATTGCCGCCAGTAGCACATTCTTATCCTACGGCGGATCCAGTGATCTAAATCCACCGTTAGCTGATAAGCGTTGGCTATTAGGTAGTAGTGTCCCCAGCCGCGCAAATACTGTGTGAGTTT
>NZ_JACJEE010000094.1:0-375 GCF_014163915.1 Pseudoalteromonas sp. SR41-8
CAGGTTTTGATCCTGGCATTCCCAGGTTCAAATCCTGGTATCCCAGCCAACTTCTTCTACCAAAGAATGTTGTTAAAGAATAACTCTAGCTACGAGTATAAACAGCAAAAACGTATATAATTATACGGACTATGCGGGAGTGGCGGAATTGGTAGACGCGCTGGATTTAGGTTCCAGTATCTTAGGATGTGAGAGTTCAAGTCTCTCCTTCCGCACCATGTTCTTGATAAGAATTAAAACTATCAACTGTTTCTTTGTTGGGATATCGCCAAGCGGTAAGGCACCAGGTTTTGATCCTGGCATTCCCAGGTTCAAATCCTGGTATCCCAGCCAACTTCTTCTACCAAAGAATGTTGTTAAAGAATAACTCTAGCT
>NZ_JACJEE010000095.1:0-374 GCF_014163915.1 Pseudoalteromonas sp. SR41-8
GAGCCGGTGATCAATACACTGTCATCTTCTACGGCATTGATCCGGCCATCAACCTCAATCGGGGTCGTTATGGTCAAGGCATTCGGTGCTGCGTTATCTAAAATCACTGAGGTGCTGGCTGCACTTGAAGTATTGCCCGCTGTATCCGATTGTGTGGCGCTGACGGTGAGCGTGCCATCGTTAAAGCTGCTGACATCAAACTCACTACCACTGATAGTCCATGTACCTGCGCCATCAGCCGTCACAGTACGCGATTGGTTATTCGAACCATCGCTGATAGTCACACTGACACTGGCATTGGCTTCTGCGCCAGAGCCGGTGATCAATACACTGCCATCTTCTACAGCATTGATCCGGCCATCAACCTCAATCGG
>NZ_JACJEE010000096.1:0-359 GCF_014163915.1 Pseudoalteromonas sp. SR41-8
GCCACACAAAGTGATGCGGCGGGTAACACCTCCAGTGCAGCCAGCACCTCAGTGATTTTAGATAACGCAGCACCGAATGCCTTGACGATAAGCACCCCGATTGAGGTTGATGGCCGGATCAATGCCGTAGAGGATGGCAGTGTATTGATCACCGGCTCTGGCGCAGAAGCTAATGCCAGCGTCAGTGTGACCATCAGCGATGGCGCGAATAACTTATCACGGACTGTGACGGCCGATGGCTCTGGGGCATGGACTATCAGTGGTAGTGAGTTTGATGTCAGCAGCTTTAATAATGGCACGCTCACCGTCAGCGCCACACAATCTGATGCGGCGGGTAACACCTCCAGTGCAACCAGCAC
>NZ_JACJEE010000097.1:0-355 GCF_014163915.1 Pseudoalteromonas sp. SR41-8
AGAAAACACAGTCGTCAGCATGATCGGAAGCTTCTTATGGGTGACCACTTTCAGATCTTTGGTGAAAAAGCATGGCGTGAGTGATATTGCTAAGGCAACAGGATTAAATCGTGAAAGCTCGTATAAGGCGGTGAATGGTAAAACCAAAACTCGTTGCGAAACTTTTTTCAAGTGATAAAAGCACTTAACTTTCACCTTACAACGCAAGTGGCGTAGGTTGGGGAGAGTGCAACGAAACCCTACTGGTGTGGGGGCGTTCTTAGGGCGATAAGTGAATTTCACCACAGAGGTCAAAGTGGCGCTTCGCGCTGCACCGAGGGTAAATATTGTTGTAGGAGATGGCTTTAGCCACGAA
>NZ_JACJEE010000098.1:0-353 GCF_014163915.1 Pseudoalteromonas sp. SR41-8
TTTATTCGACAGATCACTGGTAATGAAAATGTAATTAGTGCAAGTGTACAAGTAACACGCTATATATCAGGTAATTTTTTAACAAGGCATAATGATGTGCTACCTAGTGAAGGTAGAGCTATTGCCTATGTGTTTGGTTTTACACCAAACTGGCATCCTGATTGGGGTGGTTTACTACACTTTTTTAATGCTGAAGGGGGGATGGTTGATACATTTTTCCCGAAAAATAATACTCTTAGTGTATTTGATGTAAACTTACCACATTCAGTAAGTTACGTAACACCTTTCGCAAAGTATCCAAGATATTCTATTACTGGTTGGTTCAATATAATTTAGCCTTATATTTAAGGCAT
>NZ_JACJEE010000099.1:0-341 GCF_014163915.1 Pseudoalteromonas sp. SR41-8
GGCACCTTCCCAATGCAAAGCGAGCGTATGTACGCTGCGCTAAAAGGTTTAGGTAAAGAAGCGCGTTTAGTGATGTTACCTTACGAAGCCCATGGTTATCGTGCCCGTAAAAGCTTATTACATGTTTTATGGGAACAAGAGCAGTGGCTGGATAAATACTTGTTAAGTGACGAAGCTCCTGTAAGCGATGCTCAAGCAAATACTGAACCTTCTGTATCAGAGTAAATTGAAAGCGCGGTTTATGCCGCGCTTGTTAATTTAATTATATGGGGAAGAAGACCCACCCTTAATCTCACGGCACCTTCCCAATGCAAAGCGAGCGTATGTACGCTGCGCTAAAA
>NZ_JACJEE010000009.1:0-158581 GCF_014163915.1 Pseudoalteromonas sp. SR41-8
GATTGGTTATTCGAACCATCGCTGATAGTCACACTGACACTGGCATTGGCTTCCGCCCCAGAGCCGGTGATCAATACACTGTCATCTTCTACGGCATTGATCCGGCCATCAACCTCAATCGGGGTCGTTATGGTCAAGGCATTCGGTGCTGCGTTATCTAAAATCACTGAGGTGCTGGCTGCACTGGAGGTGTTACCCGCCGCATCACTTTGTGTGGCGCTGACGGTGAGCGTGCCATCGTTAAAGCTGCTGACATCAAACTCACTACCACTGATAGTCCATGCCCCAGAGCCATCGGCCGTCACAGTCCGTGATAAGTTATTCGAACCATCGCTGATGGTCACATTAACCGTAGCGCCAGAGTCAGCGCCGCTACCTTGTATAAGCACATGCGCATCTTCCACAGCATTGATCCGACCATCTACTTCTATCGGGGTGGTAATACTCGGTGCACTCACGTTAGTATCAATGGTTATTGTAGTACTCGTTCCATTGGTAATATTTCCAGCAGAGTCCGTCGCGCGTGCCACAATCGTATGCGAGCCACTCGTCATTGCTGAGCCTACGGTGATACTCCACACCCCACCACTAACAACAGTACTGCCTATTGAGCCATCAACACTTGAAATAAGAGTTATAGTGTCGCCTGTGGTGCCTGTACCGGTAAAAGTGGGTGTTGTATTATTGGTTATATTATCTGTACTCGAAGAGCCACTATCACTGGCTGCAGTTAGATCGGCTGCACTTGGTGCGCTCGGCGCGGTTGTGTCAATTGTCACTGTAAGTGCGCTTGAGCTACTACTTACATTACTTGCTGAGTCTGTTGCTTTTGCTGAAATAGCATGGTCTAAACCGGCAGTTAAAGTGCTAGTGGTAATTTGCCAATTGCCATCGGTCGCTATGCCAGACCCGATTACAGTTGCTCCAGCACCAACTTGGTCGCTGTAAAGACTAACTGTTGAACCGCTCTCAGCAGTGCCACTAAATGTTGGCGTGGTATCGTTGGTAATATTATCCGTAGTAGATAACCCTGAATCAGCAGCCGCATTTAAATCAGGGGTAGATGGCGCACTTGGCGCAACATTATCATTTACCGTTATAGTAAACGCTTTTTGAAAAGTTGTTGTTGCATCGTTACTTTGTACGCACACAATGTAACTTCCTGCACTAAGTGCAGCTTGCGTCTGAATTAAGGTGCCACTGATCTGAAAACTGCTATTGTTTGTGTCAGCGCTACATGTACCGTTTACACTTGCGCCTGAGCTTACAAACGTATAACTATGACTGTCGGTGGTATCTACATCTGAGGTAGTGAGCGCCCCTATATTAGCACCAGGTCCAGTTGATGATTGATTTATACTTGCCGATGAAAGTGAAATATCCGTTGGGGCATCATTTTGCCCAGTAATATTCACTATCGCTTGATTTGTACCCGCGCTGTTTGCTATCCCATCATTAAAGACATAATCCAAAGTCACTGATGATGATGGAGATTCGGAACTATTTTGATAGGTAATGCTTTGTAAAACTGAGTCAACAATTGCAGATGTAGCATTAGCATTAAAGGTCAGTACCAAGGTACCTGAGGAGTTAGTCGTTACCGTTCCGACTGTGGTCGAATTATAAGTAAACGTATTGCCCTCAATTAGCGCGCCCAATAAGTTATTGTTCGCAAAAACATCTTCAGTACTTGCCCCACCGTTTCGACTAATAGTTAAACTGGCATTATTATAATTACCAATTGCGCCATTAAGGGCATCGAGCTCAGTATCAGCGATAGTCACATCAGAGTCGATAACAATTGCAGAGCCATTTTCAGTAAAGGTTGCACCGCCATTCAAACCACTAAATACGGGGGCGCTATTTGGCTCAACAAAAGTTATTATGGTATCGCTACCACTTTCAGCAACGCTAAAAGCTAAACTTGAGCCTGGTGAATTACTTAATGAGAGCGTAAGCTCAGAAATATTAAAATCGGTGGCATCTGTATCAACTTCTAATGTGCTAGTGCCATTAAATCGCACATTTGCACTTGAAAGCCCTGTCACGCCAGTAATCGTTAAGGTATCACCTACGGCTAGATCGGTGATGGTATCCCCTGATAATTGTGATGCACTGCCGACAAAATTATCGTTACCTGCATTGCCGGTCATCGAATCAGTACCACCGCCAGGGCGGATGGTATCTGCGCCGCTACCGCCAACGATAGTATCATCGCCATTAAAATTGCTGGCTGTAATTGTCAATATGTCACTGGCAAAGGCTGAAGCATTTATTGATAGGGCTGCTGTAATTTCACCGCCACTCGCATTTGACACTGATACTGCTTGACCATTGGTATTAAAGTTGTCAGTCAAGGTTATCGTGGCATTATTGTCAGTTCCTATTGCCACGCCTTCAACAGCAGACACTGAGGTACTGGTAAAATCAAACACCCCACCATCCATCAGTTTCAGTGTTTCAGTCCCCGCACTACCCGTTATAGCAGTGCTAAAATTACCAATATTAGCGGCATCAATAGCCACTGTTGCGCCACTAGCTAACGAAAGAGTGCCTATATTTAAAAATCCACCGCCGCTAATGTCTGCACCATCAGTTACTTGTACTTGGTCGGCAACACTATTCTCGCCAATTAACGTGCCCGTGTATGCACTGTTACCAATTGCAAAAATTATGGCGTCGGTTGATGAACCAGCCGTAACATTAGTGGTCCCTGTTGATACGGTGATTGTTCTGGTATTTGTACTGTCATCAGCTACATCGTAGCTTTCAATACCAGTTAAGGTTGTGAAATCACCATCACCGGTGATAGTAATCGTTTCTGAACCTGGCGCTGTTATGGTGCCCGTAAAACTACTATGCTGGCTGGCCGTCATCGATACTGACGCACCCGAAGCAAGTGTTAAATTAGTCACATTACTAATCGTGGCATTACTAATGTTTGCGCCGCTACTCATAGACAATGTATCAGCAACACTATTTTCGCCGGTAATTGTTCCCGTATAAGCTAGTGTGCCAATATCAAACGTAATGGCATCAGTTACGGAGCTAGCTGTTACTGAGTGCCCCGCGGCACTAATAGATACTGTACGCGCGTTCGTGCTATCGTCATTTAATGTGTAGCTTTCAATTGCTGATACTGTAGCGAAATTACCATCACCTAAAATATCTAGCGTCTCATTACCACTGCCTGAGACAGTGCCTGAGAACAATGCGAGCTGCGATGCAGCAATACTTGCTGAACCGCCACTTGCTACCGTCAAGTTTTCAAAGCCGCTAATCGTGGCACCAGAAATACTGCCACCACTACCAATAGATAACGTATCAGTGCCGGTGTTGCCCGCTAAAATACCGGTTGCGCTAACTGAGCCAATATTGAGAGTATCGTCGCCGGTGCTACCAGTAAAATTTTGCCCCGCAGCGCTAAGGGTGAATGCATTTGGTGCAGATAAAACATACGTTTCAATCGCACTGTTGCCTGTTAGTCCATCCGTTGCTGAGCTAATAGTTATCGTCTCTGCGCCTGGAGCTGTAAACGTTGTAAAACTATCGTGCTGTGCTTCAGTCATGGTCACACTAGCACCACTGGCAAGTGTTAATGATTCAAAGGCAGATATTGTTGCACCACTAAGATCAGCACCAGTACCAGCCTGTAATATATCGGTACCCGCAGCGCCGTTCAATGTACCAGTTACCGTGAAGGTATTAATATTAACGGTGTCATCTGCGCTGCTGCCAGTTACATTTTGCGCTGCGCTACCAAGCGTAAAGGTCATTGCTGCGCCAAGCACATAAGCTTCAATATCCGCATCACCCGTTAGCGTTTGATCGCCATTGGCACTAGCGATAGTAAATTGATTTGTACCATTACCATTTATGGTAGTGAAACTGTCATGCTGCGTTTCACTTAATGTCAATGAACCATTGTTATAGGGCGTTAAGGTTTCAAAACCCGTTAAGCTTGTGAACCCAGTTAAGTCTACATCCGACACTACAGACAGTGTATCAGTGCCGCCACCGCCATCGGCTGTTGACCCAATTACGTGGCTAGTATTAGCAATTGTGAGTGTTTCATTCTCGCTAGTAAAAGTAATGCCTGGAGATAAATTTGTGCCGTTTAAGGTACTAAATCCAGCTGCGGTAGAACTCGCTGAAGTAATATTAGCAACCGAAATAGTCGCTGTACGACTTACACTATTTACAGTGCCATCATTAATAACCACCGTCACCGTTCTAGCAGTTTCATCGGGCATATTTGAAGTATTATCGTAAGTGATATTCTGCAAAAAGGTGGCCACTTCAGCGGCTGATGCTGTTGCACCGGTGATTGAGATGGTATCTTGCAGAGTAATGTCTGAGGCACCGGATATACCACCAAGTGCATTTTGCGCAGCCGCCGATACACTCAGCCCTTCTGACGCGCCATTTTGATCGTTGGTTAATGCAACGGTTATTGTTGTTATTGTATCGCCATCACTATCAGCGGCACTAGCATCGGGCGCAATATTTACAGCCCCACTGCCTTCAGAAAATGAAGCACTACTATTATCGCTGCCACTGGTTGAATCTAAATCAACAAGTGGTGCCTCATTTACGTTTGTTACCGTGATATAAACACTTTGATCAGCGGTGTTAACAGTATCATCGGCAGTAACCGTAATATTGTAAATATTGTCGCCGCCGTTGTCTCCCGGCGATTCATAGTCCGGTGCAGTCTTAAACGTGATGACACCAGAGCTTGAGTTAATAGTGAACTGCGAAGCGTCTGTACCAGATAAAGTGTAAGTGATCCCTACGTCATTGCTACCGCCATCACCATTGTCAGCATTAACATCCAGCACTGTGCCCGTGCCATTTTCTGCAAAGTTAGTAGATGGGTTGCTGTTAAAGGATGGATCATTATTACTAGGTGTTCCAGGATCCCAAACACAAAAACCTATGTACAGATCACATGCCGTCTCGGTACCAAATTGACTACAATACGTATTTGCGGGGTTTCCATCAGCAGGTACACATTGCAGAAATTCCAGCCGCCCCCAATTTGGATCGCGCGTGACCGTAATGGCTTTGCTAGTCAACCTTGACTGCACGTACTCTAGCGCTTGCTGATTAACAGCTGTATGAGCCGCCCCGCCCTGTAATGTCTCTGCATTTGCTAGCGTTGATGAAGCCACCGCCATAGGCAACTGAATAGCAGCACTGCATAGCAATGCGGCCTTAATATGGGTTTGTAGTTTACTGTACGTAAATACCATTGCGCTGTTATGTTCTGCATCCATAGTTTTATCCACATTTTATACCCAGAAGCTCACTTCCAAGGTAGGAACGACCTTTATCCAAATTGTTGTGTTATAAGTAGCTAACACAGCCGTTTAATTACTTTACTTACTCTGGTTGTCCAACGCTAAACCAGACACTTGAGCCAGCTTTTGTTTGACTTTACTTGCCGTTAGTTCGGGTTCAGCGGCCAACAGCAGTGCAATCATGCCCGTGCAATATGCCGCTGCGTAAGAAGTACCACCAAAACCACTGTATGCATTATTTCTTGCGATACCCCTAGCACTGTAACCTGGCATCCAAGCACTAACCGATTTACCAAAGTCGCTAAAACTTGCCGGCATACCGCTGCTATTTATTGCGCCCACCACCACCGCAGACGAAATACTCGCCTCTGTACTATTTGCTTTAATCATCTTCCCGCTGTTTCCAGCGGCTAATACCACTAAGGTTCCTTTACCGCCTCGGCCGGTTTGTGCTAGGCCATCAATGGCATCTTTTATTGGTTCTAATAGCAACTGCGTTTGCCAACTCATGTTAACAATGTCGGCTTGCGCCAGTTGCGCGATATGTAACGACTCCAATGTATGGCTTGTCCAGCTTCTTGTTTGCCTTATTGCAATAAGCCCGGCGTCGATTGCAAGGCCAGCCATTTCAGCTGGCAGCAAGTTGGTTGCGCTTGCAAAGATCACTCCGACTACCTTAGTACCATGTTTATCAAAGCGGCTTTGCGGCTGTACGTCCTTGACTCGTCTTTCAATATCGTAGGTGAGTAATACCTTAGTTTTACCTAAGGCCTCATGTTTTAAATCAAAGCCATCATCGATAACAACGATTGTTACTCCCTCGCCTTGAGTCGATTGTTGTAGTTGTTTTTGCCATTTCTCTAACTGAAATAAACGAAAAGGTAAGCTTTTCATAGAATCTGATTGCGACAAGGTTTTTGTTAACCATTGCGCAGCGTTATGATTTTCAACTTCGAGCTTACTTTTTATTTGTAAAATATCTGGTTGAGCATATATTACCCCCTCCAAAACACTGGCAATCGCTAGTGCATCAGTCAAGCGCTTTACAGACGCGTCTTTTAGCGATACCACCATAAACTCGTGCTCTGCAAAGGGCCCAAAGGTGGCTAGCTGACCCACCTCTATTTTTTGTTTTAAGGCGTTTGTAACGCCACCGCCCATCCCAGCCTTTATTTTTATGATTATTCTGTTACTCAGCTCTACCAATTGTTCTGAATTAGCAAACTTATACACACTCTTAGGTTCAGCGCTGCTCTGTTCAAGCTTTATCTTGTTGCCAAAATTAACAAACTCAATTCCCTGTGCATTCGTCGTACCAATAGATAAAACAACAAATATAAAGCACAGCACCAGCTTTAACTTTATTAGATAAAAAAGCTGACAAACTTCTTTTTTACACATTGGTTACCACTCTTACAAACACCACAATAAGTTACTAATTTAAAAGCTATAATGACACTCAATTACCACCATAAAATATAAGTATTAGTAAGGATCAGCACCAACAACAAGCCAATCTCTTACCAATTCTTTGCGTCTTACGAAGCTAGTTCCTTGGTGGAAATGTACCATCTAGTGCCAATGCAAACTGAATCGCCAAAAATGGCTGGCGGTTTTCATGTCCAGCATTTGCCATGCCATTGGTACCAAGCGCAGCATAATCCATCGCTATCTGCTCTTGCGCATTAGGAGCGTTATCATAAATAGTACCAGTTGCAGACTGAGCGAGTAGATTCCCCTGCCCCGTACCAACCGTTCCGCCTAATGAAGTCGTACCATTAAAAGTATGGGTATGAGCAGGTAAGTTCGACTCATGTAACACAACTTCATTTGCGCCTTGCTTTTCAGTTAACATATTTGGTGTCAGGCCTGGACTTGTCCCCGTCCCCATCGGAACTCTACATTGTAAATTTGGTACCCCCATGGTGGTGCGACAATCACCGCCAAAGTTACAGCCTATTACCGCAAAAAGTGCTGAATTTTGCGATATAGGTAGTAGCTGTCCTTCACAACTGGTCCACCACTCTGGTGTAAAATTGCATACAAACATTCGAACTTCACCTAAAAAACAATCAGCCATTATTCTTCTCCTTAATTTCTAGGTGGATATATGCCATTTAGACATATGATAAAATTAACCCCAAGGCTAGGCATTTTGTTTTCATGAGCATGATTGCTTCCCGCAGAGGCAATAATGCCGTTATACATAGCTGAAGGGCCATCATTGTGCTGGGCCGTTGCTGGTTCACAGTAAATATCAGCTTTACCCAACACTTGCCCAGCAGGGTTTGTACCCGTAGCGGCGTTGTTACTTACCTGAAAATTATGGCTATGCGATGGTATTTGACTGATATCTAAGGTGACCGTTTCTACCCCTTTCATTGTTCCTATCTGTGTTGGCGTTAATCCGGGACCACTGCCGAACCCCATAGGTAACCGACCTCGCATATCAGGAAACCCAAAACTACTTCTACCATCTCCACCATAAGTATTCCCAAGCAAAGAGAATAACGCTTCATTCCCTGGAATTGCGGTGATCTGTCCGTAGCAAAACGCCCATTTAAACGGCGAGTAATTGCCGGCAAACATCGTTATCTGTCCAATAAACCCTTCCATTTACGACCTCCTTAGTTTCGGCTCGGATAAATGCCAGTGAGTGCAATGGCAAAGTTAAGAGATAAGCTAGGTTGCATATTATTGTGGCTCTGACCGCCGCCAATGCTTGATACCGTGGAGTCTGAGGTATTTACCAAACTTGTAGCTGCGGCATATATAGGCTCTGCCGTCTGCGTCGCCATTTGGTTTGGTCCCGGAATATTAGCAAGTGGAGAGTTAGCCGTTTTCGTACTTGCTTGCACGTCGTGGGTATGAGTGATATTTGCTAAGGTTAACGTTACGTTTTCAGCGCCACCAGCATTGCCTCTATCGTAACTAGCGCTTCCTAAGTCACCAAGCCCCACTGGCACTCTGCCACGAAAGTCTGGTAAACCAAAGGTTGTTCTACCATCACCACCATACGCGGTGCCGGTGAGAGAATAAAGCGCTGGATTTTGGCTAATTTGAATTAGCTGACCGTTACATAAAGACCAATTTTTAGGTGCCCAATTGTAGCCATAGAGGGTAACCTGTCCAATATAGGGTTCTGACATTATTAAACTCCTTTATGCTTCTTTTTTTATGCTGATAATTATTTGATACTTATCTTTTTCGTATGCAGATAAAAACAGTGGCATTTCACCCAACTTTTGATGCTTTAATGTATACGTATCATCAGTAAGCGGAAAATTTGATTTGGCGGTTAACGTTACAGAAAATCCTTCGAATTCATTACTGTTTAGCTTGCACTCATCAATAGCATCAACTTGCAACTCGTTTAGCTTATGCTTGCCATCGGCCGTAAAAACTTCAACATCCTGACCGATTAAGTCTTCAAATAAACTACTAGTTAGTTTCACAACACTTGCTCCTTTGCTCATTAAGTTAGACTCGCTCTTGTTAGCTAAAAAAACAGTTATTCCTACCAATGATCAAGCGAGGCGCTTTATTACCTTTCGTTTATTACCCCTCTTTTTAAATTAACCTAAAGCTATATTCCTAAAAGCTGGCGGATACCAAATTAGTAACTCATAAGGAGCCTTAATTGATTCAATTTTAAAGCCTAACTTTTGATATAAACGCTTTGCAGCAAAATTATGTTGCTCAACGGTCAGTGTTAAAGGTGCACCAGATTGTAATGCGGCACTTTGAAACGATTGAATTATCGCTGAGCCAAAACCATGCCCTCTCGCACTTGGTAAAAAGCCAATATCGACGATACGAATTTCATTTGGGCCAAAATCAATGGTTGCCTTACCGATTGCTTCATGATGTTTTTCAATAATAAAGTACATTGCATTGGGGAACTTATCTCCATACCCTTGGGTTTGAGCTTTAAACTGCATTTCCACAATTGACTCTACAAAATCTTTTTCGCCATCAATTAACTGTAAGTCTTGTCGCATTAAACTATGCAGCTTTTCTAAAAAAGGCTTATCGTTTGCATTTGACGGTCTTATATTTAAGCCCTTAGGAATATTAAGTTTCATTACCTCTTTAGCTCCTTAGCTTACTTTTTTTACTACAATATGTTTTTTCTTTAGAGTTCATAATTAAATCCAACAACCACTCATTAACATTACAGTCTATGACAAGGTTGATTCTTGGTGTATCACCAGTATTTATTACAGAATGTTCCGCATCGGCATTTATATACCAACAGCTGCTCTGACTTATTGGAACTTTTAAATCATCCACTAAAAATTCAACATGTTCAGATGTCTCTAAAGAAATATGAATACGTGCCTGGGCTGATAGCTCAATACTCAATCCAAGGTCTCGGTGGGGTTTAATCAAAGAGTTGGGGGAAAGGCGCATAAGCCGTGCAGATAAAATATTACATTTAAATTCTGACAATAACTCACTAATAGAAGGTAAATATTGAAGGTGATCGCCATCAATAAAACTTGAGCTAGACTCAATTGCGAAAGATTGCAGAATCACATGCTTATCAGCATGTTCAACAGGCACTCTTAAAGGCAATACATCCCAATCGCCCTGATAACACTGGGTATTAACATGTCTAACCCATTCTAATTTTTTTGCTACAAGCAAATCGGCAGACATCTTTTTTACATTATAAAAAATTTCAAGCTTGGCAAACGAAATGACTGGAGAGACTATATTCTCACCAGCATTAACAACTTCAGGAATAAGTATGTCATCATTCATTATTTGTTCTCAAACGAAGAGAATGAATGAGCAAGTATTTAATCTTAAAACAAAGTGTATACAGGATGGGGGTGAAATCGATTTCTGTATGTATATTGTTGCGGTATGTTGAGCTACTTTCACTCACTATAACGGCTTTAGCACATGACTCTAATTGCATTTTAAGTAAAGACTTTAAATAACAAATTATTGGTTTTGCGCGCCGTAAACGCTTTGTAAGCTGTGAACTTTGTGCTTCCATACTGAAGTATTCCTTTGATATCCAATTATCGCGCTAAATTCTATTAGGGAATTAATGCTACATTCAGTTAAGAGCTTAGTTTAAAAGCTATAGGGTACAACTTTAATTTTCATTTATTTTATATAGCTTTAATTTATTTGACTTATATCAAACATCATAAAAAACCATAAAAAAAATAAAAGGCTTAGTAAATGCAGCTTAATTTAAATTATCTTGAGCATGGCACAGGAGTGTTATAAAAAACATTACACGTTATTACATGGCATCATTTTTATTCTTATAAATAACTGCAGGCTTGATTTGCTTAGCTTTATAATGAGCTAATATTTATATATTGCACAATTCGAGGACTATTCGTCCTATTTGGACAACTACCATGCGGCAGTGTATGTTGCCAAACAATTAAACTGCCCGCTTTTGCAGGCAAAGGCGTACTGTGCCATTGTTGGCAATTAAAATGATGTGGATTGGTGTTTTTAGGTAAGCTAGCAAGCCAGCCGTCTATTTTTTTATGAAAACCAGGAACACAACTAAACGCACCTTGATCAGCGGTAACGTCAGTAAGGTACAGTAACCCTTGCGTTGCAAAGGTGAGCGGTTTATTAAAATCAATATCCCAGTGCAGATTTGGCCCGGGAAACTGCCAACTCAATGTCTCTGGCGGGTTAAAACCAACCCTATCAGTACTTACAGTTAAATTACTTTTACCCCACAGTTGCTCAAAAACATCCCGCACCTGAGGCTGCTTCCGAATAGCTTGCATTGTTATATCATTAAAAATTTGTACCATAACTCCTTGTTTAAGATCATGATTTCGGTACCATGAAGCAGGATTGTGTTTATCCATATTCAAACGTTCATAAATCATATTACAAACGTTTTCACATAGCGTTTTTTCCACCAACTCAGGAATAATAACGTAACCATTATCATCCCAGCTTTGCCACTGCTGTGACGTTAAAACATAATGACGAGGCTGATTTAGTAATATTTTTTGTTGTTTTGGGTCTTTTTGCTGAAAAAATGCTGCTACCTTTTCATTTAACTTACTTTTAACTGTATTTGAAATAGCTATGCCATAACGCTGTTCTACCCAGTTTTCGAACGTTAAAAAACTATCCGATGAAAAAATGAATTCTATCGTCGGTGTGAGCCCTAAGCCTAAAGTATCCATGATCATGACATCAAGCGACCATTCGCCTTCTATTATTTTTTTATCCGCACAGCCTTGTTTTTGTAATTGCGCTTTGTGCCACATTCGTTTTAATTGAAATAAACCTAAACGCCCAGTTTCTTTATAACAAGGTAGTATGCTCTGCGCTGTTTTTTTCAGATGAGGTACTTTTACTCTCAATTCATTTTGCATAATAACTCCCTTTTCGCGCCTGATTTTAGGCAAGCAAAACACCTTAAATTGATTTATTAACGCTAACTAAACTTAGTTAAAATAGAGTGCTATATTACTGTAAGCAACAATTGTAATTGCTAAATACAGGGAGTGGTATGAACATTGAGATTGAAAAAATTCTCGCCTTTGTTACTAATATTGGTATAAAGCACAGGTATCAAACCTTAGACGAAAAAACCTTTTTACCCGGCCTTAAGCTAGAAAAAGGCGTTTTATTGCTTGATTTTGTCAATGGGTTCTATCCTGGTGATATCCTTCATGAGGCTGGGCATATTGCAGTAACCTCAGAGACAAACAGAACCTGTTTAACCGGCGATATGAAAAACCATGATCACCAAGCCGCTGAAGAAATGACCGCGATTGCATGGTCATGGGCCGCAGCCTGTTACTTAAATATTGCACCCGATGTTTTATTTCATCAACACGGTTATAAAGGCAGTTCAGCTAGCTTAATAACCGTTTTTAGCAATAATACTGGCTTTGGCTATCCGCTGTTGTATTCATGGTTTATGTGCGAACAACCTGATCACCCCAACGGTTATCCAAACATGTTAAGGTGGCTTAGAGATGACGCCTACACACAAGCTCAACTAAAAAAATTACAATAAATACGATAAGGAACATACGTGCTTGATAATAACTTTTCCTCAGAGCAGCTTACTTTACTATGTGCTGACTTAGCTCAACTAAGATTAATAGCCGATTTAACACTTGCGCCTACTATGCCTTACTTTGCTGAAAAACCTTATCCAATTGGCCGCTGTAGAGAAATAAGAGACGAGGTATTTACATTACTACAAGCACAACTGCCGCACACAAACAAACCTGGGCTTAGCTTATTAAAAGGTCTTATTGCACAGGGCAATCCTTTACAAAAAGCATGGGGTTCACTGCGGGATGAGTATTTTCAAAACGCATTTATTATTGGTCCTTGGTATATTGATGTTTCTAACGACACCGTGAATGCCAATAAACCCAGAGTAGAGATTTTGCCTTTAGCGACATCAAACTTTACCCCAATTAAAGATTTTACTCAGTTTGTAAAAATAGCCCGTAACTATTGGAAAGTTGAGGTGTATAGAAATGATGTATGCCCAGCACTTGCGCCTTATATGCCACTTTTATGCGTTGGCGATAACGGTACTAGCTGGCTAGGAGCTGCAAACGACGACATGCTAAACATCGCAATAAACAGCCAATTTACCCAATCAAAAGCAATATTAAAAGTTCTGCCAAGCCCACCAAAAGAAATAATACAGCGCTGGCAATCGCTGTTATTAAACTTCACTCACGACCCTTTATTGATAACAAAAGGAGATGCAATCATCTTTTGTGATGAATACAGTAAAAAGTTACAGCACCCCGATCTAGCACACAGGGATGCCGCTGTGATTGCCTATTCATCGTTACCAAAGTCAGTGTGATTTAGAATATCAGTGCAACACTCATTGTAATGATGTGTAATAGAAAAGCCTGCCCTTGTCCCTGTACTCCTTAGAATTTATAAAGCGCTATGACACCTAGACTTATAGCGCTTTAACAAATTGTTAGCTAAAACGCTTGTAACCCCTGCCATGCCAATTGCAGCGCAAGTAAGGTTAAAACAACCCGAAAAATACGTTTAAACTTAGCCGCAGAAATCCGCTGTAATAACTGTAAACCAAGCCACGTGCCAAGCGCACCACTGATGATCATTGCCGCAACTAAAGGCAACCACTGCCAAAACGAAAAACCTACAAAGCCATACAAAATAGCTTTAAAAGTATGTTGCACACTCATACAAGCGGAAAAAGTAGCGGTATATCTTAGCTTTTCATAATTATTAACATACAAACAACTGCCCACTAACGGGCCACTTGCGCCAACAAACATCGATAAAAATGTTGTCACAGCACCAGCTGTACTGCGCCATAAAGCTGAGGTTTCACGCAACTTTGGCGTCACTCCCCATAATAAATAAAGTACAAACCCTGCCACGACAATTTTCATCAATTCAAGTGGAATACGGGTCACAATAGACGACGCAGCAAACGCACCAATAAGCCCACCGAGTGAAAAGTACGCAAACATACTTTTATCAAGGTGTTTAAAAGTCAGCATAAACCTATTGGCATTTGAGCCCAGCTGCACTAACCCATGCACCGGAATAACAATACTCATAGGCAATAACGACGCCATCACCACCAACAACATCAACCCGCCACCAGCACCAAAAGCCGCCGAAATCATCGACGTTACAGCCGATAATATAATAAGCCCAATCACGCTGAGCGGCGTTAATAAATCGCCAGCTAAAAATTCCATGTAACACAACTTTGCAATACAACAACATGCTAGCAAAGTTACCATGAGACAAAACAAGTTACGAGTACCTAAAGAGCTAACACCTATCACCATTTGAATACATAACAGCTTTATAGCAGGCATAAAAAAACGATATTGGTGAAGCTGTGGGAACACCTCGCTCGAAAAGCCTCGATTGTTACAGGCTACCAACAAAAACAACAAGTTATATTATATTCAAAAAGTTAGCATTTCGTGTAATTTCACTGACTGTTATGTTATTTTATGAGTTTGGGTATTATGTGGGCATAGTTAAGTCAAACAATATATACAATTAAATAATCAAACTATAATTATTTAACTACGACAATGTTTCATTGTCATGGTTTGGCAAATAACGCAAAAAGCCATTCCGACCATTGTGTGTTAGACAGGGAGCGAATTATGGACACTAATCGTGGCACAAATATATATTTATACGTTTTAAAGTTGCAAAACTCTAAACTCTACGTTGGGCAATCTATAGACCCCGAAAAGCGTATTAAAGCGCATTTTAAAGGTAAGGGGTCCGCATGGACTAAGATATTTCCTCCCACAGAAATTATCAAACAATGGGACAGCACGTTTACAGACTGGAAACAAGCAGAAGTCGAAGAAAACCGAATTACACTCACCCTAATGCAAAAGTTTGGGTGGAAGAATGTTCGAGGTGGTTATTGGTCAAATACTGACGAAAATGCTACGTTTAAAGGGCTAAAAAAACATATCTCTTTAATAAGGAAATTTGGTTTAAATATAAATGAAGTTGCCTAACCCCCCAAGTAGATGCCCAAACTTACCCTGTTAATTCCTTACGAGCCGTCTCTATCAATTTGACTTTTCAGTTCTGGCTCACAGTTTAACTTTATTAATTCGTAGTTTTCTTCAAATGCTGATGACAAAAGTGCTTCATCATCGATGTCATCGTTTATTTTAATATCCCATTTGAGTTATTAGCTTTGCTCATAAATTAATGCCTAAAAAATAATAATTATTATAACTAACCTACTGATGACAGTTTTAAAATATTTTCGGCCCTAACTTAATAGCATCTTCTAAATGACTTGGTGCAAAGTGTCTGCTGTAGTACCAAAATATTACCTCCGTTCATCATAAAATGACTTGCGAAAGTATGCGGTAGAACATGGCTACACTGCCCTTTTGGTAAGTTAATTTACCGCCCTTTCAAACGCCTTTCTGCAATCTGCAAATAGTGGCCCTGATTTTTTAGGGATCTCATTAAACAGCTTTTCACTAATTGGTACTGTGCGGTTCTTTTTACCCTTGCTATTAATGAAGGTGATTCGGTAGCTATCGCCACGCTTAAAATCTACTTTAGAGAATCATGAACTTGCCAATACCCCGTTTTTTTAGCGCCAATTCGTCTAATCAACCCTGCTTCTTTTAGAATTTTAATGCGCCTTTCAATTGTTCTTACTGATTTACTAAGCTCATCTGACAATTGCATATGTGTAATATGCGTATTGTTAGTTATTAGCTTAATAATTTTCTTGTCTAGAGCTGTGAGTTTTAAACCGTCATTTAAACCGTCATTTAAACCGTCATTTAATGGAGTGTTATTCGCTTCTAAGATTGCGTCATAAATCATCTGCAGCATAAACTCTATAAAAGGAGCGCTATCGGTTTGGTGAGTACTTTGGCGAATCGCTAAATAGTAATTATCTTGATGTTGATACACCATGCTTTCTACAGGAATATTCACAAACACCTCATGCCACTTAGACAAAATTAGTGTTTGCCATAAACGCCCCATTCGCCCGTTACCATCAGAAAAGGGATGAATAAACTCAAATTCATAATGAAATACACAACTGGCAATAAGAGGATGAACATCGCAATTGGCTAACCAATCAAGTAACTCTGCCATTAACTTTGCTACGCGATCAGCTTGGGGTGCCATGTGTACAACTTGCTCACCGGACATCACCCCTACGCCTTCTTGACGATACATACCTGCGTCTTTGACTAAACCTTTCATCATCAACAGATGTGCTACTAGTAGGTGTTTACTATTTGCTGGTTGCCATTGAGCAAGTGCATCGTAGGTACTGATTGCATTATGTGCTTCTTGTACTTCTTTAGGTGGTGCAATTATTCGTTTGCCATCGAGTATCGCGGTAATTTGCTGTTGTGTTAAGGTGCTGCCTTCAATTGCCAGTGACCCCTGTACAGTGCGCATACGATTAACTTTACGCAACCGCAGCAGTTTCTCTTGCTCTTGTTGTATGGTTAACCTTCCTATTTGCTCACTAATCTGCGCAACTAGGGTCAGTATTTTGTTGCTGAGGGTAAAAGGCGGTGTGTATTTAGGCATTATTTATATTCATTACTTAGGTAGTTAAATTGACCTGCGGTTATTAAAATAGCACTTTAAAACTTTATTTGTACAGAAAACCCGCTGTTTTATATAAATGAAATCCATAAAAAAACCCACCAACCTGATTGCTCAAATTGGTGGGTTTTTTAGGGTTTTTAAATCAACGAATTTAAAAACCGATATTGGTGGAGCTGGGGGGATTTGAACCCCCGTCCGAAAAGCCTCGACCGTCGGTACTACATGTTTAGTATTGTCATTTAATTAACCTTTAAGTCCCGGACAAACACGGTAAGTAAAGGCGAGGCCGCTTAGTTTTAGCGCTTCAACCCCGGCCAGGGTTTCCGTCGCGATCAGGTGTTAGGGTGACACTCCAAAATCCAGTCCACAAGAATACATGGAAGGAGCGCTAGCCAGCCTAAGCTGCTAGAGAGTAGTTATCGTCGTTTGCGATTACTTTAAATTGCGGCTTTTTAACGAGGCAAACCGCACCTCGACATGCACCTTGGGCTTCTTGAATTCCGTCGAATCCTAATCAGCCCCTGAATTAGTAAACTCATTCAGAGCGTGCAGCCAGTATAACCGAGTAACGCGCTGATACTCAAGGCCCTTTTATGCTTTATTTTATATTGCTATGGCGTTGCTGATTAAATATGCAAATATATGTTAATCCTCTTCATTGCACCGAACAATAAAATAACATTTACTTAACATTGCTTAGGGGTTATGCTCAGCAGCGTGTTAGTTTGAAAATACCCAAAAACGGTTTAGTCGAGCAGCATGTAAATTAAAGCATCTAAATAAAAATAATAAAAACAGGCATATTACATAGGAAATCGATAAATGTCGTTGTTTATACATAACCCTGTAACGGGTTTTGTGTCACTGCTTGAGCACCCTAAAAATAGTGGTTTCCCAGTGACTAGCGCGCAACTTATTGAGTTAATCGAACAGTCCCCGTTCGCTGATTTCGATATAGTCAGTGCAAATATTGGTAAGTTATTCTCACCGAGCAAAAACTATCAGGATGATTCTTTAATTGTTGCTCGTGCACTCGATGCGTCGATATTCATTCAGGTTGATGAAAAAAATATGGTCGCTGAAGCCACATTAACCACTGCTAAAGGTGGGGCCTTAATGTCGATTGACAAGGCTCGCGAAGCACTGGTTGATGCTGGCGTATTACATGGCATTAGCACTCGTGCTCTGGACAATTTTTTAGGTCAGCAATTTGACAAGCCTGCGGGTGTTTCCTATAGAGCGATTGTTGCTCATGGTCGTAGACCAAAAGAAGGCAGCGACGCTAAATTTGTACGTTTGTGCGCTACAGCACAAGATCGTGTATTGAGTCCACAAGCAAAAGAAGGTGGTAAGGTCGATATGCGCAATTTAGGCGCGATCATCACTGTAAAACCGGGCACTCCTCTAATGCAGCGTGTTGCTGCAACTCCTGGGGAAGATGGTTATACGGTATTTGGTGATGTGCTGCCCGCCATACCAGGTAAAGATCTACCATTACAACCATTTGAAGGCACTAAACTCGATCCAACTAATCCCAATGTACTGATTGCAGATTGTAAAGGTGTGCCTGTCGCCCTCCCTCGTGGCATGCGCGTTGATGACGTGTTGTGTTTTGATAATGTTGATATTGGCACCGGTCATGTTGATTTTGACGGCAGCGTAATTATCAGTGGCGATATAAAAGATGGTATGCACGTGCGTGCCAGTGGTGATATCACGGTATTGGGATTTGTTGAATCAGGCCAGATCGAAAGTGCCAGTGCGGTCACAATTATGCTAGGTGCAATTGGTCGTAAGCGTGAAAATGACGAAGCGTTTACTTGCAAAATTAAAGCCGCTCGGACTATTTCAATTGGCTATGCCCAGTATTGCCATATTCATAGCGAACAAGATCTCTTTATTGAACGACAAGCATTACATTGTGACTTGAGTGCTCGGCGGTTGATCCGCGTTGGTAAAGCAAATAATCCGCGCGGTAAAATTATTGGCGGCAATATTTTAGATGCCATGCGAATTGAAACCGGAGAGCTAGGTGCCCCATCGGGCACAAAAACCCGAGTTTTCATCGCGCAGTATTGGCATGACTTGAGACAAAAACAATTGCAAATTGCCGATTTTGAAAAACTGTTAGCCACTAAATCCGCAGCATTAAAGCAAGCACGTAAAAAAGCAGTTAAAATTCCAGCACCAGCAAAACGACAATTATTTTTAGACAAAATTAGTGCCAGCGAGCAACAAATTAATATTCGTATTGCCAACACCAAACGTAAAAAACATCTAGTAAAACAAAAAATAGCACAGCTTTTAGCTACTAGCCGTTTAAAAATTAATGAGTTAATGCATCCCGGTGTGGAGCTAAAAATCGCAAAAGATTCAAAACACTTTTCGCGTATTTATCCGCCCCACTTAGTTAAAATGAGCGAAGGTAAAATTACTCAGTCGTTTTAACGGCTGAGTCTTCGTTGTCACCAGCTTGCTCTGCATCTTCCGGCACTTCTGCAGCTAAAGGCCAGCCACCCAGCTGTTGCCAACGATTAACTATCAAACAATATAGCTCTGCCGTACGTTCGGTGTCATATAATGCTGAATGAGCCTGTTTGTTGTCAAATTCAATGCCAGCTGCACGACATGCTTTAGCAAGTACCGTTTGACCAAGTGCCAAACCCGCTAATGAGGTTGTGTCAAAACTAACAAACGGATGAAATGGCGTACGCTTAATATTATTACGTTCTATTGCTGCATTTAAAAAACCATGGTCGAACGCCGCATTATGAGCCACTATGACTGAACGTTGACAACCCGCAGCTTTTTGAGCTTTACGTACCACTTTACAAATTTCTTTGATCGCTTCCTCTTCAGATACTGCGCCACGTAATGGCGAGAAAGGATCAATACCATTAAAATCAATAGCGGCTTGTTCAATGTTTGCGCCTTCAAATGGCTCAACATGAAAATGCACAGTATGATCAATACTGAGTAGGCCTTCATCATCCATTTTTAATACTGACACCGCAATTTCTAACAGTGCATCGGTTACTTTATTAAAGCCTGCAGTTTCAACATCAATAACCACCGGGAAAAAGCCACGAAAGCGTTTTGCGAAAAGAGTTTGTTCAGTATTTGCCATAGTATTCTTGGTTTGCCAGAGTAAGCTGGCTATTATGTCAAAAATCATAGTGGCTAGGCTAGCGCTTTACAGATTAAATTAACACTTACATTTAGGCATATAACTTGCTTTACTTAACTAGAACTAGAGCTAGCTAACGACACCTTGATGACTGTTAGCCTCTGTAAATGCAGCTTTTGCCAAGATATTGGCGTAATAAATTGTTGGAGATCCCGTAATGAAGCTTTCAATGCTGTTTATCAGTCTAAGCATTGCAACTGCATGCCTTTCAGATACGTCCAGCGCTGCAATGCGCCAGTACACAGCCACGGCAGATAACTCACAATGGGAAGTTGTAAAAACAACTCGCTTACAATGCCAATTAAATCATGAAGTTCCATATTATGGCGAAGCTATTTTCAGCGCTACCGCGAGCAAAAATAAAGACCTGCTATTTAACTTGGATATGGTTGTCCGTCCTGACAATTACAGTATTGCTGGTTTAAAAGCAGTCCCGCCAATCTGGCGAGCAGGTTTACCAGCACGTGATATTGCTGACATGAAATTACTACGAAAATTTGACGGCGAACTGGGTAACAAAACGGCATGGGAAATGTTGACCGAGCTTGAAAAAGGCTACCAACCTACTTTTTATTACCAAGACTGGCAAAATAGTGCCGATAAAATTGCCGTTGGCTTATCGAACATTAATTTTAAACAAGCCTATTGGGCATTTTTACAATGCCGCGATGAATTACTGCCATACAGCTTTGAAGATATTTCCTTCACGATTATGAATTATCAACCAAATACCAGTAAACTTACTAAATCATCAAAACAACGTTTAGATAAAATTGCTGAGTATTTAAAGTACGATACGACGATTGCGGCTATTTCGATTGACTCATACACAGATAGCTACGGTGGTCGTTGGAACAACTTAGAGCTGTCTAAAAAACGAGCTCAAGCGATCAAAGAATATATGGTGAGCCTAGGAATTGATGAAACTAAAGTTGAAACGCAAGGCTTTGGTGAAAAACGTCACGTAGCGACTAACGATAATATTTTGGGCCGCGATAAAAACCGCCGCTTAGTGATACAAATTGAGAAAATGTAGCTAAAAGAAGTAATGCCTTTTAGCTACATGACGACTGTTGTTAAGGGTTAAGCTTTTTAAACGTGGCTCTTTTTTTCAACCAACCATCACCAAACTGAAACACCGCTAAGCTCAGTAATATGATGGCAGCGCCAATAAGTAATTGTTGATCAATTGCTTCATTATTTAACCAGCCCCCTAAGCCAATCGCAAAGCTTGGTGTGATCAAGGTGGTTAGCGCCACGGTACTAGCTGGTAATTTTTGTAACACATGAAAATAAGCAAGCGAACCAACCAATGAGCCAAACACGCCCAAATACACAATTGACCACAGTGATTTTACTGTCCACGTACTCGTATTGAGCTCACCATCGAACAACCACCAAGTAATAAAAAATAAGGGCGTAACAAATACTAATGCACCAAATGTGGTCGCCATTGGATGAATAGCAATTTTTATTCGCTTGATCATCACCCCACTTAAACTAAAAAAGCACACAGCCATAAATACGTAAGCTAAACCCTGCATTTGCATCAATGAGCCTTGCATGTGTTTTTCACTTACCAAAAATAACCCCAATAGCGCAAATGCTAACGCAATTAGTTTAACAACGCTGAATTTTGGCTCGTTGAGTAATCGCTGTGCTAATAAACCAGATAAAATTGGTGCCAGACCAAACATTAATGATATCAGCCCTGATGGAACTGTTTTAGCTGCCATATAACTCAACAGCATGCCACCATATATGCCGATACTCGAATAACCATACAAAAAACACGCACGACGGTGCCAAGGGACACGAATATTAGCAATCGCCACAACTAATGCAGCCAGCACTAATCCTATCGACATCCGTAACAATACCGCGAGCGTTGGTGTAACAGACTCACTGCTCCAAACAATTCCCAAAGGCGTTGTTGACCAAATTAAGACCATTAAAAAATATGATGCTTTAACGCTCACAAGCGGATCCTTTTAGCAAAGTGGCGATAACAAAGAGGAAGGAGATACAGCACTAACCGCTTTGAAATCGCGGTTAGTAAAAAACAACTTAACCGCAGCGCAGCAATGGGCGCACAACTGATAGATTCAGCCATGGGCGCATGGTTAGGGCTCGGTTAACTTGTTGCATGTAAATAGTATTCTTAATAATAAATTGAATTTATAGAAATAGCAGAACTGGTTAATAAGTCAACTGCTAGAGTGGTTTTTATACCAAAAACTGACTTCACAATGATGGCTTGTAAATCATAAGTTACATTTAATTTCTTTGATTTGTAACAAAACTATTTAAGTTTGTGCCAACTAGTTATATCTTGCCTGCCTCTCACGATGTTTTAGGGGCAAAAAGTGCTTAAAAATAAAACAATAGGCAGCATGTTAATTGTTGCAGGTACCACTATCGGCGCAGGGATGTTGGCGCTACCAATCGCTTCTGCGGGACTTGGCTTTACAACCGCATTAGCATTAATTATTTCAATATGGGCGTTAATGACTTATACCGCATTATTAATGCTCGAATTACATCAACATGCTGATCGCGATGCCACGCTAAATACGTTAGCAAAATCATGGTTAGGTAAACGCGGCCAATATCTGGCTAATTTTTCGGTGATGTTTTTATTCTATGCGCTTTGCTCAGCTTACATTGCAGGTGGTGGTGCGCAACTACAAGAAAAAATAAATAACGGCTTTAGCCTCGATATTGCTCCGCAAGTAGGTTCAATCATTCTAGCGATTGTAATAGGCACAGTTGTTACCTTAGGCACCAGTAAGGTCGATAAGCTAAACCGAGTGTTATTTAGCATCAAAATTGTGGTACTGGCGAGCTTATTTTATATGTTAACCCCGTATGTTCATGGCCAACATTTACTCGAAATGCCCATTGAACAAGGCCTTATTTTATCAGCTATTCCTGTGGTATTTACCTCTTTTGGTTTTCATGGTTCGATCCCATCGATCGTTAAATATGTTGGTTTAGATATTAAAACCTTACGCCGTGTCATGATTGCCGGAGCAGCTTTACCGCTGGTTATTTACATTTTTTGGCAGTTGATCAGCCAAGGTATGATGAGTCAAGCTGAATTACTAAAAAGCTCTGGCTTACCAGGCTTTGTGGCAAGTATTGCCAGTATCGCTAATAACGCAGCTGTTGCCACTGCAGTTAACCTATTTGCAGACTTAGCACTGGCAACATCATTTTTAGGGGTGAGCCTAGGATTATTTGATTTCTTTGCTGATGCCTTTAAAAAAGGAGATGGTAATAAAGATCGGATAAAAACAGCCCTCATTACTTTTATCCCGCCATTAGGATTTGCATTGTTTTACCCACAAGGTTTTATTATGGCGCTTGGCTATGCAGCTATCGCTTTAGTCGTACTAGCAGTGTTTTTACCCGTAGCAATGGTTTATAAGCAGCGTAGCAGCGATAAAGGCGGCTATACAGTGCGTGGTGGTAATTTTGGTCTGGCAGTAGCGGCGCTTTGCGGCGTGCTTATTATCAGCGCCCAAGGGCTGCAGATGGCAGGTTTAATCCCCGCGATAGGTTAATGCAAAAAGGCACCTAAATGGTGCCTTTTGGTATTTTAACTAACTTGAGTTAGATTAAACATGTGTTTAACTCAATCATCAAGCTTTGCAAATAGCTTTGGCAAATCTTGCTCTGCTATAGGCGGGCTGTAGTAATAACCTTGCACTATAAAGCAGTTATTGTTTTGTAAAAACTCCACTTGCTCTATAGTCTCAACGCCTTCGGCTACCACATTCAATTTTAGCTTTTGTGCCATCGCTATAATTGCCGCAGTGATCTCCATGTCATTTGGATCATCCGGTATATCTTTAACAAACGAGCGATCAACTTTTAAAATATCAACCGGAAAACGTTTTAAGTAGCTCAATGACGAATAACCCGTGCCAAAGTCATCTATCGATATTGACACCCCAAGCGCTTTTAACTGATGTAATTGCGAAATTGCCGCTTCCACATTCCCCATTAGCATGCTTTCGGTTAATTCCAGGTGTAACTGCTTAGCCGGCACCTTGGTTTTCTTAATAATCGATGCCAACAACGGCACTAACTTAGCATCTTTAAACTGACGAGCAGAGAGGTTAATCGAAATATTATTTTCTCGCCCTTGCGCTGCTAATCTTGCTGCAAATTCACACGCTTCTTGTAGCACCCAAGCACCTAACTCAACTATTAAACCTGTTGCCTCAGCTATTGGGATAAACTTGGTAGGCGGGATCATCCCTTCAGTTGGGTGGAACCAGCGGATCAAGGCTTCATAACCGACCACATGCTGCGTGCGACTATCAACTTGTGGTTGATAAAAAATCACAAATTGCCGAGCTTTGATTGCTAAGCGCAGTTCATTTTCAATAAACAGCCGCTCATTCGCAGCGGCATCAAGTTCTTGACTATAAAAGTGATAAGTATTGCGCCCTTTAGCTTTGGCCTCATACATAGCTAAATCAGCGTGTTTTAATAACTGGTCTTCTTCTTGGCTATCATATGGTGCCATTGTGATGCCAATACTAGCACTAATAATGACCTCGTTATTGCCAAGCATAATTGGCACATTCAATGTTTTTTGAATAGTGTTAGCGACATCCATTGCATGCTCTTGACGCTCAATACCACTAAGTAAAACTGCAAACTCATCGCCACCTAAACGGGCAATTGTATCTTCCGCACGCAGTCGTTTTTTCAAACGGTTAGCAACTTCAACTAATAGCTGATCACCGGCATCATGACCAAGTGTGTCGTTAATACGCTTAAACTCATCTAAATCAAAATAGAATAAAGCAAACGCATAATGGCCACGCTCAGCAAGCGCCATTGACTTACGTAATTGCATTCTAAAGAAAGTACGGTTAGCCAGCCCTGTTAAGGTGTCGAAATAAGCCAATTGCTCCATTTTTCGCTGGCTTTCTTTAACAAACGAAATATCCTGTGCTGAGGCAACATAACTGGTGATGCTGCCACCGTCTTCGCGAATTGGTGAGATACTGAGCGATACCCAGATTGGCTTTTTATCTAAACCTTGGATCAAAGTATCGCCACGCCAATAATTTCGGCTGCGTAAATCGATATCAATGTCATCAACCAAAATAGCCATTTCTTTGGCGATAATGCTTAATAGCGGTGACTGCATAAAATGCTTTTCTTCAAACCCAGTCATTTCTAACATTTTTGGATTGACGTATTCAATCACGAAGTTTTGATCGGTGATCACTACCCCTGTGCCTGAGAAAGCAACTGCTTTAGATAATCGGTTAGCGGCTTTTTCGGCAATTTCTTTTTCTGTAATACGCTGATTCAGACCATCAATAAGCTTACGAATTTCAATCGCCATATCGCGAAAAGAACCATTTAAAGTACCAATTTCATCTTTGTTTTCTTTTGGAAATTCAATTTGTAAGTGCCCTTTGCCAAAACTGGTTACCGCATAAACTAAAGAATGAATACGGCGTAAAACGAGTTGGTAAAGTGCTTGATGTAATAACAGTGCGACTAAAATGGCATATAAAATAAACAATCCAAAAAACTTCACCTTTAGCTCTTCAAGCGCTGAAAGTGCTGATGAACGTTTTTTGTAAATACCAATATACCAGTCTAAATTATCAACTTTACGAATATTAATGATGTGCGTTTCACCATCTTGTACAAAAGAGTCTGCGTATTCTGGTAAATGCATTTTGATAGTCTGATTGATCAGCTCTTGTAGATCGCCATTAACAAAATCATGAGTACGTAATGGTTTGCCTGCTTTACCGTAGGTTTCGTAAAGGTTTTTATTCAGATCAGGATGAGCAAGTAATTGCCCTTGGCTATCAAAAACAAATAAGTGCTGCTCCTTGTCACCGATCGGTAATTGCGAAATAAGCGTATCGAGTGCTAAATCGCTGCCAGTAACACCTAAAAATTCATTTTCAAGATAAACTGGCACCAGTAAACTCACCACCCATTTATGCCAAATTTTATCGTAGTAAACTTTAGACCACACAGCCGAACGGGTTGGATTAAGCGCTTCTTTAGCGTAATTAAAACTTTGATTATCAATAAACTGATGAGAGCCTGGAACATTCAGAGCCCAATTAGGTGGCGCAATACGGATAAAATTATCTTTGGTGATTAAATAAAAGTTAAAGAAATCTTGGATCAAGGTAGGCGCTACGATTTTCCATAACGATTCAGAATCATTAATGAGTTTTTTATAAAAAGGTGAGTACTTATCTTGTGGCATAAAAGCCGCAGATAAACCATCATCAGAGGCGCTGCGAATACTGCCATCGGGGTCAAAGCTGAGCTGCGCACTTTGGCTACTGAGCAATTGCGAGGAATTATAGAATAATTGGCTAGAGACGACGTTATTCGCTTGCTCCGCAATATTAATTTTGGTTTTCACCAGAGTATTAAATTGACGGATCAGACGTTCGCTGGAATGCTTGAGAACTTCATGTTCTTCAAATACCAATTGTTTTTCTTCTGATTTTAGCATCAACACCGCCGCACAGATCCCAGCAATTAAACAAATTGCCGAAATTAACAGCGAAAGCTTCATACTCAACGAATTTACACCAAAGCGTGATGGTGGGCGTCTATACACCACAGGACAACCTTATTTTTAATAATTATTTTTATTTAAATTCACCTAAATAAATATACCAGATCCCTATTTAGATTTATAAATTTTTCGTTGAAATTACTGAAAAAATCCCATATCAAAAATAAACTATCCTTTGGCGGCGATAAAACCCGCTAGAGTGTTGACTTTATAGCCCACTCTCCATACATTAAGAGTATGAATATAATATTTTCGCAATTACATTTTTCGTTTTTTAGCTTCTTTAGATAGAAGAGGCTTACCTGTTTGCGAGATTAAATCAACCGAATAGCAAAGCCTCCCAATTGGGAGGCTTTTTTGTTTTTATTACCCAAAAGGTAATTTTTTGGAATGAGGAACCCAAAAATGACTAATGATGTACTTAATTCACTTAGACACGATATCAATGAAATTGATTCTGACCTATTAGTGCTATTAGCAAAACGTCGCCGTATTAGCCACGGCGTTGTAGAATATAAGATTGCTAATAATAAACCGATACGTGATGAGGCCCGTGAACTTGCCTTGTTAGAGAAACTCATCGGTTATGGTAAGTCTCTTGGTTTGGACGCTTATTATGTGAATAACGTTTTCCAAACAATTTTAGAAGATTCAGTACTTAATCAACAAGCCATGTTACAGAAGAACTTAAACCCAGATGCTATGAGTGAAACACACCGTGTTGCTTATTTAGGTGGTCAGGGTTCATACAGCCAACTTGCTTGTCATAAATATTTTAGCCGTCGCCCAGGTAAACTTGTTGAAATGGGCTGCTCTAGCTTTGAGCAGATCACTGGTAAAGTTGAAAATGGTCAAGCAGATTTTGGCTTATTACCCATTGAAAACACCAGCTCAGGCAGTATTAACGAAGTGTTTGATTTACTGCAACACGCACAAGTCTCCATCGTTGGTGAAGTAACCCACAGTGTTGAACATTGTTTACTGGTCACACCGGGTACTGAGCTTAGTCAGATCAGTAAGATTTTTGCTCACCCGCAACCATTCGCTCAATGTAGTCGCTTTTTACAAGGCTTAGGTGATATTCAACATGAAACCTGCGATTCAACCTCAAGCGCTCTGCAATTAGCATTAGATACCCCTAATAGCGCAGCAATTGGTTCAGCTCAAGCGGGTAAAAATGTGGGTTTAGAAGTAATTAAATCAGGCCTTGCGAATCAACGTGAAAATCATAGCCGTTTTATTGTGGTTGCCCGTAAGCCTCTTTATGTATCAAAACAGATCCCGACTAAAACCAGTTTAATTATGGCAACCAAGCAACAAGCAGGTTCTTTGGCTGATGCATTGATGATTTTCAAAGAACACAATATCAACTTAGTAAAACTAGAATCACGCCCAGTCCCAGGCAACCCGTGGGAAGAAGTATTTTATGTGGATTTAGAAGCAAACCTGGTTGATAACCATGTTAAACAAGCCTTAGAAGAGCTAAAAGAGCACACCCAATATGTACGCGTACTGGGCTGTTACCAAAGTGAATCGCTGCAAGCTGTGAATATAGAAAGTTAAGCGCTAAGTAAAATATAAAAAAGGGCTAAAATTAGCCCTTTTTCATTATCTACTTTTCACACAGCGGTTATCAATCAAGTACTTTCGCATCGTTAGCTTTGTTTAACAGGCTGCGACTTTGCGTTAAGAAATGCGCAGTAGCATCTGAAAAATATGCTTTTGCATCCGCAAATGAATCAATTAAAGCGGCCTTATCACCCGCTTTTAATTTGGCCAAGGTACTTGCAAACGTGTCTTGGTATTGTGCAAGTAATGGCTCTACGTTATCAAATTGCGCTAGCATGATGTCAGAATAAAGCTCTGGTGATTGTGCGAATAAGCGCCCTACCATCATCAACTCTAATTGGTAAATCGGTGACGAACAACTGCGGAGCTCTTCGAGGGTATGACCTTGTTTTGCTAAAAACTGGCCGTATACAAAAGTGGTTAAATGGCGCATAACCTGAATAATTTGCATAGCTTCATCGTGCTTTTGCGCATCGAGTTCAACAAGTTGACAGCCCCACACTTGCAGTTGCGATAATAAACCTTGGGCAATCTCATGGTTACGGCCTTCGCAAACCACCACTGTTTGCTTTACCCAATGAGAAATATCAGGACCAAACATTGGATGTAAACCGACTACAGGACCGCTATGCACTGCTTTTAATACTTTTAACGGTGCTTGCTTAACTGAAGTAATATCAACTAATAAACAATCATCATCGAGCTTAGGTAAGGCAGTGACCACTGTTTCTAAGGCATTAATTGGCACACTGATCATCACCAGTTTTGCACCCGCTAATATTTCTTGCGCGTTACTTTGCTGTTCTTTGTCGAGTATTCTAACTTCATACCCTGAGCGGATAAATTGCTGAGCAAACAATTGCCCCATAGCGCCTTGACCACCAACAATCACAATAGGTGATAACTGTGGCGCGCTACATGCTAATTTAGCCTGTTGATTTTGGTAAGCTTCGCGCATCATACGGCGTAGGATATCTTCCACCAATTCAGGATTAACACCTTGGTTAATCGCTTCTTGGCGACGAGCAGCTAATAAAGTAGCTTCACGATCAGGCGCATGCAGTGGCGCACCCGTTTGTTGTTTGATTGCGCCGATCTGCTCGGTAATACTATTACGTCTAGCCAGCAGTGCAACCAACTGGGCATCACATTCATCGATCCCCTCTCTTAACTTATCTAACTCTTTTATATCCGCCACGCGACTACCACCTTAGAAACTGCAATTTCGTACATTTAAATTTACATAAAAGTAAACTAATCAATACGATAAATACTAACAGGATCGCTTAGTTGTTAAAAGGCTAAATAAGCAAAAGAATGGGATTTGAGTTTTAAGCACTAAGCCATAAGTTATAAGTTGGCCTAATTGTATTTGATTTATGAGTAATTCTTGGATGGGTATTTTTTTACTGGACTTCTCTGTGCTCTAATCAAGTTATGGTGATCACTTTAACGTTGAGCAATCTTAATCTTTTAACTTTACCCTTTAACCTCACTAGCCTTCTAATTCGATAACTTTACCCTAACTAACTTACTATCTCTAAAAACCAAAACGGGTTGCAGCCCGAAGGTTGCAACCCGTTTTTTTGCGTTGATAAACAGCGCGTATTAGTTAAGTTTTTCTCTAATACGTGCAGATTTACCAGAACGCTCACGTAGATAGTAAAGTTTCGCACGGCGAACTGCACCGCGACGCTTAACTGCTACGCTATCGATAAGAGGGCTGTGCGTTTGGAATACACGCTCAACACCTTCACCGTTCGAAATTTTACGAACTGTGAATGCTGAGTGAAGACCACGGTTACGCTTAGCGATTACAACACCTTCAAAGGCCTGTAGACGCTCTTTAGCACCTTCTTTTACTTTTACCTGTACAACCACTGTATCACCAGGGCCAAATGCAGGTACGTCTGTTTTAAGCTGCTCATCTTCAAGCGCTTTAATAATATTTTGGTTTACTTTTGCCATTATGTTTCTCACTTTCCTAGGTGTAACTGTCTTCTAGCCACAAGCTTTTTGGTACTCTTGCTGAAATTTCGCGAGTAATACCGCTTGCTCCTCAGTCAGAGCTAGGTTATGCAACAAGTCAGGACGGCGTAACCAAGTTCTGCCTAATGACTGCATCAGCCGCCATTTTGCTATCTCTTGGTGGTTTCCGCTGAGTAATACAGCAGGCACCTGTTTGTCGTCCAATGTTTCTGGCCGTGTATAGTGAGGACAATCCAGCAAGCCATCCGAAAATGAGTCTTGCTCTGCTGACTGGTTGTGTCCTAATACGCCCGGCACTAATCGCGCTACTGCGTCAATTAATGTCATGGCTGGTAGTTCACCACCACTCAAAATAAAATCACCAATTGACCATTCTTCGTCAACGTATGATTCTATTATTCTCTCGTCTATACCTTCATAGCGACCGGCAATTAAAATCAGTTTTTTAGAGCTTGCGAGTTCGCTTGCCCCTTGCTGATCTAATTTGCGCCCTTGCGGGGACATATAAATTACTTTTGCACCATCGCCTGCCGCCTGTTTGGCGTCAAGAATGGCTTGCTTTAGTGGTTCAACCATCATTAACATACCTGGACCGCCCCCGTAAGGACGATCATCCACGGTCCTATGCTTATCAATAGCATAATCTCGTGGGTTCCAGCAGTTAAAGTCGATCAGACCATTTTTTACTGCTCGACCAGTTACACCTTGCGTTGTAATGGCATCAAACATGTCCGGGAAAAGGCTGATAACCCCTACCCACAACGAACTCGTTTGACTCATTAAAAGCCAGGATCCCAGTCTACTGTAATTTCTTTTACATCGTGCTTAATCTCTTTGATAACTGAATCAGTTAAAAACGGAATTAAACGCTCTGCTTGGCCAAATGCATCTTTATTGTTTGCTTTCACAACCAATACGTCATTTGAGCCTGTCTCCATCAGGTCATCAACTATGCCTAAGTCATAACCTTTATCGGTTACAACAGACATGCCAATGAGATCTCGCCAATAGAACTCACCTTGCGGGAGTTCTGGTAATTGCGCTGCATCCATTGAGATTTCTGCATGGGTATAAGCCATTGCTTCGTCTCGATCGTTTACTTGCGCAAATTTAGCGATAAAGCCTTTGTTGTGGCGACGCCAGTCGACCACTTCTAAGGTCTGCCATTTACCTTGCTGCCCTATCAACCACGGGCTGAAATCGAAGATCCCTATGGGATCATCAGTAAATGAATGTACCTTAAGCCAGCCCTTTATACCATATGGGGCACCGAGCTTTCCTACGACAATTATTGATGAGGTGTTCTCTTGACTCATGGTTACACTTACGCCTATTAAGCCGCTTTACGAGCGTCTTTAACTAACTTATTTACGCGATCTGAAAGAGATGCGCCCTGACCTACCCAGTGTTCTACACGAGATAAATCTAAACGTACTTTTTCTTCTTGACCACTAGCAATTGGGTTAAAAAAGCCTACTTTCTCGATGAAGCGACCGTCACGCGAGAAACGGCTATCCGCAACCACAATTTGATAGAAAGGGCGTTTTTTAGCGCCACCACGTTGCAAACGAATAGTTACCATACCGTCCTCTAAATAGATTGACTGTTTTCATTAATAAGATTTACTCCCCAGTATGGGGAGCTGGGGAATTGTACGAGTTTTTAGCAACAATGCAAGTAAGAAGTGACTCGAAATGACTGTTAAGTTGATTAAACTATGATCTACGCGTTAAATCAGGCTATATAGAACTTTCAACGCATAATTTATCTACAAAAAAAGAGGCTATTTGCCTCTCTTTTTAGTTAACTGATTAGCTACATCTGCATGGCGTCAGTTAAAACATTAAAATTTAGGGCCACCGCCACCCATCATTCCTGGTGGTAACATGCCTTTCATGCCGCGCATCATTTTCATCATGCCGCCTTTACCTTTCATTTTTTTCATCATTTTTTGCATCTGCGTAAACTGTTTTAACAGCTTATTGATCTCTTGTACTTGCGTACCAGAGCCCGCTGCAATACGCTTTTTACGAGAGCCTTTAATGATCTCTGGACGTGCACGCTCTTTTTTCGTCATTGAGCTGATGATCGCTTCCATCTGAATAAAGGTTTTATCACCCATCTGACCTTTCACTGCATCAGGCAGGTTTTGCATACCAGGTAATTTATCAAGCATTGACATCATGCCGCCCATGCTTTTCATTTGCTTTAATTGATCAGCAAAATCATCAAGAGTAAAGCCATCACCTTTAAATACTTTTTCAGCAACTTTTGCAGCTTGCTCTTTATCGACTTTCATTTCGACTTCTTCGATCAATGAAAGTACATCCCCCATACCAAGTATACGCGATGCGATACGATCTGGATGGAAAGGCTCAAGCGCATCAGTGCGCTCACCAACACCCATAAACTTAATAGGTTTGCCGGTAATATGACGGATTGATAGTGCAGCACCACCGCGCGCATCACCATCAGTCTTGGTTAGTATCACACCGGTCAGAGGTAATGCTTCATCAAACGCTTTGGCAGTATTGGCAGCATCTTGACCTGTCATGGCATCAACCACAAACAAGGTTTCGATTGGGTTAATAGCATGATGAAGATTTTTAATCTCGTCCATCATGTCATTATCAACATGCAAACGACCTGCGGTATCAACTAATACAACATCGATAAATTTCTTTTTCGCATGAGAAATAGCAGCCTTTGCAATATCAACCGGCTGTTGTGAAATATCACTTGGGAAAAACTCAACACCTACTTCATCGGCCAGTGTTTCCAACTGTTTAATAGCCGCAGGACGATAAACGTCGGCACTGACTACTAATACTGATTTCTTTTTACGTTCTTTTAAAAATTTGGCAAGCTTAGCAACACTGGTCGTTTTACCCGCACCTTGCAGACCCGCCATCATTACAACGGCTGGCGGTTGTGCGTTTAGGCTCAACTCTTCGTTTGCTTCACCCATCGCTTTTTCAAGCTCTTCGCGAACGATTTTAATGAACACTTGCCCAGGACTTAGGCTCTTAGTTACTTCAATACCTACCGCGCGCTCTTTAACTTGTTTAACAAACTCACGAACAACGGGTAAAGCGACGTCGGCTTCTAAAAAAGCCATACGCACTTCGCGTAGTGTATCTTTTATATTGTCTTCAGTAAGGCGTCCACGGCCGCTGATATTCTTTAAGGTTTTACCTAATCGTTCTTGGAGGTTCTCAAACATGTAAAGGTTCCGATCAAACGTGATATACCAATTTCCCAAACAACGTTATTGCCGCAAGTTTAGCACTTACTACTAATAGCGCTGATTTCATATAATCAGTATTAATAAAATTTTAATTAAAAACAGTATACCGTAAATGGTGGCGCACAATACAGTGTTCAAGTGAGCTGTTTGAGTTTCTTTTTACAAACTCTATGCATTTGCCTCACTATAAAATACAATGCCCTTACTCTAACAAGGAATATTTGACTCAAATTGAGTGGCCCAAGCACTATGCTGATTATTAGTTTAACTATTATTGCCAGTTTATTTTATATCTTCGCGACGTCTCACGTGCTGTCTCGGTTATTTCACCAACAAGGTCCGAGCCAAAAGCTGACGGTTATCCTCAGCACGGTGGCAATTTTAGCGCACATGTTATTACTGGTGAATTCAGTGTTTCGCGCCGATGGCCAAGATTTAAGTATTGTTAATGTATCACTATTAACCTGCTGGGTGATTGTGGTCTCTGTCACTACGGTGTCATTAAAATTCCCTGCCACATTATTATTGCCTGTTGTCTATGGCTTTGCTGCTTTGCTAACAATTGCCAGCTTATTTATCCCGCATCATATTTTATTGCAAAGTATTGATGTTGAAATAGGTTTAGTCACTCATATTTCGCTTTCCCTGCTTGCATACTGTGTGTTAATTATTGCCACTTTATATGGCGTACAGTTTTACTTTATTGATAAACGTTTAAAACGAAAAGACTTAGCGATTGTGCATAGCCATTTACCGCCATTAATGGTGGTTGAACGCCAACTCTATCACTTATTAACGCTAGGCACGGTTTTGTTAACCTTAGCGTTATTATCTGGTTTTATTTTTCTTGATGGCATGTTTGCTAGTGAATTTATTCATAAAACTGTTTTATCATTAATTGCTTGGGCTATGTTTGCAACGGTGACAATTGGTCACTTAAAGCAAGGCTGGCGTGGGAAACCGGTCGTACTAGCTATCATGGCTGCTGCTTTTGTTTTAACGCTGGCTTATTTTGGCAGTCGTTTTGTGCAAGAGGTGATCCTGAATAAGTTTTAACTTGACTCAGGCAGCTCACTCCCGCTTAATACGCATTGGTTAAATAAAAAAGGATCCTTCTTTGGACGACATCTCTACAAGTGTTTTGTTTATAATACTTGGAATACTCATACTTTGTTCTGCATATTTTTCTGGTTCTGAAACAGGCATTATGTCAATTAACAGAATCCGCTTACGCCACCTTGCTAAAGAAAATCACCGCGCAGCAAAGCGTGTCAACAAACTTTTGAGCCGTCCTGATAGACTTATTGGCCTTATCCTCATCGGTAATAACTTGGTGAATATTGCTGCCGCGCAGGTTGCAACCATTATCGGTATTCGTTTATATGGTGATTTAGGTATCGCTATTGCCACTGGCGCACTAACTTTAGTAGTGCTTATATTTGCAGAAGTAACGCCTAAAACGCTAGCTGCGCTTTACCCTGAAAAAGTTGCCTTTCCTAGTTCGGTGATACTCAAAGGGTTACTAAAAATTCTCTTTCCATTTGTCGTCGTCGTTAACTGGATGACCAATGGCATATTACGCCTATTTGGTATTAGTGCTGCACAAATAGATGAGCACAGCATGAGTAAAGAAGAATTAAAAACGGTGCTGAATGAATCGGGTGCGCTGATCCCCGCGCGTCACCAAAGTATGTTGACCTCCATTTTAGATTTAGAGCAAGTCACTGTCGAAGATATTATGATCCCGCGCAACGAAATTGTTGCCATTGATATCAATGATGACTGGAAACTAATTAGTAAACAGCTTACCCATGCACAACACACGCGAGTACTTTTATATCGTGACCAAATTGATGATGCGGTAGGCTTTATTCACTCACGGGATGCACTGCGGTTATTAACGAAAGAGCAATTTGATAAACCATCATTGCTTCGCGCAGTTCGTGAGATTTATTTTATTCCTGAAGGTACGTCGCTCAATACTCAGCTATTTAAATTTCAGCAATCAAAAGAGCGTATCGGTTTAGTAGTTGATGAATATGGTGATATTCAAGGATTAGTTACCCTCGAAGATATTCTTGAAGAAGTGGTCGGTGACTTTACCACTACGCAAACACGTACTCCAAGTGAAGAAGTTGTGTCACAAGATGATGGCTCATTTTTAGTTGATGGCGGTGCTAACGTACGCGATCTAAACAAAGAAATGGATTGGGAGTTCCCTCTTGATGGCCCGAAAACATTAAGTGGCTTAATTGTCGAATACTTAGAAGACATTCCTGATGCCAACTTGAGTTTGCGTATTGCAGGCTATCCGATTGAAGTTGTTGAAGTAAAAGAGAACATGATCAAACTGGTGCGCATTCAAGCGAACAAGCGCAAAATATAAGCAATATCTGTAGAGTAACCTATGGTTACTCTACTCCCTCAGCTCATCCCCGCAACAAATTTTTTGTTCATTATTCTCTATAAAGTGTTAATTATTAGGCTATTATATTTGTAACTTTATAGATGTGGAAAATGCAATGGAAGATATCTCTATCGAGACCCTGTACACCAAAGCGATTGAAATGCTAATGACCTATGGCCCTCGATTTTTATTGGCAATCTTTGTTTTAATTGTTGGTTGGTGGTTTGTTGGCCGTATTGCCAGTATGGCTGAAAAATCAATGGCAAAGGTAAAATTTGAAGCCGGATTAAGTCATTTTTTGGTCTCCTTCTTATCGGTTATTTTAAAGTTGCTATTACTGATCTCAGTCGCATCAATGATTGGTATAGAAACAACCTCGTTCATTGCTATGCTCGGTGCTGCAGGCTTAGCGGTCGGTATGGCATTACAAGGCAGCCTAGCGAATTTCGCCGGTGGTGTGCTGATCTTATTTTTTAAACCATTTAAAATTGGTGATGTCATTGAAGCCCAAGGCTATATGGGTAAAGTGGTTGAAATTCAAATATTTGTTACCGTACTACTCACTTATGATAATGAAAAAATTATTATCCCGAATGGTGCACTTTCTAATGGCTGTGTAAAAAACAAGTTTGCAGAACCAACTCGCCGCGTCGATATTGAGTTTGGTATTAGCTACAGTGATGATGTGCTTAAAGCGCGAGAAGTACTAATGGGCGTGTTAAATAGCTACGAGTTAGTACTCAAAGATGAAGCAAAACAACCGGTTGTGCATGTAAGTCAGCATGGCGATAGCCATATCGGCATGTTGGTCTGGGCATGGGTTGATTCTGAAAATTACTGGCCAGTGTATTTTGGTTTATACGAACGCGTTAAAATTGCCTTCGATAAAGAAAATATTACCATTCCATTCCCACAGCGCGATGTACATATTCATCAATTCCCAGGGAAATAAACTAATACTAAAAAGCCCGCTGTGCGGGCTTTTTAAAATCTTGAATCTTGTCAGATCAGCTAAATAACCTTTCTAACCACCCTTTATCTAAATCGTCTTCACAACGTTTAAGCTGAGCCGCATAGCGACTTGCACGATTTTTTACTTTATTAGCCACTGCCATTAACCACTTTTTATTTTTATAGGTGCCGCGTTTATAACCGCCCCAGCCTTCGTGGTAATTTAGGTATTGCGCGTAGGCATCCCATTTCGAAATGCCATTAACTTTATGAGTTTTATAAACAAACCAGCCCATAAAGTCGATAGCGTCATCAAAATCATCGCGATCGGCGCCGCTATTACCCGTTTCACGAATATAATCAGACCAGGTGGGAGTTTTTGCTTGTGAGTAGCCGTAAGCTGAACTTGCTCGCCCTGTGGGAATGACCCACAAAAAGTATTCCATTGGCGGTGCAGCATCGTGTTTAAAGGAGCTTTCTTGATACATCATGCTCATTAGTACATGTTTAGGTGAGCCCCATTTTTCTTGGGCATCTTTTGCGTCATAGTACCAATCGCTTTTTTCTTCAAAAATTTTACATATATCATTAGGTTGCTTTGGAGGGGCTGTTGCGCAACCAGTTAACAGAGCCCCCAGCGATAAAATAATTAAACTATTTTTCATTTTTTTTGTTGCTCGCTGAACTTTTTATAAAAATATAAGTCATATTTTATGAATGCGCAGTTTAGCATTGTTTATCCCTGAAGAATCTTTACGCAGCCAACTTGGGCTGCGTTTTTTTGCCTGCTTACTTAGCTACAAACTTACTTAGTGGAAAAATAATCATCTAAAAATGCATTAAATGTTTGATTATCAGCGGCTTTCAACTCGCGTTCAGCAATAACTGACTGATCTGCTTGTTGTTTTAAATAGCTGTCTGAATACACTTTATATGGCGTATCTTGATGTTGTTGCTGGTAACTTTTTGCCAACGATAAGGCAAAATAACCATTATCAATACCAGACCCTTTCAGTTGACTAACGTAGCGCCCTGAGTATGTTAATTCAGGATCTGCTATCCATTGGCTTAATCGAGTAATCGTTTCGCTGTAATAGCTAACGCCGTAAGCATTATCCATGTAGGCTGCAACTTGTTGTAACTGTGCGAAGATCTCTGCTCCCCACGTTGCTAGACTGCATGAATTACCAGAGCGGTTTAACATCACTTCTAAAGCGCGACCTTGGCTTACAACCGTATCTAAATTTTCGGTGCTACGCTGTTGCGAATCCCAATCCATTGTTGGAGAATCTTTCAATAAGCAATAAGTCAGAAAAACATCTAGGAAATGAATTTGCTCAATATCAATTCCCGTTGCTGCAAATGGATTTACATCTAGAGCTCGGATTTCAATATACTCAATACCGCCACGTAACAGTGCGTCGGTCGGTGTTTCGCCACTTTTAGCATTGCGCTTAGGACGAATTGGCGAATAAAATTCGTTTTCAATCTGCAATACATTTTTATTCAATTGTTTAGGCTGGGCATCTTTATAATCAGCAAGCTGACCATAAATATCTGACGGTGAATGAATCGCACTTTTTAATCCTGCTACATATTCATCTAGTGAGTTATACAGTACTTTTAGTGATGACTGAGCACTGTTGGTATAACCCAAATTACCTAAGCGCAAAGCTGTACCCACTTCAAGATAAAGCGTACCTTTACCTAATTTTTTAAAAGGAAGATCCGTACTGCGCCCTTGTAAAAATGAATTACACAGCGCTGGCGATGCTCCAAATAAATAACTGATCAGCCATAGTTCTCGCTTGAAGTTACGGATCAGTCCTAAATAACCGGCCGAAATAAACTCTTGTAATGAGCCAGTATCGCCTTTAATCGTTTGTAAGCTTAGCCAAAATGACTCTGGAAACGATATATTAAAGTGCACACCGGCAATCGCTTGCATCATGCTGCCATAACGATTTTTAAGACCTTCGCGGTACAAGGTTTTCATGCGTCCAATATTAGAATCACCAAATTGAGCTAATACAATGTCATCTTGGTGTTCTATAAAACACGGCATACTGATAGGCCATAATAATTCATCGCCCATCTGCGATAGGGTAAACTTTTGTAAGTCTTGTAGCTGATTTAACGTTTCTTCAGCAGATTCACTAACGGGTGTTATAAACTCCAGTAAAGACTCAGAAAAATCAGTGGTGATATGCCCGTTAGTTAACGCACAACCAACCCCTTTTGGATGACCTTGCTGTGAAATTACACCATTTGGCTTGATCCGCAACGCTTCTCTTTCAATACCGCGTTGAATGCCTTTAATTGCGTATTTATGCTGTTCTGGGGCTAGCGCTGCTAACGCTTTAGTTAAATCATGTGTAGTCAAAAATGCTTCCTCGAGCCACGTGGCCTAATCCTAAGTCAATGGGGGCAAATTGATAATACTCAAGGTTTAATAATGGCATAACTCTAATTTCCACTATTTACCAAGAAGGTCACCGTATGTTTGTAAAGCAAACTTGCTGCGGGCCGTTAAGCTAACACCCAAATTTTTACTAATCTTGCCATTGTAAGAGCTAATATACAATTGCTTTAATGACACCACTGTTATGCGAGATGCTGACTAATTAATTGTTTACTATCTGCAATCCATCTCTGAGACTTACCGACTTATCAAACTAGAACCATAATATCTATGTATATATTCAGCAATTACACGATTACGAATACAGCTTTTACAAGTTTCTTTGTTCTAGATCACTAAAAAGTTATTTAAGATCAATTTTGCACCTGTGAACACTGAACCTGCTATCATTACGTTTGTATGAACTTTATAATCATCACTAATAATAAAGCATGTTTAAGGACTACCTATGCGTCGGGGTCAGCAGTTAATAAACGAAGAAGTCACCTTTTCAGATCACCAGCAGCTCGTCTCTACTACAGATGTACGTGGAGTGATAACCTATGCGAATAAAGAATTTTGCAATATCGCTGGCTTCAACCTTGAAGAACTCATTGGCAAAAATCATAATATTGTTCGCCACCCAGATATGCCCAAAGCGGCATTTAAAGAAATGTGGGAAAAACTTAAACAAGGCCATTCATGGCGCGGGATGGTAAAGAATCGCTGCAAGGATGGCCGCTATTATTGGGTTGATGCATTTGTTACTCCTATTTTTGAACATGGTCAACTCGTTGGCTATCAATCAGTACGAACAAAACCGAGCGAACAACTAAAACGACAAGCACAAAGCCTATACACTAAAATAAATGCCGGTAAATCGTTGTCTTCTTGGCGTGAATGGGTCGGTGTTCGCCAAAGTGCAGCCCTACTTATTGGCTTAATTGGTTTAGTACTATTAGCAGCTTTTGTATCTATTTCTGTTGCACTGATAACCGCGCTATTTAGTTTACTAATTATGCTATTAAATTATGATGAATTAGTTTTCACACCAGCAGCACTGAAACAGCTCAAGGTAGATAATGATTCTGTATCCCGCTATGTCTATGTCGGCCATTATCCATTTAGTATTAGTGAATATAACCAGCAAATGCTTAATGCTAAATTACGTACCGTATTAGGACGAGTAAAAGATACGACTGTCACGTTTACCGGTATTGCGGCTAATCTAGACCAACAATCAGCATTAACTGAAAAAGGCATTGCCGCACAAGGACAACGCCTTGGCCAAATGGCCACCGCAATGTCACAAATGAGCGCAACCATAGGTGAAATATCGGGCAACACTCATCATACCGCTGAAAAAGTAAATATTACTTACCAAAGCTGCACTGATATAAAACTACACATTGCAGACAATAGTGCCATGGTGTCTGATCTTGCTTTACAAGTTGAACAAGCGGCAAGTACCGCAAATTCCCTTGCAACCGAGGCGGATAAAATAGGTCAAGTAATGACTGAAATCGAAGGCATTGCAGAGCAAACCAATTTGCTGGCATTAAATGCTGCAATTGAAGCCGCGCGTGCTGGTGAACATGGCCGAGGCTTTGCGGTAGTTGCCGATGAAGTGCGTGCATTATCTTCTCGTACTCAACGTGCTACTGCACAAATTCATAGCTCTATTAAAGAAATTCAAGATACCCTGTTTAGCTGGTCCACGGTCATGAAAAACACCAAGGCGCAAGCCGATGAATGTGTAAATACCACCGGACATACCCAAGTTGAACTGGATAGCATCTTCGCGCAAATAAGTGAAATATCGCAACTAGCGACACAAATATCTGCTGCCGCCGAGCAACAACAAACTGTCAGCCTCGATATTAGCGACAACATTACACAAATAAAAGGTTACAGTGACGAGAACTTAACGTTGAGCTTTAATGTCGCTAAGGGTGCTGCACAGCTTGTCGAAGGCTCACGTAAAGTTAACGATATTTTACTGACTTTTAAGGTTTAATTAAGCGCGGCTAAATGATAGGGGTTTATCTTTAATATTTACTTTATAACTTTTTATTCGCAGCGAGTTTAAGGCCAGCATATTCACTGGCCTTAAAACTCAGTTAATCAGTTAGCGTGATGAGAACACTAAACCATTTTCGTCAGCATCAATTACTATCATGTCACCACTTTGATATTCACCTGCGAGTAACTTCTGCGATAATGGGTTTTCAATGGTATGTTGAATAGCCCGTTTGAGTGGTCGTGCACCATAAACCGGGTCAAAACCACTGGCTGCAATTCGATCAAGAGCTGCATCACTTATTTGTAACAAGTAACCCATTCCTGTTAGGCGCTCACGTAACTTGCTTAACTGAATATCTGCAATCTCTTTGATATGTTCATTAGCAAGTGGGTGGAATACTACGGTTTCATCAATACGGTTAATAAATTCAGGTCTAAACTCATTAACCAAAACCCCCATCACTTTTTCTTTTAACGCTGCATAATCGTTGTTACCGGTTTGCTCTTGAATAATATCTGAGCCTAAATTTGAGGTCATGATGATCACCGTATTTTTAAAATCAACAGTACGACCTTGGCCATCCGTTAAACGACCATCATCTAACACTTGCAGCAGAATATTAAATACATCAGGATGTGCCTTTTCGATTTCATCAAGCAAAATTACAGAATATGGACGACGACGAACAGCTTCTGTTAAGTAGCCACCTTCTTCATAACCAACATAGCCCGGAGGCGCGCCAACTAAGCGAGCAACTGAGTGCTTTTCCATAAACTCAGACATATCAATTCGCACCATCGCGCTTTCAGTATCAAACATATATCCAGCTAACGCTTTAGTCAGCTCAGTTTTACCGACCCCGGTTGGGCCTAAAAATAAAAACGAACCGATTGGCCTATTTGGATCTGCAAGCCCTGCCCGTGAACGACGAATCGCATTCGCCACTGCCACTACCGCTTCGTCTTGACCGATCACTTTATGGTGTAAATGTTCTTCCATTTGCAGCAGTTTTTCACGCTCACCTTGAAGCATGCGCGATACAGGAATACCAGTCCAACGTGAAAGTATCTCAGCAATTTCATCTTCACCCACTTGGTTTTTAAGTAAGCTCATTTCTTGCATTTCAGCTTGTGAAGCTAAGTCGAGTTTACGTTCCAATTCTGGAATGCGGCCGTATTGCAGCTCTGACATACGTTGTAGATCAGTGGCACGGCGGGCAACATCTAAGTCTAATCGCGCTTGTTCAAGTTCAGCCTTAATTACTTGAGTACCTTGCAAAGAGGCTTTCTCAGCTGTCCATACTTCATCAAGCTCACGGTACTGGGCTTCAAGATCGGTGATCAGCTCCTGCATCTCAGAACGACGCTTTTGACTGGCGTCATCTTTCTCTTTAGCAAGTGCATTATCTTCGAGTTTTAGCTGGATGATACGGCGCTCTAATTTATCTAATGATTCTGGTTTTGAATCGATTTGTAGGCGAATAGACGAACCCGCTTCATCAATTAAATCAATGGCTTTATCCGGTAGCTGGCGATCGCTAATGTAGCGGTGCGATAAATGCGCTGCGGCAACAATGGCTGGATCGGTAATTTCAACACAGTGATGTAACTCGTAACGCTCTTTCAAGCCTCGAAGAATCGCTATGGTATCTTCTACTGATGGTTCTTCAACAAGCACCTTTTGAAAACGACGTTCTAAAGCGGCATCTTTTTCAATATATTTACGATACTCATCAAGGGTTGTAGCACCGACACAATGCAGTTCACCTCGAGCCAATGCAGGTTTGAGCATATTACCCGCATCCATTGCACCATCAGATTTACCGGCGCCCACCATAGTATGAATTTCGTCAATAAACAGAATCACTTGGCCTTCTTCTTTAGCCAATTCATTAAGCACTGACTTTAAACGTTCTTCAAACTCACCACGGTATTTTGCACCGGCCACCAAGGCTCCTAAATCAAGCGATAACACACGTTTGTTTTTCAAGCCTTCAGGCACTTCGCCATTAATAATACGCTGCGCGAGCCCTTCAGCTATAGCGGTTTTACCGACACCGGGTTCGCCAATCAACACGGGGTTATTTTTAGTACGCCGTTGTAATACTTGAATGGTGCGGCGAATTTCATCATCGCGGCCAATAACAGGATCAAGTTTACCCTGCTCTGCACGCTCAGTTAAATCGATAGTAAACTTTTTCAGCGCTTGACGGGTATCTTCGGCATTCGGATCATCAACTTTTTGACCACCGCGAATAGCTTGTATTGCTGCTTCTATTTTAGTGCTGGTCATATTTAAAGCGCGAAAGATATCACCCAATGGCCCTTTATCATCACACGCTGCTAATACAAATAACTCACTGGAGATGTATTTATCTTTACGCTTTTGCGCGTACTTATCGCATAAGTTGATCAGTGAAACCATGTTATTTGACAACTGCACGTCGCCGCCAACACCTTCCACTTTAAATAGCTTTTCTATCTCTTGCGATAACTTGGTATTAAGTTCATCGGCACTCACACTGGCTTGGGCTAATAACGCACGCACACTTGAGCCACTTTGCTGCAAGAGTGAATACATTAAATGTACTGGTTCAATAAATTGATGATCACGACCAAGCGCTAATGACTGAGCGTCAGAGAGCGCAGATTGAAATTTACTGGTAAATCGATCTAAACGCATAAGGGGTTACCTATTAAAAAAACTAATTACTTAATTAATGGGTATGCTCGGCACTTTGATCAAGGCTTAGGAGAAAATATACTCACTGAATAGACTATTACTTGCGCCAGATCAAAGAAGCCATACGGCCTGTTTGACCATCTCGACGGTATGAGAAGAATTGTTCGCTATTGCTAACTGTACAGTACTCACCACCACTAATATTTCTTATGCCTAGATTAATAAGCTGTGTGGTTGCGAGCAGATAAATATCCGCTAAATATTTACCATCCGCCTGCGCCACAAATGCAGTGTGATGAGATGCTGATTGTTCACAGAAAAGCGCTTTTACTTCACTGCCAACCTCAAACTTTGCAGCACCTATGGCAGGACCTAACCACGCTATAATTTGTTCTGCAGGGCTGCTAAAGTGACGCAAAGTATTAGCGATAATACCCGCATGCAAACCGCGCCAGCCACCATGAATAGCAGCCACCTCATCACCACTTTCACTGGTAAGTAAAACCGGCAAGCAATCTGCTGTCATAATTGCCAGTGGTTGATTTTTTAATCGGGTATACAGCGCATCCGCATCATAATTAGCCTGTGGGTCAAAATACTCATCCACAACAACGACTTCACTGCTATGGATCTGATTAAGCCACACCGGTGCTTTAGGAAGCTGAGCAGCTAAAAGTGCGCGATTCGTTAATACCGCTTGCTGATCATCGCCCACATGTAGGCCTAAGTTTAAACTCATAAAAGGCGCATGCGATACACCGCCCTGACGAGTTGTACTGAGAGCACCTACATTGGTTGGCGCTGTCCAATTAGGATAAAGCATTAAAGCAGCTTAAAAATCGATATTTGGATTAGCTTTGGTGTCTTCACGAAGTACGTGCGTCATGGCAACCATGTCATCAGGAATTGGCGCCTGCCAAGTCATCATTTCACCCGTAATTGGGTGTGCGATACTTAGCTTTACCGCGTGCAATGCTTGACGATTAAATTCACGTAACATTTGGAACAATTCAGGTGTTGCGCCTTTTGGTGGACGTGGACGACCGCCATAGGCTTTATCACCAATCAATGGATGATTAATAAATGCCATATGCACACGAATTTGGTGAGTTCGGCCAGTTTCTAAACGAAGACGTAATCGCGTATGCGCACGGAATTTTTCAGCAACACGAAAATGCGTAATTGCTGGTTTACCCTGCTCATGCACAGCCATGTGTGTACGCTGCGTAGGATGGCGACCAATTGGTTTTTCAACCATACCACCTGCGGTCATGGTGCCATTACAAATTGCTTCATACTCACGCGTGAAGTTTTCACGCTTCTGTAATGCTTTAACTAAATGTGTTTGCGCCTGAATTGTTTTAGCTACCACCATCAAACCGGTAGTATCTTTATCTAGACGATGCACAATACCTGCGCGCGGAACATTAATGATATCTGGATAATGATGCAACAATGCATTGAGCACTGTGCCATCAGGATTACCGGCACCAGGGTGCACAACTAAACCCATAGGTTTGTTGATAACCAAAATATCATCATCTTCATAAACGATGTTTAATTTGATATCTTGCGCTAAGTATTCACGTGGGGCTTCAATGCTAGTTTCAACATTGACTGTTTCACCACCAAAGAGTTTCTCTCTCGGGGTGTTTAAAATTTCACCATCCACGGTGATTTTATCATCCAAAATCCACGTTTTTATACGTGAACGTGAATAATCAGGGAACAATTGTGCCAATACTTGGTCTAGACGTTTACCGCCTAACTCAGTTGGCACCTCGGCTTGAAGAGAAATTTGCTCTGACATTAGTAACTTTACCCAATTTACCAGTGCAAGCTGTGCTCGACTGGGTTAGAATCGCTTTTAATAAAAGCATTATATAATAAGCATAGTTTACTCGGTTTTACCCACTTGGCCTAGCCGAAGACATCGAAGGTAACAAATAAAATGATAAATAGAATAGGGAAACGTGCATTCGCCATTGTTTTTACAGTTTCATTACTTGGTTTAGGTGCCTGTTCGTCAGCACCTGATGCAGAAGATATCCAACGCGTTCCTAATAAATCAGCGCAAGCGTTGTATGATGATGCCAAACAAACACTTGATTCAGGCTTGTACGCGCGTGCAATTGAGCTTTTGAGTGCGATTGATTCACGCTATCCATTTGGGCCCATGTCAAAACAAGTGCAAATGGATTTAGTCTACGCCCATTATCAAGCGGGTAATACTGAACAAGCGCTTGCAACAATTGACCGTTTTATTCGCCTAAATCCAAACCACAAAGATTTAGACTATATGTACTACATGCGTGGTTTAGTAAATATTAAAGCCGATAAAAACGCATTCCAAGAGTATTTTGGTGTTGATAGAGCCGACCGTGATGCTAATCGAACCCGTGTTGCCTTTACTGATTTATCAACCTTAGTCAATCGCTTCCCTGATAGTAGCTATGCCCCTGAAGCAAAAAGACGTTTAGTTTGGTTACTCAACAAAATGGCACGTTACGAGTTGAAAGTTGCTGATTACTACTATGAACGTGAAGCTTACTTAGCAGCAGCAAATCGCGGTAAATACGTCGTAGAGCATTATTCTCAAAGTAGTTATTTAAATGAAGCACTGGAAATGATGGAAAAAAGCTACAACAAGCTTGGTTTACCAGAATTAAGTAAACACGCCAAAATGACCCGAGAGTTAAATAAAAAGAAATAAATTAACATATACAAAAAAGGCGCTACTGATTGTTTATAAGTAGCGCCTTTTTTATGTCTGACTTTTAATCTCAGATAATAAATTAGATCGCGTCTTCATCTTCTTCAGCAGTACGAATACGAACTACACGCTCAACGTCAGTGACGAAAATCTTACCATCGCCAATTTTACCTGTTTGTGCTGTTTTAACGATCACTTCAATAGCACGGTCAACATCGTCATCACCAAGGACAATATCAAGCTTTACTTTTGGTAAAAAATCAACCATGTATTCAGCGCCACGATAAAGCTCAGTATGTCCTTTTTGACGGCCAAAACCTTTCACTTCACTGACGGTCATGCCAGTAATACCGACATCAGACAACGCTTCACGAACATCATCAAGTTTAAATGGTTTAATTATTGCTTCAATTTTCTTCATTATTAGTCGCTACTCTTATATTGCCAATTGAATCGATTTTAGACAATCCTGCACTTCATAGCAAACAAAGCAATTGAATTACGGTGATTTAATCGTCAGCAATGGTATGATTATATCAATTGGAACAATTATGTTTAAAATAAGTTCTTCAAAGTGCGCTGATTTACTCAGCGCACTCCAGTACCAGAGGTGAACATGAACAAACAACAACATGGCTTTACATTACTTGAGGTGATGGTCACCCTTGCGATAGTCGGAATTTTAGCCTCAATCGCTTTTTGGAATAGTAGCGACATGCTTGAAAATAACCGAGCTGAAAATTATTTGCTGGAGTTAAAACGTAACATCAACTTTGCTCGCGCAAAAGCCACGAGTACCGATTCATTGATCGTTGTGTGCAGTGGTAATACAACCAGAATAGAAAATGACAAAAAAGTGACCTGCTTAGATAGTTGGAATGACGGCTCTATAATCGTCTTTTATGATAGTAATAGTAATGGCGATCATAACCCACGCAGAGGAGACCGAATTCTCAGAGTTATGGAAGAAGTCCCTGACAATAATCAATTAACATTTTCAGGTGATAATTCATTGATATTTGATGCAAGTGGTCGTATTACCTCTAACCCAGGCACATTCATCTACTGTCCAAATAAAGATAACAAAAACAATAAAGCACTGACAATCAGCCAATCTGGTACGGCATTTTATAACGGAGATACGAGCGGCACCTGTGATTAAATTTCGCTCTATATTTGCATCTGATTTAGGGTCAACTAAGCTTAATCTACTTGTCATAATTGAGAACTTCAAGGATGAAGGATATAAACAACGGAGCAAAGCGACTAGGAACCACGTTGATTGAAACTATGGTAGTGTTAAGCATTATGTCAATAATGTGCCACTTAGTTTTATTTAATTATCAGCCATTACTCATAAATATCCGCCTTGACAACCATATCGCAAAAGTAAATCGAGCTATTGGCTTATCCCGTTTAAGCGCAGTATCTTATGGCGCAAACGTAACATTTTGCGCCCTTAAAAATAATCAATGCCATAGCGATAATTGGCACAAAGAACTTACTGTGTTTACTGATACTAACAAGGTGGGTAAATTTGATGGTAAAGATAAGGTTCTATTTTACATTGAACCAACACACTCTGAAGATATGCTCACCTACCCTAGGCCATTTATTACTTTTCGATATAACGGCACACCCATGGGCTTTCATAACGGTACATTTATATATTGTCCTAAGTATAAACAAGCAAGCCACAAAGGGCTTGCTATATCTATAAGCTATACTGGCAGAACGAAGATTAAAAATACCTCAAAATGCCAAGAGTAACCAAAAATAAAGCCATTACAAACTATTTACCCCAGCACATTGCAGAATTCGCTTTCGGTGTTGCGGTTTTTAGTCCTGCATCATCAATAACAAAGGTCTTACAGTCATCATCTTTTAATGGAGGACCAGCAACTGGAGTTGCTGTAAAGCTAAATGTCCCTGCATCGTTATCGACTTCAACCTCAATAGTATAAAAACCATGCTCAGTTGGTGTCGTTACACCAATATTTGCTAAATCATTTGTATATTCTCGATTATCAACAAAGAACTGCTCTTGCCGATTAGCCGCATCAAGTAATGACGTGATTGCTTCTGTGCGAGCAGTCCGTTTAACATGTTCAAAATAGCTTGGTAGAGCAATTGAGGCAATAATGCCTAATATTGCTACAGTGATCATGAGCTCAATTAATGTAAACCCTCGCTGCATGTTATTTTTGGTTGTCATTATTCTCTCGCTTATAGATAAAGGTTTGTTGAGTTTTAAAACCAAAGCCAATGGGCACCGCATCACTCACAAGCTTAATTTTGCCATCTTCATCAAACGTAATGCCTGGCCCTAGGATCTCTTTTGGTATAAATGGGTTTTTCGCACTAAATTCATCTTCAGTCGCTTTAGTTTGCTTTACTCCTGGTCCTAGTAATAAAAACTGGCTTTGTTCATTACATGCTTTACCATCACTGTCGCAAACTTCTGAGGTGCCAAAATAAAGTTGCGGTGTATCTGGTACATCATTGCTCGTGACATAACGCAATTGGTTATATACCTTGCTTCCGTAGTGCAAATGAAATGCATATAAACCGCCACTTCCTCCACTTAAAGAACATTGGTTAATCGTGGCATCTGCTGAAGCTGGTGTGAAACTTGTAAAATAAGCAACTCCTCCAACTACAGTTGCAGCTGCGAGCGACTTTTCACCACTGCGAGGAAGATCATAATACCAACCGCTTTTTTTACTAAGCTTCACTTCCTCTTCTGTAAACTGCTCAATATCATCTAGCGCATTTGCAAAAGGATCACTATTTACATTCATTAAATCACTAGGCGTAATAGTCTCAGGAATGTCATCTCCTATAAATGACATGGTCACAGTATTAATATCACGGATCATATACAATTGATCTTGTACCGTTGTTAGTGTTGGCTTTGGTCTATTACCACTACCAATTAATATTGCGTCAAATGGGGTATCCTCGCGGATTATACTTGTTTGATTATTGCTTGTGGTACTGGTTACCTTGCTAAACATTGTACGTGCTACGGTCGCCTTATAAAAAAAGCGCCTATCTTGACTAGAAATTGCTCCCCCCAATTTAGCAAGTTCGAAATGGGTCCAAGGGTTTTTACTGTCGGTCGGGTTTGCACTTGGCATATCTACACGCCAAATACTACCCGCAGTATCTGTTGCATATAAGCGATCTATAAAACCGTCATAATCTGAATCAAGTATCGAAACTGTTGCTGCAATACTATGTTTTCCTTTAAAGCCTGTTTTAGGCGTTAATTCCCAAACCAAGCTACCGTCTGATGCATTGACGATATATATACCGCGCCCTTTCGTATCATTACTGAGTGATACATTGTCTTTATTAGTATCAAAACCAGCACCAAAAATTAACACTGGCTCTTTCTTTCCCTTAATATATGACACAGTTGGAGCAGACCAAGTTTGTGCTAACTCTTTATAAACTCCACTGCCACCTTGAATTGTCCACATTAATTTTGGTACATCTGGATTAGTAATATCTAATGCATAATATTGGTTACCACCACGTCGCATACCGAAGAATGCCCACACGCGATCACCAGCTTCAACAACACCATCACGATCAGCATCATCAAAAAATACAGTAATTGGGCCGTCAACACCGTACACTTTGGTGTCTGCTTGATTATTACGTAATGGAGTTAAAATTTTATATAAACTACTTGGAATAAATGACCATGTTTCGCTAACATCCTTACCTTTATCTTGGAACATATGCAGAAAACCAGCATTAGTACCAATCAATATGCGAATGTCACCACTACCATAATCAATCGTAACTGGCTTTGAGTGTAATGGATCACCAAATATATCTTTTCGTTGATCACGCCGAGAGCTATCTTTATCTTCATCATCAACATCTACCCCTCTAGCCCATTCAATAGTTGAACCAACACTATTGATATCTGTGCCAAAGCTAGTAGCAACCTTAGCAAGACTACCGAATGCGGTTTGCAACGTTGAGCTTTGAAACTCAATCAATCCTCCTTTAGGGGAATCTGTATAAACAGTTCGCTCTGCTAAATTGGTAAGGTGTAAATTGACACCACCACTTTCTACCGAATTACCATCAGGTGGAGTGTTCTCGGGTAACCAAAATGTCGATGCGGTTGACTTAATCAACCCATCGTCGTTCAGTGCAGGGGTCGAATTGGCATCAACTATTTCAGTTCCTGACACTTTTAATTTTTTCAAATTACCACGCCAGCGAGCGCCGGTTTCAGGGTAAAACATAGCGTAATATATAGATTCTCGACTACGAGTTTGATCAACATTATTACTAGCTATGGAAGGTGAAGTAAAAGTATCGTTTACTTCACGGATATTGGTGATGAATTTTTTAAATGCATCAGCTAATTGCTCTGCAGTATCTGCATATTCGTATTGACCACCACCGAGTGTAGCGGTTTCCTCTAGTAGTTTTTTACCAGAGCTACTCATCCCCGATCCAAAGCCCACGGTATATACACGGCCGGTTTCGTGAATATCGGGAGTTTGAGGATACAAATCAACAACGACCTCTTCGATGTTAGCCTTTTTATTCGCGTCTACACCATGAATTACTTTAGCTAACTGATGTAAGTAGTTACTGTAGATGTAATCATTATTATTTAAATAACGACCGAAATATGACTTATATGCTTCACTTATCGCACCGTCACTATTATTATCACTTCCAGCAGATGGATCACCGTCCGTCATATAAATTATATTTACTGAGTTATCACAGCGCTTAGCTTCCTCTACACTATCTGCAAAAGGTGAAATATACGTGTAACTAAAATTATCTACCCATACATTTTTACAAACCCAAACCCAATGCCGACCTTTACGCTCCCAGTCACACTCTTCTACTTGTTTTCTATCATTAACCTTATTTTCAACACTAGTATCCCGATTTGACTCACTAACTTGCTCGCCATAGTGCAAACCTTTCCCTGTTATATACAAATATGCTTCCCAAAGAGTTTCAGCTAATGGAGTACCACCATCGGCGGGTAGGTTATCTATTGATGCTTTTATAGCATTATGTGAGCTACCAATACCATTCAATATATAACCGCCATCAGTACTGTTATAGCGCATAAGCCCAAAATCGATGTCAGGGTTACCGGTGATCAACTCAGTCATAGCATCTTTAGCCACTCCAAGTCGACTGTCATTACATACCTTCCAGCCACCATTATTATATTGACCACAATCTTTACCTGTTTTGGATGAAAACGCCATACTGCCAGAGGTATCAAAAATCAATAAAACTCGCGCTCTTTCGTCTATTTCTACATTATGGTTTACATATAATTCAATATCTTCCGCATAGCATTGCATACTTAAAAGTACCGCGATACTAAGTGAAATATTCATAACTAACTTTTTAAACTTGATCATATTTACTCACTTAACCGCCAGTATTTAAGCTTGCCATTTCCTGAGCAATGCCTGATGTTACTGTTATAGTATGTCTGCTTTTTGAGCCAAACGTAATGGTACTGTTTACCTGCACCATATTGCACGAAATGCCCGCTGTAAAATTAAACTTTCGAGGACATGGTAAGTCTAGTGCACCATTATTTAAATTACTCATCGTACTTGTTGTATCATCTATCTGAGGCAGTTCAAGCGTGCCATTTGGTATTTGAGCTCGAGTATATAGAAAATGACTTGTGCCGCCCTTGTTAGCCTCACCTGCAATCAATTGTTGTACGTTACCCATTAATAAATTTTCAGCTTCTTCTCGCTCAAATGCAGCATTAGTAATTTTTATATCTACACTACTACTGCTCATAAGTGTCACCGCAATGCCAGTGACAGCGACCACCATAATCAAAGCAACGACCAACACAATTCCTTGCTGTTTGGCAGCTGGTTTTAAATACGCCATAAGTTAGCCCCCACATTATTTAAGCGAATAGTTGTTGTAAATAAAGCTCGACGAAACCTGTCATTAAACCTAAGCACTCGTTGACCTGCATCCTCACCTAAAGTATACGTTTGATTGAGCTGATTTAAGTCTGCATATTCTTGTAATGACCGCACCAGTATAAAAACTTGTACGGTTAATATTCCTCGGCGGTTTTCCCAATCTGTTGCTGTCATCATTCCTACGCTTCGATAAGCATCCACACGGCCGTCATTATTTGTATCTAGCCCAAATAAAAAACGCATGTTTTCAACACCTTCCATAATAGTCTCAGTAATCATTTGGTCTTTTCTGGCGCTAAGTCGGCGTCGCATTAGTACCGGCACATTGATATTTTGTCCATTGACTTGATAAGTTTGTTCATCAATGTAATAAACGTGGTGACGATAACGCCAAATCGTTGCATTGCCGTTTATAGTCCCAGCAGCTATTGGGCCTTTGCGAAATTCAGCTCGCTCTTGCTCAGCTATAAAGTAATAATTACTTGAACTGGTATCAGCAGGATCAATTTGCAGACCCTCTAGAAATTTCACCTGTAAGATATCTGTTGTATCGTTTGAATCTGTAATACAGTTCAACTGCGCGCCTCCAGTTGATTCAAGTGCAAATACCGAACGAAAATTACTATTTGCATTATTAACGGGGAAACTACCGTTATTAAGTCCAGAAAAACAATCACCAGTAGGGTTGGTTAGAGTTGTGGTATTTTCTTTCGAAAATGAATCTTCGTAGAATGTCCCCCAAAAACCGATTTGCTCTATATCGCGCTGCATAATATTTAATGCTAAACGACCCGTTTCTTGTAATTCACCAATTACCATAGTATCTCTGGTCGTTACTTTCATACTTATGTAAGTAAACATAACTCCGCCGAGCACTAAACCACCAATAAAAAGTGCGATCATCATTTCGACTAAAGTGAAACCTCGCTGCTTCATGCTAGCTCCTTGAATAAACATAGCTTTTTAGTACCATAACGCGGCGGGTATTACTTTCTTCGCCACATGTTATTTTTTTTGTCTCAGCATTAGCAGTGATCTCTTGACGTCCCCGCCAACTTACCACGACTTGAATATTAAACCCTCTGCCACCATTACCTGCCGCTACAGTATTTTCTATACACACAGTGGCGTCATCGAGCGCGCCAGTATTTTCACGGGCTTGTATGGCACGGATCCATTGTTGACGATCTAGAGCAGCTATTTGAGCTGAGCTACATGTATCGGTGTAACATGTTCGAGACTGTTCTAGTGCTGTGTTACTGGTGAATGTGCCATTATACTGAGTGATTGACGCAACTCGGTCATTTGCTCGTATCCGTTGAATAATGTCATTACCTAAAGCAACTGCTGCTGCTCGTTGCATAGAGTCGAAGCTGGCTTGTTTTGCTTTTGCTTGTAATGCGACCGCACCGAGTAGGCCAAAGCTTAAAATCACAAACGCAATTAAAACCTCTATTAACGTAAAACCATGTTGCGATGTATGCTTGATGGACCTCATATTACACCCAATATAAAACTACCTGATTATAAGGATATGCTAATAATATGTAGATACAAGATGGGTTAGGATGAACGGTTATATTTGTTGATGAATGGTTAACTATGCATTTTTGCTGCAAAATTTAATGTGCTTAAAGATGCTCTTTTACTGTTTTATAAGCGCGTCTACTTACTGGTAATAAACAACTGCAACCTTCTAATAAAACCACATGACTGCCATCTTCAGCTTTTTTTAGAGCGATTAGCCGGGACAGATTAATCACTATCTTGCGGTGAATTCGTAATAACTGTGTAGGATAATCCTGCTCGAGTTGTTTTAAGCTTTGATCAAGCAATGCCTCACCGTTAGTAAAAACTAAACGCGTGTATTTCTCTTCAGCTATAATATAACAAACATCCTCTAATGCCACACTGCGTGTCACCCCCGCAAGCTGATAACTGATTGCCGCTGGACGTTGCTTTTGTAGATGGGCGCGTGTTAAACGACCTAGTTGATCTATTGTTTTTGCTAGATTTTGCTCCGTCACAGGTTTTACTAAATAACCCGCGGCACTGAGTTGCAAAGCTTCTAAGGCATGCTCAGGATGAGCGGTGACGAAAATAATAGCCGGAGGGACAGACAACTTGTTCAATTGTGTTGCAACTTCTAAACCGCTCATAGCAGGCATATCAACATCCAGAAATACAATATCAGGAGCCTGCAGCTTCACTTGTTGCAAAGCCTCGTTGCCATTACTTGCTTGTGCTGCATGGTTATAGTCTGGGTAATGAGCAAGTAATCGCTGTAAGCGAGCACGTGCTAGTGGCTCATCATCAACTATGAGTACCTTCATGCTTGCTCCTTGGCATTATTAATAGCCAGGGGCAGTACTAACTTTACCCGAAAAATATCACCTCGTGTTGTCATTGTCAGCTTTGCATGACCTTGATAATAAAGATCTAACCGCTGGCGAATATTATTCAGTGCCATGCCATTTCCTGAGCGTTTTTGCTGCTGCGACGAGATTGGGTTTTCAACTAAAATGACTAACGAGCGTTTACTAATATGTAACTCGACATAAATTATAGCGCCAGTCAATGAAGGCTCAACACCGTGACAAACAGCATTCTCTAGCAGTGGTTGTAATGTTAAGCACGGAATAGTTATCTCTGGCAATTGCTCCGGTAATTGCCAGTTAACTTGTAAACGATCAGCAAACCGCCAACTTTCAAGCGCAATATATTGCTGAGTCAGTGCGATTTCATCACTTAGTGCAGTCTCTTTCCCCACTCGCATTGCCGCTTGAGATAATGCCGCGAGCGCTAAAATCGCTTGCTCTGCAGCTTGAGGATCATAATGTGTAAGCTCCGCTGCGGTATTGAGGCTATTGTATAAAAAATGCGGACGAATACGTGCCTGTAAGGCATCTAGCTCTGCGCGAGCCAACGCATTAGTTTGCTGGTCTTTTTCAAAATGAATAGTTAAAAATTGAATAAATAATGCGGTGACTAAAAAAGCGACTAATAAGTTTCTTAAAATAAACTGATAAGTATGTTGTTGTGCAATAAAGTCGCCTCCATAGGTCACTAACAATCCGCTGAAAACCGCCGTTGTAAGTAGTAATGAAGCCATTAAAGCACTTAATTGCCAAGGCTGACTCAAGTGTGCAAGTGGTTTACGCAGTAAGTAAAGCCAAGTTAGACTAGACAAAAATGTGAGATGTAAAAACAGGCTGATCCCGCCGAGGCGGATCCAAATATCATCCGCAGTTGCAGGAGCGAACGCTAGTATAGTGGCGATAACTTGCGCAACGACTAAAGTAGCAAGTACGCCGCGTTCTTTAAACAGCGCCGCAAAAAGCAAAGTATTGGTTTGCACCGACTTGCTCATTGCGCGCTCCTTAAAAATGTCCTGTCAGTACGCTAAGGTTAGCGTAGCTCAACGGGTACAGCAAATACGATATTCTCTACTTCGCCTGGGTTTTCAATAACCTGTTTACCGCCTAGTTCTTTAAGGCGGTTAATCACTTGTTGTACAAGCACTTCAGGCGCTGATGCACCCGCGGTAACACCAACCGCATTGACATTAGCAAACCATTGATCTTCAACATTACTGGCGTCATCAATTAAGTAAGCAACAGTACCCATTTTATCAGCAAGTTCACGTAACCGATTTGAATTTGAGCTATTTTTAGCACCAACAACTAATAACACATCTACTTTATCAGCTAAGTCACGTACCGCATCTTGGCGATTTTGTGTGGCGTAACAAATATCGTCTTTACGTGGGCCATCAATCGCTGGAAACTTACTTCTTAAGCCATCTATAACATCTGCGGTATCATCTACCGATAATGTAGTTTGGCTACAATAAAATAAGTTATTTGGATTTTTCACGTTTAGTTTGGCAACATCTTCAGGCGTTTCAACTAAATAAATACCACCTTTAGCGTTATCGTATTGTCCCATGGTGCCTTCAACTTCAGGGTGACCATGATGACCAATTAAAATACACTCGATACCTTTACGACTAGCGCGGGTCACTTCCATATGCACTTTAGTGACCAATGGACATGTTGCATCAAATACTTTTAAATCTCGACGCTTAGCTTCACTGCGTACAGCTTGTGACACGCCATGGGCACTAAAAATAACAATGCTGTCGTCTGGCACTTGGTCCAATTCTTCAACAAACACCGCACCACGTTTTTTTAAACCATCTACCACGTAGCGGTTATGGACAACTTCATGGCGCACATAGATCGGTTTTTCAAAGATATCTAACGCACGTTCAACGATACTAATCGCGCGGTCGACTCCCGCACAAAAACCGCGCGGATTTGCCAATAAAATTTCCATTACCCGTTCACCTCTAAAATATCAACTTCAAAAGTTAAACGTTGACCTGCAAGCGGATGATTAAAATCGATGGTCACAGACTCACCCTGCACTTCACGAACAACTCCTGGTAATTCGGTACCATCAGGTTGAGTAAACGCAATAATAGAACCAATTTTTGCCGGCGTTTCTGGGCCAAACTTACTACGGTCTACATAGTAAATATTATCTGGGTTTGGTTGACCAAAAGCATCTTCAGGCTCAAGTTCAAATGACTTGCTGTCACCAGACGCTAAACCAAATAAGCATTTTTCAAAGTTAGCCGTTAGACTACCATCACCCATCGTTAATTTTGCAGGCTTATTATGCACTTTGGTTGAATCTGCCGCAGAGCCATCCGATAGCTTAATTGAGAAATGAAAAATAACCTCTGATTTTTCACCTATAACTGCTTGGCTCATGCTTTTTGCTCCTTAGGACTTTCGCCAGTAAAGGCATCAAATAATAATAATGCGGCACCAATACAAATCGCACTGTCGGCAATATTGAACGCAGGGAAATTCCAGCTTTCATAATAAAAGTGTAGAAAGTCAATCACATAACCATGGCTGATACGGTCATATAAGTTGCCAATTGCGCCCGCTAATACTAACGAATAAGCACTGCATAAAATTTTATTAGTGGCAGGTAAACGTTTTAGCCACCAGATCAATAATACGCTGATTGAAATAGCGATAACGCTTAAAAACCAACGTTGCCAACCACCCGCTTCACTTAAAAAACTAAAAGCTGCGCCATAGTTATGCACATAGGTTAAATTGAAAAATGGCAATATATCAATTGATTCGCGTAAATTCATGGTTTTAACAACCAGTGTTTTACTGGCAAAGTCTGCTACTAAAAGTAGCAAACTTAACCAAAGCCACACTAAACCACTTTTTTGGGCTAGTTTGCTCACTTCCTACTCCTATGCGAATTGGCGTGTTTCGCCTTCGCCATCTACATTGCTAACACAACGACCACAAATTTCTGGATGCGCAGGATTTGCACCTACATCATCACAGTAATGCCAACAACGTTCGCACTTTTGTGCATCAGTAGCTGATACGCTGATGTATAAGCCTTCAATTTCAGTTGTTTGAGTTGCATCTGGTTGTGTATCAACAGCTGTAACAGTAACGTTAGATGTTAAGAATACAAAGCGAAGCTCATCACCCAAAGCTGCTAATTTAGCTGCAAGCTCTGCATTGGCAAAAATATTCACATTAGCTTGGAGTGTCGCACCGATCACGTCTTCTTTACGTGCACCTTCTAACACACGGTTTACTTCATCACGCACAGTAAGAATCGTTAACCAATCGTCATTACTAAACTGGCCTTCGCCAACCGCTTTTAAGCCATCATACCAAACTGAAGTAAACACATATTGGTCACGTTCACCTGGCAGTGCTTGCCAAATCTCTTGTGCGGTAAAGCTCATGATTGGCGCCATCCAGCGAGTCATAGCTTCGGCAATATGATATAGAGCTGTTTGACATGAACGACGGGCATGACTATCACTTTTCGCTGTGTATTGACGGTCTTTGATCACATCTAAATAGAATGAACCAAGCTCACCAGTACAGAAATTCATTAGCTTTTGCGTTACTTGGAGCATTTGGTAACTTTCGTAAGCCGCCAAAATTTCATCTTGTAATTGCGCCGCACGGCCAACAATCCAACGATCAAGTTCAACCATGTCATCAATAGCTACTTGGTCAGTTTTAGGATCAAAACCACTTAAGTTAGCGAGTAAGTAACGGCTAGTGTTACGAATACGACGGTAGCGATCCGCAGAACGGTTGAAGATTTCATCTGATACGGTCATTTCTGCAGTGTAATCAGTTGAAGCAACCCACAAGCGTAAAATATCTGCACCGAGTTTATTCATCACATTCTGTGGTGAAATAACGTTACCTAGCGATTTTGACATCTTACGGCCGTTTTCATCAACAGTGAAACCGTGAGTTAGCACTTGACGATATGGTGCATGACCATTAATTGCCACTGACGTCATCATTGATGACATAAACCAACCGCGGTGTTGATCTGAGCCTTCTAAGTATAAATCAGCTGGACCAACTAAATCTTCGCGAGCATCAACCACACAGGCGTGCGTTACACCAGAATCAAACCATACATCTAATGTATCTTGCACTTTCATGTATTGCTGAGCATCAGCTTCACCAAGTAAAGTTGCAGGCTCTAAGTCATACCATGCTTGAATACCGGATTTTTCAACCAGCAGGGCTGCTTTTTCAATCAAAGCTTGAGTATCAGGATGAAGAGCACCGGTGTCTTTATCAACAAACAGTGCAATTGGAACACCCCAGGTACGTTGACGCGAAATACACCAATCCGGGCGACCTTCAACCATGTTTGCTATGCGGCTTTCGCCCCATTCTGGCAACCACTGAGTGTTTTTAATCTCTTTTAATGAATCTTGGCGCAAATTAGCTTGATCCATACTAATGAACCACTGCGGCGTTGCACGGAAAATAATTGGCGTTTTATGACGCCAGCAATGCGGGTAACTGTGCGTTAAGGCATGGTGATGCATAAGCGCATTACGCTCAGTCAGCACATCAACTACACTCGCATTGGCTTTGAATACATGTTGACCTGCAAAAAGCTCAGTGTCAGGTAAATAAACACCATTTGCACCAACCGGGTTAGCCACCTCTAAGCCGTATTGTAGACCTGCCACGAAATCTTCTTGACCGTGGCCAGGTGCTGTATGCACGATACCCGTACCAGAATCAGTAGTAACATGATCGGCCACAATCACTGGTACATTAAAATCATAAAATGGATGCGCCACTTGTAAATTTTCAAGTGCTGAACCCGTTACATAACCTAATACGTGAAAGTGCTTAAAGCCGTAGCGATCCATTGCATCTTTAACTAGCTCTGACCCTATAATCAAACGCTGCTGCGCGCCTTCATCATCAACTTGCACTAAGGCATATTCTAGTTCAGCATGTACGGCAACCGCACGGTTAGCTGGCAGTGTCCATGGTGTAGTTGTCCAGATCACTGTACTGACTGTACCTTTACCTTCATGATCGGCTTTTAAATCAAAGGCACTAACAACGGCCGCTTGATCAACAAACTCAAAACGCACATCAATCGCTGGTGATTGCTTATCTTGATATTCAACCTCAGCCTCGGCCAAAGCAGAACCACAATCAGTACACCAATGCACAGGCTTTGCGCCTTTGTGTAAATGGCCTTTTTCGATGATACGTCCAAGCACACGAATTGCGTTTGCTTCGAAGTCAAAATTCATGGTTAAGTAAGGCTTATCCCAATCAGCAAATACGCCTAAACGTTTAAAATCAACTTTTTGGCCTTCAACTTGTTTTTTAGCGTATTCACGACATTTCTCACGGAATTCTGCAGCCGTGACTTTCACGCCTGGCTTACCCACTTTTTTCTCTACCATTAATTCAATCGGTAGACCATGGCAATCCCAACCAGGTACGTAAGGCGCATCAAAATCAGATAAGGTTTTTGATTTAACAATAATATCTTTTAGAATTTTATTTACTGAATGACCTAAATGAATATCGCCGTTCGCATACGGAGGGCCGTCATGCAAAATAAAGGTTTTTTTACCTTTCTTAGCGTTGCGAATTTGACCGTACAGGTCGTCTTCATACCATGTCTTAAGCATTTTTGGCTCACGTTGTGCCAAATTGCCGCGCATTGGAAACGTCGTTTCCGGTAAATTCAAAGTATGCTTGTAGTCGCTCATTAATCCTAGTTTCCGTATCGGCTACCTAATTTAAACCAAAACACTGTTTAGCGGCAGCAACATCAGTTGCTATTTGTGCCGTCAATTGTGTTAATGTCTCGAATTTTTTCTCATCGCGAAGCTTTTTAATTAACTCCACGTGCATAAACTGTCCATAAATATCTTGCGCAAAGTCGAACAGATGAACTTCTAATAATGCGCGTGTTCCATTAAATGTGGGTTTGTTGCCAATATTTGCAACCCCATACACTGTTTTATCGTTTAACGTTACTTGTACCGCAAACACCCCATTTACAGGGCATACTTGCCGCTTTAACGCAATATTTGCAGTTCTAAAACCTAATTCACGACCGCGTTTCCAGCCATGGATCACTCGCCCTGATATTGCGTAATCATGACCTAGCATCGCTTTGGCTTGCGCTAACTGACCTTCAGCTAATGCTTGGCGGATCAAGGTGCTGCTTACTCTAGCATTTAATTGCCGAAAACTCGCGGTGCTTTTTACATCCATATGAGCCGCGAGGCCCATTTTTTTTAGTAAATTAAAGTCACCTTGGCGTCTTTTACCAAAGCGAAAATCATCACCTACGGTTAGCGCTTTGACACCCAACTTGTTGATCAGTATTTCTGTCACAAATTGCTCAGCTTGCATATTGGCAAATTGCTGATTAAAACTAATACAAATTACCCGTTCAACGCCTAACTTTGCTAACAGACCTAGCTTATCGCGTAACCGCGTTAATCGAGCTGGCGCATTATCTCTGGCAAAAAACTCTTGTGGCTGAGGCTCAAATAACATTACCGTACTCGGTAAGTTATATTTTTTAGCGTCATTGAGTAATCCATTGAGTACTTCACCATGACCTAAGTGCACACCATCAAAATTACCAATGGTCAACACACAACCATAATGCTGTGTGCGAATATTGTGGATACCTCTAATTAACTCCATGCCACCTAATGCCTTTGTAAGCGTTATGTACCGAGTAAAATTTCACTTGGGTTACAGAATCACCGATTATACCCAAACCACCTCAAGATGCGAGTTTCAGTTGATTTTTTTAGTCTGATTGAGCACTAACAACGTTTTTTATGGTATTTAGTCTTACCCCGAGTAAAAACAACACTAAAAAGTACACCCCCCCTGCCAGAGCGAGTAAACCTATCAATAAAACAACTTGCTCACTAAAATGCCACTGACGCCATAAAAACTGTGTCGCAGCGTACCAAACTACAGCCCCCATCAATAAGGCGGCGAGCAAACATTTGCAGGTAAACAATAAACTAAAACGCGAAAACTGATAAACCTGCTCTTTGCTTAATTGACGATAAAGCAGGTACGCATTACAACTGGCCGACATTGAAGTCGCAAGCGCCAATCCTAAGTAACCTATAAACGGTGCTAACATAATATTAAAGACCATGTTCAACACCAGCGTAATAATGCCAATACGCACCGGAGTTTTAGTGTCTTGACGTGCATAAAATCCCGGCGCTAAAACTTTGATCAACATAAAACTGACAAGCCCAACAGAGTAAGCCATCACCCCTAAACTCACGGCCTGAACATGATCGACATCCCCTTGACTAAACGCGCCATGATCAAATAATACAGAAATGATTAACGGGCTAATGATCATCAAACCAATCATCGCAGGTAAGCCTAAAAAGATCACAAACCGCACTCCCCAATCTAAGGTGTGCTGAAAATCGCTGCTTTTTTCGCTGCTATGTAATTTAGATAGCGCAGGTAAAATAACCGTCGCGATACCAATGCCAAATAACCCAAGTGGAAATTCGATTAGGCGGTCAGAATAATATAACCAAGCAATTGACCCTGTCATTAACAATGACGCTATCATGGTATCAAGCAGTAGATTAATTTGACTAATAGATACCCCGAACAACGCCGGTAACATTAACTTACGGACTTTTTTTACATTTTCGTCCTGCCAGGCCCAACGTGGTTTACTGAGTATTTTCGCTCGGTACAGAAACGGCAATTGAAACAATAACTGCACCACTCCACCGACAAACACACCAATAGCTAGCGAATAAGCACCAACCGAGAATTTATCGTGTAATAAGATTGCACAGGCAATAATCGAAATATTCAACAGCACTGGCGTAAAGGCCGCAACAGCAAAACGATTATAAACATTCATCACCGCGCCACTGAGTGCAACAAGACTTACAAAAAATAAATAAGGGAACGTTAGCTTAAGTAAACTACTGGCTAATACAAATTTTTCACCGTCTGGGCCACCTTGCCACCACTCAATAAACCACCCAGTACCAAATAGTGCTGCAATAACTGGCGATGCAATTACACCGATAATAGTTACAACCAGTAAAATAGTACCAAGTGTGCCAGCGGCTTGAGCAACAAACAGCCTGACTTTGTCGTCTCCTTGTTGCTGTTTGATTTCCGACAAAACGGGCACAAATGCTTGCGCAAATGCCCCTTCAGCAAATAAGCGGCGTAAAAAGTTGGGAATGCGATTAGCAAATAAAAAAACGTCGGCGGCAGCACCTGCGCCAAGTAAATTTGCGACAACAGCATCTCGCACTAATCCTAAAACACGCGATATCATTGTCATTGCACTTACAATCATACCGGAACGAAATAATCCTTTTGCCACACTAAACCTGCTTTAAAACCAACGATAAAACCAATTATGCCACAGTCTTTTTTATAAATCGCTCTAAAGCACTAGGCTGAACTCACCGCCTTTGTTACAATAGCGGTATTAACTGTGCTAGAGCGGCAAATTGATGTTCGTTATATAGGAGCAGTTTTTCTTGGTATGTCAAATTTTTATTGACATTCACGATTAAAAAAGGCATATTCCACGGCCTTTAAATTAAGCTTATTTTAAGATTGTTAGGAGCAAACCTTGGCTAACATCAAGTCTGCAAAAAAACGCGCTATCACTAGCGAAAAAAACCGTCAGCATAACGCAAGCCGTCGTTCAATGATGCGTACATACTTCAAAAAAGTAGTTGTTGCTATTGAAGCGGGCGACAAGGAAGCTGCACAGCAAGCTTTCGCAGTTGCTACACCTATTTTAGACCGTTATGCAACTAAAGGTCTAATTCACAAAAACAAAGCAGCTCGTCATAAGAGCCGCATAGCAGCTAAGATCAAAGCGCTATAATTTGTTTTTGCTAGAATATAAAAAACCGGTCTTGACCGGTTTTTTTATATCTATCATTTAACGCTTAAAATTATTTAAACACTGTTGTTGCGTTAAACAACGTCTAATTCTGGATAAAACTTTTTCAACATTGCCGCTATTTTCTTCGGTGTAAATGGTTTTACCACAAATCCTTTAGCCCCTTTATCGATTGCATCTTTAACATTCTCAACCGTTGAGTGAGCCGATACCATAACGACATTAGTTTGTGGGTTTATTTCATTGATCTGCGCGATAATCTCTTTACCATCACCGTCTGGCAACTCAATATCTAAAAAAATAATATTATAATCGGCCGCTTGGCAAGCACTTATACATTGCGCAGCTGTCGACGCTTCTCTAACATTTTCAATACCTAAGTGCATTAATGTTTGATGGAGAAAGCTGCGCACTGTTCCAACATCATCCACTATTAAAATTGAAAGCTGCGTATTCATTGTTGATCCCCGTAGGTTATGAACTAGGTTTAAGTTATTATGCTTAATAACTTTTCTAATTTAATAATCTCATTATAGAGAGCTCTGCTTAAAAGGCCAGATTTGCTTTATGTCAAATAATATAAAAAAACAATCCTTGCTAGGAAAAACGCCTCAACGAAAAAAACCAACGGCACCAACTAACAAGCGAAAAGCGCCTGCTCAGGCAAACGTCACGCAAGCACAAACACAAACTGCTAGTAGTGAATTAACTGAAACAAAAAAAAGCCGCACAGGCATTATTGTAGCGGGTGTTATTGTGTTTGCTATTTTAGTTATCCCCAAACCACAGTTATTAACCTATGAAAAATTAGGATTAGTAACGCAAAGTGTATATTGGCCGGGACTGTTTGGTTATGGCGCCATGTTATTTGACTCAAATTTGCAGCCAAATGCCGATTTAGCGCGTAATAGCCTTTATTTATGTCAAAACAATAAGCAACCAGATACTTGTCAAAAATATCGAGTAACCGAACAAGCCGGCTTTTTTTCTGCATTACAAAAATTAATTTTGGATTAAAAAAACTAATCTGAAAATATAAAATTACTTGGTTGAAAGGTGCGCAAAATATCAACATAATGGCGCTCCTTTTTTCAACACTTGAACAACGATACAACCATGCTAAACGAGCTAGATTGGCTTTTAAATATTATCCTGTTAGCCCTAGGATTAGGGGCGTTTTTTATCAATCAATTAACAATACTGCGTGTAGCGGCGATCAGCGCCTGTGCTTTACTGTTTTTGTCATTTAGCTTGGATTTAATGTCGTCGAGTGTTATTTCAAACATGAGTTTAGTGTTGATAAACACGTTTTACTTGTTCAAGGTTTATACCTTTGGGCAATTAAATGTGCCGCAAAATTAATATCTCTCCCTAGATAATTTTATGTACCCTACCGGGCTTTGCTCGGTAGGGTATTTTTTTGCGCGAATAGAACTTGGGCAGCAAAATGAACTAAGTTAAAATCATCGGCGTATTATGCTACTTTGGGTATCACTATGCCTTTAACTGACTCTGATTTATTTTTAACGTCTATGGAAGACGTTGCTCGCCTAGATCACGATACGATCGAACCATCACAACACTTAACTGGCCCCTCTTTAGCCCAGCAACAAAAACGCAAAGCCGCAGAATTAAATTTAAACATCGATGAAAATTATCTACGTAGTGAATTAGTCGAGCTATTAGAGCCTAATGCACTATTGAGTTATAAAAATGCGGGAGTGCAAGATGCTGTATTTAAAAATCTTCGATTAGCTAAGTATCAGCTTGATGCGACACTTGACTTACATGGCCAAACACTAAAAAACGCACGCCAAGCCTTATTTGAATTTATAACTGATTGCCAAAAACGTAATATTCGTGTGGTAGTGATCCGCCACGGCACTGGTATCAAAAACAAAAAGACCCCTGGGGTGTTAAAAAGTTATACCAATAAATGGCTACAAGAAATTGACTGCGTATTAGCCTTTCATAGTGCACTTAGGCATCATGGTGGCAGTGGTGCAAGCTATGTGTTAATTAAAAAAAGTGATGAGAAGAAGAGTGAGAACCGGGAGCGTCATAGTAAACGCTAACCCGGCTTCGTTATCAATCGTTGGTTCTATTTATTCTGTTTGGCTTTGTAAAACAGGAGCTTGTTCACTTGCATTAGCTTGATTAAACCATGCAGACACACCCATTAAGACCACTGAAATAACGATAATACTAAATTTAACGCCTGTTTGATGCTGTTTCATTGTACACCTTATTATTATTGTTAGTGTTTTTTGAGTTAACTAGACTAACTAAAATTACAGATGTTAACAAGATGTACTACGCTATTGTCGCTGAACTTTTAATAACCTTTTGTTCTATCAACCTGATTATTTAATTTAAGGCCTGTTTTCATACGTTGTACATTATTAGCAATCTGCTGCGTTACAGTTTCCAGATCAGACAATGCCGCGCAATGGGGAGTCATTGTAACCGCTGAATGATGCCAAAAAGGATGCTCTGCAGCTAATGGCTCTTGTGCAAAAACATCCAATGTTGCTCCTCTTATAATTTGATTATCTAATGCCCAAAGTAAATCGTCTGCAACGACGTGCTGGCCTCGCGCTACATTGATGAGCACGGCATGACTTGGTAGCTGCATTAATAAGTTGCGATTAATAAAGCCCTTCGTTTGCGTGGTTAGTGGTAATAAACACACGAGATAATCAGCCTGTGCTAACAAACTTGGTAACTCACTTACTTGATGAATACAATTTACTTCGGGTATATTTTTAGGGCTTTGTGAAAATGCACTTACGGTAAAATTATTAGCCAGTAAACGTTTAGCGCAGCTTTGTCCTAACTCACCAAAACCTAAAATCACAACATGATTATGACTATAAGCGCGTTTTGGCAGCCATTGTCGTTGTTGTTGCTTAATCACATAGTCTTTAAGCCTTAACTTATGCGCTAAAATATGGGTAAGCACATACTCTGCCATATCATGAGCTAAATTTTCATCAACGATGCGTGTCACAACGACATTGTCAGGGAGTAAGTTTAAATCAATGCTATCGACCCCTGCGCCAAATGAAGAAACTACTTTTAAATTCGGTAGTTGTGCCCACATATCTGCAGGTGCCAGCCAAGCAAGCACAAATTCAACATCCTCTAAGTTATCACAGTCTGGCCACTGTGAAATTTTTACACCTGGTAATTTAGTCGCTAACGCAGTAATAATTTTACTGCAATCACGTCCACTAATCGCAACGAGTACGCTCATGTTATGCCTATAGAGTTGTTGATTTGCAAAGAGTATAACCTTTGTTAAAACATTTAATCTAATCGAATTACTGCTCGGCTCTTTAAAAAGTCACACAACTGCAACCTAATTGTCATGGCAAGCTTTTACTCTGGCGATATATTGATCACCATATGCAAACGAGGTAATTATGATCAGTGTTGATAAAGTAATCGCAGCAAATCTACCACAATTAGAAAACTCACCTAAAGTAAAAAGTTTAGTTAAAAAAGGGTTAGGTTATTTGCTTCACGAACAAGAATTTGTTGCATTTGGTGATGCCTACCCGCACCTACAAGGCATTGAGTTTGTTGAGCAAGTGTTGGATGAACTAGATTTTGATACTCGCTACAAGCCAAAGCAGATTGAGAATATTCCTAGTGAGGGTAAGTTAGTTATTGTTGCTAACCACCCTATTGGCTCTTTAGATGCACTGGCATTAATTAAAGTATTATCAAGTGTTCGTAAGGATTTAAAGGTCGTTGCCAATCGCATGTTAATGTCAGTTACGCCAATGCACTCATTATTACTGCCGGTCGATAATTTATCGGGTGACAGTAAAAAGCAAGAACTCAATAATATCCACCAGCACCTTAAAGAAGCTGGGGCCATTCTCATTTTCCCAGCAGGTGAAGTGTCGCGTTTAAGCCCTACCGGAATTAAAGATTGCAAGTGGAATAGTGGTTTTTTACGGATAGCAAAAAAAGCCAATGCGCCAATTTTACCGATTTTTATTAAAGCCAAAAATAGCCCACTTTTTTATGGCACATCGATGATTTACAAGCCTTTAGCGAGTTTATTACTGGTTAAAGAAATGTTTAAACAACGACAAAAATCATTAGAGTTTGAAATTGGCGCATCGATACCTCCAGAGTCTTATTTAATTGAAAACCTTAAAGACAAAGAAGTAGTCAATCTGATCCGTAAGCAGCTTTATGCACTTACCTCAAAGAAAACCTTACCGCTTAAAACACAAGCACCCATCGCCTCCTCAGAATGCCGCAAGGAACTAAAAAAAGCCATCGAACAGTGTGAGCTATTAGGCACAACTCAAGACGGCATGCAGATATACCTTTATCAATATCAAGGCAGCTCAGCGATTTTCAGAGAGCTTGGCCGGTTACGAGAGATTTCGTTTCGCACTGTTGGTGAAGGCAGTGGTAAGCGTCGTGATATTGATAAGTACGATATGGATTATCAGCACTTGGTTTTATGGGACGGCTCACAACTTGAATTGGTTGGCGCATACCGACTTGCTTGTGCTCAAGCTATTATTGATAAACACGGCCGCAAAGGTTTATATACTGATAGCTTATTTTCTTACAGTGATGCAATGACTCCTTACTTTGCTGCAGGTATTGAACTGGGTCGCAGCTTTGTACAACCTAAATACTGGGGCCGTAAAAGTCTTGATTATTTATGGTATGGGATTGGCGCGTTTGTGAAAAATTATCCTCAGTATCGCTACCTCTATGGCGCAGTCAGTGTCTCTAACGCGTTGCCAGAACCAGCCAAAGCCATGTTAGTTCATTATTATCAGCATTATTACGGCGCTAAGCAGGTTATAGCTACACCTAATAATGAGTTCAAACTCACAGAGCAGCAACTCATACAGTGCGCAAATCTATTTAGCGGTGATGATCTCAAAGAAGACTTTGTTGAGCTCAAACATGTGCTCGCAAACATGGGTGCCCAAGTACCCACTTTATTTAAACAATACACCGAACTATGTGAGCCTGGCGGCGTACAGTTTTTAAGTTTTAGTGTTGATCCTGATTTCAATAATTGTATTGATGGCTTAGTGCTTGTTGATCTTGAAAAAGTAAAAGAAGGCAAAGCAAAAAGATATTTAGGAAAGAACTAAGAACGCAAAGGTGTATAAAATAAGGACGACCAGCCATCTAGCTTATTTACTATACCCAAGCCACCTCAAGATACAGAATTCAGCGTTTCACAGGGGCTTAATATCAAGGCGTTACTTTGCAAGAATGGCAATCCCTTTTAAGAAACAACGATGAGAGTAAGTCCCTGTGAAACGCCCAACGGGTTGGTTTAAAAGCGATTTATACTGCGTTATTGATTTTAACAATAGAACCACTATTACTTGCAATCAATGCCTTGCCTAAATCGCTTTTAATTCCAACTAAAACTCGCATCTTGATGTGGTTTGGGTATATATCCGTAACGTGAATTTGCGTTCGCTGTATGCTATCAAAAGTAGTTTTTATGTGCAGATATGATAAAGTGGTTGTACACAAATTGTTGACAGAACAGCTATGAAAAGGTCCCTGCTATTTTTATCTTTTATCATTATTTTTTCGGTAGTTAGCATTCAATTATTGGTGATACCTCATTTTGAAAGTAACGTCAGGTACCCTACTGAAAAATGGGCTTTAGAGTTTTTAACATCAGGCTCTACGGATCTTCTTGCACAACAATTACAATCCATACCTAAACACCAGAGAATGGCCTACTTACAAAACATACAAGCTAATTTTGGCTTTGAACTTACTTTACAAGACTATCAACAAAGTGATTTTTCAAGTGAGCAACAATCTTGGCTCGCAGAGGATAAAATTTGGGGTGATCCGCAAACAGATTTAGCATATCGAAAAATAGATGACGAACAGCTATTAGTAATTGTAAAACCCAATACGGTTCCTAAGCATCTGATCAACGAAGCGCAACGTTGGATGATGGGCTCTTTTTACCTACTGAATAATATGCTGATGCAACACCCACAGCAGAGCTGGCCGTCGATAATTGATTCGCTCAGTGATGATTTTACATATCCCGTTGCACTGATGACATTGAGTGAGTTAACTTACACAGAGCAACAAATAGCCCAATTAAAAACAGGAGCTATTGTGACCATATCAACTGCGGATTCTGATTTTATTGGCTATCCCGCCGACATTGCCGTACAGCGCATCAAAAATAGCGATAAAGTAATTGTACTTGGCCCTTTTAGCCCTCAACTAAAGGGCAAAGTGGTGTACATGTTAAGTATCTTTTATTTTATATTCGGCTTTTTTCTGCTTATACCAATTATAATATGGTTAATTCCTGGCTGGCGCTCTATGTTATCGCTCAATAAAGTGGCGATATTACTTGGACAAGGTAAATTTGATGCTCGCGCTAAGCTAATTCGTTTTAGCCATCTAAACCACTTGTCCAAAACGTTTAATACCATGGCCGAAAAAATACAACGCCTTATCTCTTCTCATAAAACTCTGATCAATGCTGTATCACATGAATTGCGAACTCCCATCGCACGCATTGAATTCAATGTTGAATTACTTAGAAATAGTACAACCAATGACTATCAACTAGGGCAACTAGAGCGGATTGAATTATCTTTGAATGAACTAAATTCATTAGTGTCAGAAATGCTTACACATGCTCGATTTGAGCGCGAAATACCCACTCTTACATTTGCAACCGTTGAACTTAATCATTGGATAAAACAAGAGTTAATCTGTTGGCAAGAAGCCAACCCTGATACTGAGATTGTTTTACTTGAACAAGGCGTTTGCCATGCAATGATTGATAAGTTTTATATGAGCCGTGCATTAAGTAATTTAATGCGCAATGCCATAGCGTATGGAAGAAACCATATTCAAGTAAGCTATGAACAAACCGCAAAAGGCTGGCTGATTTGTGTTGCTGATAACGGTGATGGTATTCCTTTACCCTGTGCTGAGAAGGTATTTGAACCATTCTATCGAGAAGATCAAAGTCGTAATTTGCAAGTCGGTGGAACCGGACTAGGCCTTGCAATCGTTAAACAAATTTTAGGCTGGCATGAAGGAACCGCGAGTGTTGAGCCATCCAGTTTAGGTGGTGCATGTTTCATACTAAATTGGCCAGCCAAACGCACACATCGATAATCCACATAGAGAACAAGAAATGAAAACAAAGATTTTAGTGGTAGAAGATGATTTACCGCTTGCTGAGTCAATTCAAGAGTATTTAACGATTGAAGGCTATCAGGTTGAAATAGAATCAAATGGCGAGCATGCGGTCTCCCGTATTCTTCAGTGGCAGCCAGCTCTGGTGCTGCTTGACGTTATGTTACCGAACAAGGATGGCTTAACGGTATGCCGCGAAGTAAGGCAGTCATACAGCGGCTATATTTTGATGTTTACTGCACGAGAAGAAGAAATTGATCAGGTTGTAGGGCTTGAAATTGGTGCCGACGATTATTTACTAAAGCCGGTGAAACCTCGCTTACTACTGGCAAAAATTAAAGCTTTTTTAAGACGTGGACATCCCACAGATCCACTCGCCATAAAGCCACAAACGAAAGAGTCTATAACGTTTGGGCAATTAATCATTAATACGCACAACCGAACTGTCTCTTTAGCAACGCAACATATCCAGCTCACAGACGGCGAATATGACCTACTGCTACTGCTTGCTAAAAATGCAGGAGTTATTCTGTCACGTAGTGACATTGTTGAAAAAATAAAAGGTTATCACTATGATGGAATTGAACGTGGTGTTGATAATCATATTAGCCAGTTACGCAAGAAGCTCGGTGATAATGCGCGTAACCCAATAAAAATTAAGACTATCCGTTCCAAAGGCTACTTATTTGTAGTTAGTGCGTGGTAGTTCTAGGTGGATATGGCGCTATATCTCCAACATGGGAGTAGCGCCTTTGAGAGACTTGAACTGTGGATAATACATCTATCTCAGCAACTATTTCACACTAACCAGAGGAGTTTTAATCTAAAGTTATTCTTCAGCCATTACTCGTTTACCATTACTATCGACAACTAATAAATATGAAGCGCCAAAATTACCCGCACATAAATCGATAGCCTGATTGGCAACTTTTAGGCCATTAGCACAATTACTCACCGCTAAGAACGCTGTGACACTGCCCTTTTTTGTAGTTAATACTTTTTTATCATCAATTGACACATCATACTCGCCGTTGGCAAATAAACGCACATTAAATACATCTGCAGTATTGTTTTGTTTTTTATCAATGACAGACAAAGCCCGCTTACCTGAAGATTGCCAAGCAATTACCCATAAATCGTCGTTATTACTCAAGGTTGTATTTATGCGTTCCTCTTTATTCGCATTGATACTATCTTTAACTCCCAAGTTAATCATGTTATTGATTACTTTATAACTGTAGTTATAGCGACTACCCACAGCATTGGCCTCTACATCGCCCGCAGCGATATTATCACTATCGAATAAACCACTGTAGCCGGTGCTAATACTCCTTTTTTTGACATGAAAGTCAGCCATATAATCCAATGAATTTATGAAAGACATATTTGCTTGATGGGTTAATTTATCATCTAATTCATCCGTGCTTTCACCACATCCACTTAAAGCAGCTGCCACACCAAACAACAGTGCAATACTAAATCCTTTATTACTGGTGCTCATAACAATCTCCATAATGTTTAATTTTATCAACGCTAAAAACCGCACTAAACGCTGTTATTACTTTAATAATTTTTTATTAATCAATTACTAAGTATTTTATTTCGAATAGCGAAATTTACTGAAAAAATGTTAGCATATCCTTTACGAGACATCTCTCAGCGCTTGTCGGACATTGTCAGAAATTGTCTGTTTATAATGAACAGTTTAATGATGGCCTTGCGTTATAGTCAGCTGATACGGCTAAATACCTGCTCTAAAAGCTGTGTATATATTTTCTCAATTTTTAGTAAGTCATTAATAGGCACATGCTCGTTAACTTGGTGGATGGTATTATTTCGTACCCCGCATTCAATCACTTGGGTGTAATCATTGGCAAAAAACCGCCCATCAGAAGTTCCGCCACTGGTACTTAATAAAGGATAACTGCCTGTCACATTAAAAATAGCTTGTTCAACTTGAGTCAATAAACAGCGACGCGTTTGATGACTCGTATAAAAAGGCTCACACGGACGCTCCCATTCCACACTCAGCAAAGCTTGTAAATCGTCTAACGCGAATTGAATCTCATTTTTTATATCACTGCTTTTATAACCATGGCTATAACGAATATTAAATGTCATTTCACATCGTGCTGGCACCATGTTATCGACAACATTAGCAATATTAATCCCGGTTATTTGCAAGCTCGTATGTGAACTTGGCTCGTCACGCTGCCAAGTTATGCTAGTCAAGCGCTTGATTACTTCTGCACTAAGATGAGCTGCATTGATGGTGTTTTCTGGATAAGCAACATGCCCTGCTTTGCCGTTGATCACTAACCGCGCAGACAGTGCACCTCGACGGCCATTTTTGATTGTATCACCAACATGCAAATGACTGGTTGGCTCGCCGACAATGCAGCCGTCAAGTTGGATGCCCTGTTGCGCTAAACGCTCGGCAATCAGTAGTGAACCATATTCCGCTTCCCCTTCTTCATCAGAGGTGATCAACCAGTAAAAAGTACCTTTTTTTGCAGCTACGTTAGCCAGCAATGCACGACTGGCACATAACATGGCGGCAACGCCCCCTTTCATATCAGCAGCGCCTCGGCCATAAATCGCGCCATCAATAATATCACCTGAAAATGGTTCTGCTCGCCACGCTCCTCCAGATGCGGGGACCACATCAATATGCCCCGAAAAAGCATAGCGTGGCCCATCACCAAAGCTTACTTTAGCTATTAAGTTAGTAACATTATTAAAGGTAAACTGTTCACAGTTAAAGCCAAGGTCTGTTAACTGCTTTGCTAACCAGTCTATTGCCCCGGCTTGCTGTGGCGTAACAGATTTAAATTGGATCAGCTTTTGAAGGTAACTGACCACAGTATCAGTGTGGATTGCATCATTCGTGGTGTGAGATTGGATAGCTAAAGTCATAATTAACACCCTTATTAAGAGAGAGTGTATTCATTACAACCTGAATTTATGACCGCTTTATGAAACACGGATTATACTAATCGTTTTAAGTTACTGACCATTTATAGCGACAGAAAAATACAGTGATAACAAGGCAGAGATTTTGACATGTAGTTGTTCTCGGCAATTGCTCCTGCATTGCTCTACCTCTTGCATCCATGCAGTCGTACATGAAAAATTACTAACGCAGTTAGCGCTTTATTTAGCGCGTTAGCGCGCTAGAATGGTTAAATATTTAAGTCGATTGGTATTAGTGTGCACCTTCTTCGATGAATGCTTCTTGGCTGACTTTAGCGATATCTTTATCATCTTTGGTCAATTTTGTTTGTTGCCAACGACCACGACAAAACCACAAATACGATAGCGATGCGACGATCACATTGGTGACAGCAAACGAGTACCAAATGCCGTGATCGCCCAGATGTGTGTGTTTTGACAAAATATACGCCACCGGAAACTGTACTACGCATTGAGAAAACAGCGCCAACAACATCGCATTAAGCATGTTCCCTGATGCTCTAAATGCAGCCACCACACATAATTGCACGCCTATTCCGCCCCAAGTTAAGCACATAACACGAATAAACTGTGCGCCTTTGGCTATCACACCTTGATCATCGGGGATAAAAAATGCCACTAAGTAAGGTGCAAATATAAATGCAATCGCCCCAATAAAAGACAAACCACATAATCCCCAAAGTACCGCCAACTTAGTAATTTGCGATGCTCGTTGCGGGTTACCTGCGCCCATATTCTGTCCAACTAAGGTCGACACAGCCATCGAGAGTCCCATAGCCGGGATCATCACCATCTGTAATATATTTGAACCAACACCATAAGAAGCAATGGTTTGAGTGCCAAAACTAGCCACTAAAAAAGACATGATAATCAAACCAAATGCACGCGCTGACAACTCCACAGAGCCTGGTGCACCTAAATAAAACGCTTGTTTGATATAACTGTAATCAGGAATGAAACTTGATAATTTTAGCTTAATACCATGGCGACCACGCATAAAAATAACAATGCCAGCAATGGCTGCCAAACTTTGTGTCACCAATGTAGCCAGCGCTGCCCCCATCACCCCAAGACCTGTAAAGCTGCCATAACCAAAAATAAATAATGGATCGAGTACAAAGTTTAGCAACACGGTTACGGAAACAATGATCAGTGGCACCTTGGTTTGGCCAATACCCCGCATTAAGGCTTGAAACATGGCATAAATAAATACAAATACCACACCCACAAATGACACATGCATAAATTTTAAAGCATCGTTATAAACGGCATCTTCAACACCCAGTAAATGTAAAAAGTAAGGAGATAGCAAATAACCGATAATTCCTAAACAAATGGCCGTCACAGTCACCATTAACACTGTTTGTGCGGCCACATGGTTTACTTTATCTTGCTGGCCAGCCCCCATATATTGCGCTGACAAAATAGCCCCCGCCATCGCAAGTCCAGAGCCAATCGCAATCACTAAAAAGGTCACTGGCATACTTACTGACACCGCTGCAACTTGTGCCGCCCCTAGACGACCAACCCAGAACGCATCGGTTAATTGATAGGCAGATTGTAAAATATTGATAAGAATAATAGGAACTGCAAGTTTTAACAGTGCTTTGCTAATAGAGCCAGACAGAAAAAGATGGTTGGTTTCGTTCATTGTATACCCTTGCTTTAAGCAGCAATTATAACTTATTTTCCTGACCTATTGATGAATAGCAATAAAAAAGAGTGCACTGTCAATCGATTTTAAACGTCAATTAAGTAAACCTTAATCTAAATCAAACAAACGCTGCGCCGTTTTATACGCTGTTATAAAGCTTGATCTAGAACAGTTTTTTATTTTTTTTTTGGCTGATAATAACGCCAATTCAAAAAGTAGTTCTCGGAGAACAGCATGAAAAAACAACTTAGCGCAGCGTTACTCACCTCACTTTTAATCGCATCTCCTTTCGCCAGTGCAAACTTAAGCGTTAATGTCGGTGCTATTAATGTTAACCCTGACAATAGCAGCTCAGCGATCAATGAAGATCCAAGTTTAGGCTTAAAAGGTAGCTCGGATACACAACTGGGTATTACAGTTGACTATGCATTTAACGATCAGTGGGTTCTAGAATTGGTTGCTGCAACACCCTTTTCTCATGAAGTTAATGGCACCGGTGGTTTAGCTGGCAATAAAATAGCTGATATTAAGCAATTACCGCCGTCACTAATCGCTCAGTACCACTTTTTAGAAAGTACTTCAGCATTTCGCCCATTCGTTGGTGTAGGTATTAACTACACAGTGTTTTTTGATGAGCAACCTTCTACAGCGCTAAAAACAGTACTGGGCACCAACGACGTTGAAGTAAAGCTTGATAACTCATTTGGTTTTGTAGCTCAAGCAGGCTTTAACTATATGCTAGATCAAAACTGGGGCGTACATGCGATGGTATCAATCATGGATATTGAAACCGATGCAACTGTTTATGCCGATGGTAAACAAGCTCTTACTTCAACAGTAAAAATTGATCCTGTAGTTGCCATGTTAGGGGTTAAATACGCTTTTTAAACATACTCTAAAAAGGCCTAACGACCTTTTATCAGTGTATATAAATTCAACTGGGAAGATTTGTTATTTTTTTCTGCTCTAACATTTCTTTCCAGTGCATAATTTCCGCAGGTAATATAGGCACAATACCATCAAAGTTTACCGCCTCTAGCATTTCTTCTACGCTGACGACACCTCGCTTGCGCTTAAACACACCTCTTACATAGGCGATCGCATGCAAGCCACGCTCGGAATGAAATTTTTGCTCAATATAAAAATACTTATGATCCCAACCAACTAAGCGCGTGCTAATGGTATATCGTTGCATTGGCTTAATATCACGAATATAAGTGATGGCCGTGGCGTTAACGATAGGAAACCAACGTTTTTTCATAATCGTTTCAAGCAAGCCAACTCGCTCAGTCATCCAAGTGCGAGCTAAATCCATCATTGCTAAATAACGAGAGTTAGTAAGATGTAAATTAATATCACAATCACTTGGCAGCGCTTTGTAATCTATATCCACAGTGTCTAACAATGATTGATAATCACGGTTACGTTTGATTTTAAAAAATAATAATAAAAGACGAAAATATAAGTTCACAATAAAGGTCTTACCAGTTAACAGTTTTGTGAGTGTAGCATAGCGTATTGCATTGGAGAATATTCTGCTCTACTCTGAAATTCTCTGATTATAAATAATAGTAGAAAAATGATGAAAAAATCAGTTTCTTATTTGAGTATGGTATTTGCATTGATGAGTACCAGCGCGATGGCCGACTTTAACTATCCTGGCGAAGGAGACGTACGTTATCCAACTGGGGTTGAAAAGCCGTTTCAATTTGGGTTTGCTTGGCAGCAACAAAATAGCAAGTTTACTATAGGTAAAAAAAGCTATGATATGCAATTACCTGAATCCTATTCCATTGCTATTACTTTAGCAAAAGACGACCAACAAGTGTGGGTGCAAGAATTTAATAATGGCTTTATTGAAGGATTCAGCTGGGAAATTGGCGAACACACAATCAAACTTGAAAAACGTCAATATAAAGGCGCGGTAAAAGGGGATTATGTTATCAGTTTAGATAACAAAGATTACTTTTTTGCCCGTAATAACATCAGTATCTTAATTAAGTTCACCGCTGAGGGTATCGATACTGTCGCTATTGACGGTGTAACCAAAGATATGGGTACTAAGCAATAGTACCCAATACTGTTGATTTGAGTCAGTTTACACTTTTACAGTTTTACGATTAATGCCGTAATCACGTAGCTTATTTGCAACTGCGGTATGACTTAACCCTAAACGCTTAGCCAATTGTCTCGAACTTGGGTAAGCAGGGTACAACTTACGTAATAATGTAGCCTCAAAACGCTTTACAGCTTGGTCGAGCGAGCCCTCAAAATCAGACTCCAAGTACCCTAAATCATGTGTAAATGCTGGTAATTGTAAATGCTCAACACGCAGCTCGTTATCATCTAATAACGAGACCGCACGGTATATCGCATTTTCTAATTGGCGGACATTGCCCGGCCAAGGATAATCTTGTAAAAACGACAAACACTCTGCAGATAGTTCCGGAATTGCATGACCATTTTGCTGCGCATATTTTTGAATAAAATGTTCTGCAAGTGGCCCTACATCAGCTTTACGATCACGTAGTGGAGCAATTTCTAAAGTCAGTACATTGATCCGATAGTATAAATCTTCTCTAAACGTACCCTCTTGTACCATCGCGGGTAAATCTTTTTGCGTGGCGGCGATAATGCGTACATTTACTTTTACTTCGTTCTCATCGCCAACTTTGCGAAATGTACCATCTTGTAAAAAGCGCAGTAACTTAGTTTGAAGTTGGGTAGACATTTCACCCACTTCATCTAAAAATACCGTGCCACCATCCGCTTGCTCTAATACGCCGCGTTTTGGCGCTGCATTTTCTTCATAACCGGCATAACCAAATAATTCAGACTCAGCAACATCATCAGGCAGTGAAGCGCACGATAAAGCGATAAAAGGTTTTACAGAACGATTAGATGCATAGTGACAAGCGCGTGCCAGTAACTCTTTGCCGGTACCGGTTTCACCAGTGATAAGTATCGGAGCTTCAAGTTGCGCCATTTTACGCGCTTCACGAACCACACGACGCATCGCAGTGCTAAAGTTGTGAATAGTTGCAAAGCTTTCTTGACCATAACGACGAAACGCACTTACCTGCTGACCTAAACGGCTTTGTGATTTAATGTTGATCACCGCACCGGCCAATACATCACCTTCATTGCCTTGTGGTACTGCGATTGGCAAGATATCCGCGATAAAATCTTCACCAGCCACCTCAACCCGGGTTGTTTGTCCCAGTACTTCTTTGCCTTCTAACCAACGGGTAAAGTTAAAGCCTTTCAATAGATTATTAATATTTGAACCAATAACTTCTTTTTCAGTTAACTGTAAGTCTTTACATGCAGCATCGTTGCAAAGCCTTACCCAACCTTTGGCATCAATTGAGATCACACCATCTGGTAGCGCACGCAACAATGTGTTGAGCTCATTATGCTCACGCTCAGAAGGTAAAAAAGCGGTGGTACGTACATCCTGTACACCATCAATTAATCGAATTGAGGGCATGATTTTTTGAAACTGCTCAAATTCAATCGGTGGAAAACTCACATACATACGACAGTTAATTGAATCAACTTCAATACCTTTTAAATCAACGCGATAGTTGACTAAAATATTGAGTATTTCTTGAGCAATACCGATGCGGTCTGCACAATGGATATCTAAACGCATTTCACCCTCAAAAAGAGAAAACCTACTATGTCGCAAATAATACGCTAACTACCCATCGCTGGGTAGTCTATTGTAAAGATTTTTGGACAAATGATACTAACCATTATTGCAAAGACTTTTTATGGCAACTGACTATAATTTAGTATGAATGATATTAGAAAAATTCAAATACTTGGCTAATATCATTTCCACAAAAAATCCGTATAATGAAAACGTATTAAAAAATGTAACTACAGTGATAACGAGGCTTGTTTGAAAATTAAAAAATATAAACTCTTTTCTATTCTCTGCTTAGCCCTAATTATCGCTGGCTGTAAGGTTGAAGACCCCTATGATACAGGCGAAACACAAGCCCAAAAGAGCGATGCACAACTGCGCGATGATTATTTAAAAAAAACGTTTAATGGTGTAATCACAATAACCGATCAGCAAGCTAATAGTGTGGCTGGCATCATGGTTGAGTTTGCAGGACAGCAGTATCAAACAAATGCCAGTGGGCAAATTAATTACTCAGGTATTACAACAGGTAACCATCGGTTAATGATCGCTGATGAAAGTTACTTCCCTGCTGTCGCTACAGTCAAAATTACTGCTGATAACACTCAGCAACAGCTGACCCTAACAGCTAAGAGTAGTAACTCGGTTAGCCTGCTATTTGCTGGCGATACTATGTTTGCACGACGCTTTTTAGATCCCTCTTTGGCAACTATGACGGCTGCGATCCCTGATGTCGCAGGGGCACTTATTCGTCCAGCAACAGCCAGTGAAAATGCTCAAGCATTAACACATTTTGTCGCACCATTTTTTCAAGCTGCTGATTTTTCATCAGTAAACTTAGAGACACCGATAACAAGTAGTCCTGAAGCAGCACATCCAACAAAAGAGTTTAGCTTTTTTTCATTACCTGAGACGCTAGATGGGATCAAAGCCATTGGTATTGATTACGTCGCACTAGGAAATAATCATGTGTATGACTTTTTAGAAGATGGCCTCAATGATACTTTGCTTGAAGTAGATAGCGCTGGCCTTGCTCACAGTGGCGCAGGGAAAAACATAGCCAGTGCTTACCAAGCAAAGTTCATGGATGTGGGAACACTCACGTTAGGACTTTTTTCAGCGACCTCCATTACAGGTAAAGAACATGCAATTACCTATGTTACCGATGCCACAAAAGGCGGTGCCGCAGATTTAACAGAAACAGAATTAGTCTCCAACTATCTTAATGATGCAGTGCAAAATAGTGATTATGTAATTGCCCAAATGCATGGTGGTGATGAATACACTTATCAACCCAGCGGTTACATTAAAGGCAGGTTTAATTCTTTATCCAAACAACAAACCAATTTATTAGTTGCTCATCATCCGCATATTGCCCAAGGCTTTGCAGTTTTTAATGGCGTACCTGCCATTTTAGGCTTAGGCAATTTTGTGTTTGACCAAGACCGCTTAGAAACGCTGCTTGGCGTTGCGGTGTTAGTAAATGTAGACAAAGATGCATCTCCTATGACGAAGCGCGCTTTTGCTTACCCTGTTTATGTTGAAGGGTATCAGCCTAAATTTACCAATGGTTTTTTGAGTGATTATTTATTACGACGTCTGGCTGAGTTTTCTGATAATAACATTACCTTGATCCCACGAGATGGTTATGCCGATGTATTTTTCACCGCAGATCAAGCGACTGTTTCTCAGCACACGGAAACAGTTACAGTTACCCCAAATCAAAGCATTCTAGATTTACGCAACTTTGCTCCATCAACAAAAGCATTTTTATCTAAACTTGAAATCATTGACGGATCGCCAAGTGATGTCACTTTAGGGCGCGATTTAATGATTTTCGGTGACTTTGAAGATTGGGATAACGATGATGAACAACTAGAAGTTGCTCGTTGGGATCACACCGGCGACAGCGTAACGCCTTGTTTAAGTGGTGCTCGTTCAGGCGCGCAAGGCTTATGCTCTGCTCGCACCCAGTTTGATAACACGCCATCGCTGCTCCCATTTAGACAAACCATTCGTGCAATGGAATTACCTAATGATGATGGCTCAATTGATGTCTTCAAGGAGTTTAGTTTGTTTGGTTACAGTAAAGCTGAAAACGCCGGAAAACTAGACGCAAAAATAGTTTATACCACCGCTGAGGATGGCCTTGAATTTTCTACTCAATTGGTCGATATTGAACCGGCTGGTAACCATGACTGGCAAGCCTTAAACTATGACTTTTCACTGCCTTCTGACGACTTAACACTTGGCCCAGAAAAGTTACCACCGCGCGGTATTAAAGTTACCTTGCGTCACTTTGCGCCAAATAGTGGCGAAGCAAGCTTGGCGTTGGATGATATGGCAATGATTTCATGGCAACAAAAAGTAAACTTCACTGATACGATGTGGCGCACGGATAAAATCCATGGATTTGACTTTTTACGTTTAAATGCAACGTCTTCTGTTACGTTTAAACTAACGTATAGCACCTTTAATTAATCTCTATTCTATTTTGGAGCTAATCGTGGCTTTTAAACAACAGTTTTTTTTACTTAAACGCCAGCGTTCTTTTTGGCTTACTATTTGCCTGTTTATCATTGTGGTGATCTCAAATTCATTATCACTGTTTAATTCATCAAATGCCTTTTTCTATAGCCGTTTAGCAAATCTTACACAAAGCCAGCAAAGCAATGTTGTGATCATTGAAAGTGAGCATTTAAGTCGCGAACATAATGAACTAGTACAACAACTATTAAGCTATCAACCAAAAGCAGTATTGGTTTTTGCTAATGAACAACTAACAGTAAATAAAACCTTGACGGACATGGAACAAAACACTGTTTTTTACCCACACCCTAAAAATGACTACTGCCTACCACATATAAACGATTGGTCTGGCTACAATGTTGAATTAGCCGCTATGGCTGACAGCTCATGTCTGGCAATTTGGCCGGCACTGTTTAACGACCTTGATAGTAGCAAAAGTGTATTGCTTAACTTCGCTTTAGCCCCTTCTGCACTGCCAAAGTTTTCAGCTGAACGGCTGATGACAATGGACATTATGGCCAGCCAGTTACAAAATAAAATCATTATTCTCGGTCAACATAATGCTGGTTTAGGGGTAAAACTTAATGCGCCTAAATTAACCCAGACATCAAACTATTTATTACTTACTGCTTATATTGCCGATACACTTGATAAGCAAAGCAGCATATCGCTACTGACACTATGGCAAAGCACCCTACTGCTGCTTAGTATTTCTTTACTACTGCTGTTCGCTTTTCAAAAATTATCAATTAGTTACAGTATCGTAATTGCAGTGCTAACAAGTATATGTTGGTTTGGCTTAGGGTATTTTATTTTAGTGTTTCAGCATTTATTTTTACCCGTTGGCCAGATGACCATTTTTACCTTTATTACACTAGTGTGGGTAATATTGGTTAGAAAACTCAACGAAGACAGGGAGCTCACTAGCCTAATTGGGAATATTCAACAGAAAATGGCTGGGCGCTATTTACCAAAGTCATTTATTTCTCAAAGCTCGCCTTGGGATGCGATTATTCGCCTGGTAACTCAACAACTTGCTTTGAATAAATCGATATTTTTAGCGCGTAAAGAAGGCGATCACCGACTAACCGAAATAAGAGCCGTCAATTGCCACCTTAGTGATATTAAAGAAATGCGCCGCGATTATAAGCGCGCGCCATATTCAGATGCTTTAAAAGAATTTGGTGTTGTGCCAATTTTGCGCCCATTTTTTAATGAGCTAAGTGACGGTGAGCTGCAATATATCGTGCCATTGATCTATGCCGGTGATGTGCGTGGTTTTTGGGCAATGACAGTAATGCCTGATGCACAATTTAACAAACAAGCATTTGAGCGCAATGTAAATGCCTTTGCCGGACAAGTGGGTGAATTACTGTTCCATTATCGAATTATTGAATCACAAAATAATGCTAATGATAGCGCCCTATCTCAACTACTCACTTTGAAATTACAAGAACCGCTCAGCCAGCAAGTGAAAACGTCGATAGCGGAAATGGAACAAAAGCTAACGACCTTAGAGCATGTGTTTAATAATGTTCGCTCTGCGACTGTATTATTTAATTTATTTGGTCAAGTGGTGCAAATAAACAAATCGTTAGAAAAACTAGCTGCGCAGCATCAATTCTCTATTTTTGATATGACAGCATTGGATTTGCTCTGCTTAGTTACTGATTTAGATACTGAAACCGCGAAAGGTAAATTACGCTTTATCACCTTACAAAAAGGCGATATTTATCTTCAAGCTAAGCTTGATGAAAATACCTATATACTCAATGTTCGAGCAATGGATGCAAGTCATCTACAAAATGCATCTGGCGAGCCATTTCAGGTTTCAGGTATTTTATTTGAGTTTATTGATATTGCGTTTTTTATTGAGCAAATGCCCAACAGCAAACAACTGTGTGATTCATTATGCAAACAACAGCAATTTTACGCTCAAAACTTGATGGAGCCATCAACTAGTGGGTGATTTTATTTTACAATTGTTTCCAGCAGGTGGTGGCTTAGGTCAATCGGTGATCACCACTGTATGGATAGGCATTACTGTTGTTTGTTTGTTAAATTTACGATTTGGTTTTCCGCTTACTGGGCTTGTTGTGCCTGGTTATTTAGTGCCACTACTTATTGTTAGCCCAACCTCAGCCGCCGTTATCTTAATTGAAGCGGTAGTAGTGTATGGCTTAATGCTCTTTAGCGCTAAGTACGTAATGCAAAGATTTGGCTACGCCGAGATGTTTGGTCGTGACCGCTTTTTTGCCATTATCTTGATCAGTATTTTAGTGCGTGTAGTCATGGATACTTTGTTTTGGCCATTGATTGCTAACGTGCTCAGCGGTTGGGATATAACCTTTGATTATTCATCACAGCTTTATTCCCTGGGGTTAGTTATTATCGCCCTCACTGCCAACGTGATGTGGAATGGTGGCTTTAAGTACGGCATGAAAGTTACCATTGTTCAGCTACTAATTACTTTCTTATTAGTTCGTTTTGCACTCATGCCAATGACTAACTTTAGCATCGCCAATTTAGCAATTATGTATGAAGCGGTTGCCGCATCAATTATAGCGGCACCAAAAGCCTATATTATTTTGGTGATCACTGCGTTTATTGCGTCGCGTGCCAATATTAAATATGGCTGGGAATTTAATGGCATTATGCTACCCGCATTATTGGCGCTGCAGCTTATGCAGCCAACTAAATTGCTCACATCCTTTGCAGAAACAGCCATTATACTGATCATTGGTGCTTCGCTATTAAACTTTACGCGGTTACGTAATGCCAATATTGAAGGTGCAAGATTATTGCTATTTTTCTTCAATATCGGTTTTATCTATAAGTTATTTTTAAATTATTTTGTGGTGCACTACTACCCTGAAATAAAAGTTACCGATACCTTTGCTTTTGGTTATATGCTGTCTACGCTTTTAGCATTAAAAATATATCAAAAAAGCGCACTAGGCTTAGTGATCCGAGCCACCTTTCAAACTTCAATCCTAGGCGGTGCGTTAGCCATTGTGATCGGCTTTATTATCATGTTTATCCCTTCTTTATTTGTTACAACTGACATTAAAGAATTGCAAAGCACAAACAAAGTCAGCGCTCTTGGTCAACAGATCAGTGAATATAAAAGCTACCTTTATACGAGCAATAAAGGACAACTAGACATCAGCAGTTATCAAGCTAGTCAGGACAAAAATAACTTTAAACAAGCGATTTATGAAATTAATAAAGCCCCTAATTCAATAGAAAACTTACTGCTGAATAAACAGCGCTTAGCTAAACTTGATTTTCAATTGCAATTTGATGATAGTTATATTTACATTCGCGATGCTAGAAAAACCTCGCAACGCGGGTTATTTGTTATTTCTCGAAAACCAAGCGCAGATTTCATAGTCACGGTACCATTTCCCACTTCAGAAAGTTTAGCGAGCGACTCTGCGGGGCTTATATTTTCACACTTTGACAGTCGTGCCTTAGTATTTGGTACCAGTGCTACACCAACGACGGAATTAACTCATAATAATAAACAAAGTCCTTATTATTTAGCATTTATTGAAGCGCTGGGGCTTGAGCAACTATTTCAAGTACGGGAAGTTAACAATCGCACAAATCGTTTGTTAATCAAAACCCCTGTCGGCGCAACAAGTCAGTATTGGATTTACAATCAGTTACCAAGCTCACTCAGCCAACGTTTGATCCAACAGCTATTAGGACATCAAGAGACTTTTTTTGGTCAAGCAACCAATAGCTCTTTACCTGCAGCAAATTTTAATGGCCAGCTGTTTGAAGTGTTTTTAAATAGTGATAACTACACTACGTTATTAGCTAACATATCTCGTGATGAAAGTAATAACGAGGACAACGCAATTAGCTATGCAACGCAGAGCCTGAATGAAGTGATTGAGCTATTTGCTGACAACATTACCGCTAAAGGCAGTGGCGCTTATAAACCATTAACGGCAAATCAAGCCGCCTTGTGGGAATTTGAAATATTACACCCTCTATACCGTTTAAAAACTAAGCTGACGGATCAAGATGTAGATGAGAATATAATCAATCAACTAAATCAAATTAATGCCACAGCCAGACTAATGGGCTATCAGCTAACATTACTCAATAACGCGCAAGGTCGCTTTTTACTTATCGCCCCTTTCGTTGATGGGGCTGCAATAGCCTATGGTCAAGGTTTCTATGTCATCAATCTGACATCAAGTACCCAACTTAATATTGAAGTACCGCGACCATTATTTGAAAGTAATACCTTAAAGTTTGCCACTGAACTATTTGTAAATAGCCGGGCAGAGCATTTACTGATCGCCGGTGCCCATCCTTATGCGCATCCACAAGCGAATGTATTATTACCCAATAACGTTGATTCATTATTTAATGTGGTTCATCAAAGCTATTTACGGTTTGCACAAAATAATGCCATTTTAAACTTACAAATTCGTAGTCACAGTGCACCATCATGGATCAGACCCACCGCCCTAGCTTTTGAATATACGCAATCAAATAACGCCCACCAGCATCTTTTACAAACACTTAATCACAGTTTGCAAGATTTGGCTGTTGATTACCAAGTTGTGCAAGGCCAAACCGCGACAAGAGGTTTAGAGCTTGGTACGTCGCCGCAATCTGGCTATCAAATATTTGCTCCCCACAGCGAACTAGCAACCCTGTGGCTTGCATCTGATTTTAAACAGCAATTTTCTGTTAACCAGCAAAGTCTTTTACAACGCTTGCTCGCGATTTCAGCGCAACCAACAATTAAAGTAATGAATATAACCACATTATCGCCTGCCAATTGGCAAGCTGTAAGTTCACAGCAGCAAAGTCATTTTTTAAAAACGATTGAGCATTATGCCAGCACGCAACGCTTGACGGCACTGGCACAACTATGTAAACCATTCGCTAACTGTGAATTACAAACAATTGAATTTGAAGGCCGCCAAGAGTATGCCCTCGCGATCAGACAAAAAGGTAAGCTGTTGGCAATTTTTAATCCGATAACAAACCGTCTCACTGACCAAAACCGTTTTAACACTATGATGATTGAGGGATCGTATGCAATTTATTAAACGACTCTTAAAAATACTCATATTGCTCCTAATACTTACTGGGCTTAGTTTTGCGCTGTTTAGTTTTTATCTGTGGATACAGTCAGCTGAACCTATAACTAGCCGTTCGGATGAAGAGACACGCTCTAACGTTCAATGGCTAAGCACTGAAAAACCATTGATTTTTTCGTTTTCTAGCACTAGAACACACTCGATCCGAGTATTATCAAATGCGATATTTTCTGAACCACAGGATTTAGATAAACCGATAAACTATGCCATTGAATACGCATTCTTAAATGAAAAAAAACAAGTAATTAGTAGTCATGTCTATCACCATGCGTCAAAACTAACACCTCCCGACAATGAGCAACAAATAAAGCAAATTATTGAAAATCGGCAAGCTTTACAGGTCTCATCTGGGCAATCTTTTTATATCAGCCCAGAACAATTAAAGAACGTTACCAGCGTATCATTAAAGTTAATTAGCGAAGATAGCCAAGTTATGGGAGTTGTAGTGCGAGTCCATGCTAAAACACATAACGATAATGATGATAAATACAGCGCGTGGCTAAAGTTACCATTAGAGCGAAGAGAGCGAAGCAGCGCATATCACAGTATTGGGGTTAATGCGTTATCAACCACAGAAATAAACAATGCAGTTACCTATTCATGGCTAAAACTTGCTCCACAAGGTATTCCTGGGATCGACTTTAAAGCCGACATTTTATATGAAACGCTGCCCTACAATGTTGTTACTTATGACTTTGCGCAGCAACAACTTAATTTAAATGACTATTACACCGATGCGACACTGTGTGCGAGCATTGAACTAAAACAGCCAGATTCGCTTATTTTCAGTCTGGACAAATCAGCTGAAATCAATTTAACTTGGTATGATTTAAGTCAGTTTATTGCACCACATACTGTGCTTTATCGCGCAAATACAGCGCAGCCACTGAGCTTTATTACCGAGCCATTAGATATTGGTTTAGTAACTATATGCAGCACCGAGCCACTGTTAAGTAATTGGTCTTTTAGCTCACTACAACCGTTAACGACCGCACAAGATGGTTACTATCAAATAAGTAACTTATTAAATGCTCGCTTCACACTTGAAGGAAGTAGCGATATTAACATCGATCTCAGATCATCTAGTCGAGGTCATGCTACTGTGATTGTTTATGATCAAAATAATCAGCCAATTGATACCTTTACTATTTCTTATGACGATGAATTATCTGAATTTGATCGAGTTATTCTAGATTCCACACAACGAGAAAAAATCCCTAAAGCAAATAGCTTTTATTTACGTCTTAACGAACGTGCAGCGGCATTGGTAATTACAACTGAGCAACCGACTCTTGTACGTGTCAAATCACGTAATAGCCAGTTTAACTATCAACGTACGGTATGCCATACGAAATGTATTGAAGATCCAAACTTTCATGATATTGCCGCTTGGTATGAGCAACAAGCTGATAACCATTACGACTTTACTGAACAAGATAGTTACGTCAATATCCGAGTTTTCCAAGAGCCACCAGAGATCCTAACTAAAGACAGTTTCTATCAATCAAGAGAGCTGTTTAAACAATTACCGATCTCTAATGTCGCATTGGTCAATAGCCCAACAAAATATTTTACTCCAGTTACTGAGCCCAGCCCTTATAACTTTGCACCATTGCAAAATAAGCATCTGCTGCAAGCGGCGACTAATGCGCCAAGTACAGATCCAGGCAGTGTGGTTTATCAACTAAACAACAAAACAGCCAGAGAAGTAAATTTAGTAGACACTGACTTTGAACAACTGGCAAGTATTGAAAAAAATGCCCAACACATTTATCAAAACTGGCAAGGGCAACGCCCGTGGCTCAAACAACGGTTGTATAAACTTACGGCAAATACGCCACTAAAATTAGCATATCCAACGCAACGCCCGTACAGTGTGGTATTAAAAGCGTACAGCCATTATGCTGAGCAGAGCATTATCCTCGATATTGCTCAACGTGCTAAATACCAAAGTGGCTTAACCCATGATTATAGTATTGCAAACAAGCGCTATGGACTTCAGCCGAGCCGCTTAAGTGATGCCTTTTTGATCCATCCAAAAGACAGTCAACTATTTGCTTACCCGGCAATTACTCAACAGCTCAATGCTGATGTTCGTGCGCTCAACAGTTTAACCATTACAAGCAATAAAACCGTCTGGATCGCAGTATTAGAAGAGTACGCTAACGAAGAAGTAAAAATAAGGTGGTGGAATGATGATGCAAGCTAAACGGTTACTTGCGATAATATTACTGTTATTAACTAGCGCAAGTTACGCTAGTTCGTCATCACAAAATGGTGCCTATGCGGTTACAAAAGCCCAACTAGCGCAATGGCTGAGCACGCAAACAAACTTGGCGCAAGGCAACGAACTAACATCAGCGTTAACTTTAGTAACGAAAGATGAACACGTTATAGCAGGAGAAATAAAATACCAGTCGAGTGGCAGTCAGTGTATTGCCTATGCTCCGCACCGCTATTTTGACAAACACAGCTACCCTATTGCGATGGCTCTATTTACTGAATGCCAGGTTTTCTTAGCCAATACCATACATCGCAATACACTTGCAGCTGATGGACAAAAAAGTGATCTAGGTAAATACCACTACAGTGTTACCAATGCGTTTATTCAAAGCTACGCCAACACAGTCGATCAGTTCGTTATTTATCAGATACACGGCTTTGATCCAAAAAAACGACACACTAAAAAAGCACGCAATAGTGATGTAATAATCAGTCATGGTGCCAAGCCAGCTACAGCTAAATTACAGCAAATAAGCCAGTGTTTAACTGACAAATTACAACTTGCCAGTTATGTATATCCGTTAGAAGTTACAGAGCTTGGCGGCACAAAAAATATTTTAAATAAAATTCTGCCAAGCAATGGCGAATTTTTCCATATTGAATTAAGTGATATATTACGCGCGCAACTTGTTCAACAGCCTACTTTGATGAGTCAATTTAAAATATGCATTACGCTATAACTGCTATTATTTTCAGCCTATTGCTTACTTTGAGCCCACACGGCTTAGCCAGTAATGACAATATTTTGAGTTCGCCTATGTGGCTAAATGTGACACCTAACGTGCATTTAGATAAATCTCAGCAAGCGATGTATTTTGAAGCTAAACAAAGTCGTTATCTTTGGCTGGCAAAAGGTCAATGGCTGGAGCTGGATAGTACAACATTTAATTCGTTTATTTACAGCTCGGGGACCAGTCACCTTGCCCAGCAGAGACTCAATGTGAGTCGCGATTTTATCTGTGAACAAGCCAAGTGTCAGTTACCGATTGCATCATATAACCGCATTTTAAAAATCACCAATCACCTTGATGAAGGTGTAACCTTAACGGCAATGGTCGGTGAAACAAACCGTCACCGTGATAGCTTCCGTCGCGCCGTAAAGCTACCACGAGCGGTAACTCGTTTACAATATGGTCAAAATATTGAGCATTATTATCACTTTAAAGCGGGCGAAAAAGTAAAACTGTACTTTCAACACGCTAAAAAATTAAAACTAACTGTGCGCAAAGATTTACTAAATAAAGATATTAACGGCAAAGTCTATACCTATGTAAATGAGCAACCGATCAGTGTGCTCGGTGTTATTGCCAGTCGCGCCAGCGAGTATAGTGACCAACACATTGGTTTGGCCAATACCGATTACTTAGCAATAGATAAAGGTGAATACCTAACTATACGTAGTGAAACAGACGCTTATATTAAACTTGAGCAAAATCACAGAGCAATTTTTGATGATCAAGCAATGGATAAGCAACAAGAACGTTTGTTTCAACCATATTGGGTTAATAATTTAGACAACACGCTGCGTGCTATCTACTCTCAACACGACTTATCACAGCTAAACAATTCACCTTATCAAAGTGGTGAATTACTTTCGCAACGTCGTTATCAAGATTTACTTAGCACAATTTCATCTCGCGATTTTCTTGTTCCGAAGTCGCAGGATAAAGCGTACTTTAATAGTCAATTTAAGCAGTTTGATAGCTTTAGCGGACTGCGGATGGTTGATGATACTGGCTACCCTGTACTATCAGAGCACTATGCGCAAATACATCAATTAGGCCAGCAACAGCATCAATTTTCTCTAAACAATAAACAGCGCGTGAGAACGACGATAACACTGCATGCGCGCAGCAGTGTCGATAGCCAATTGTTAGTTCGCAGTGGTAACTTAAAATGGCATTTAACCTTGCTAAAAAGCGAAAATTTTGCCGCTTTTGAGTTAAACGTGCCTTTAACAACAACTCAATTAAGCATTCAGAATCTTCAGCAACAGCGCCAACCAATTGAATACGTAATGCAAAGTGATCAATTACTAGATTTACCAAATAATGAATTGCTCTATGCACAAGCAGGTACGCTAAAAGAAAAAAGTAATCTTATTCATAACTTATTGGCCCAGCAAATTAGCCAAATCGGTGATGAGTTTACTGCCGCACTGCTCCCTTATAAACCACTGAAAACAAAAACTGCGGCAATAACTTCCACTGATACTATGCATTGGCAACATCAACTCGGTGAAGCTGAGTATTTAATGGCAGAGCATCCACTTCAGGCACTGCAATTAATTAAAAAATTAGTCAACGTGCCCAATACAGATATTGCAATTAAAGCGTGGCAATTGCGTCTCACTATTTTGATGGCGCAAGGGCGCGACGCTTTAGCCAAAAGCTACCTTGAAGGGCTCTACAAAAGCAGCCAAGAAGTGGCTATCAAATCCTATGCTGGCAATCAGTTGATACAACAATATCAAGCATTAGAGCAAGACTATAAACTGCAAGGTTTATGTGCCAATGCTTTAGATTTATTAGCGCCATGTAGGAACATTTTGATTGCGCTTGCAATCAAACAACAAAAAAACTTACTCGCATTGTGGTTAAGTCATGACTTACCTAATCAAGCGGCATTGCAAACAAGCTTTGCAAAATTAAATTGGCGCGATTACAGCGAAGCAGATATTCAACAGCCCAGCTACGAACTTGATTACCCAGGCACGCAAACGCTTGCCAGCCCAACGGGGTTAATACAAGCACTGGTGGTTAATAAAAGCCAAGCGGTAACATTCAAAGCGCAAAGCCAACCACTCACAATTGCCCTAAGAGCGCGCAGTACCAGTGTTCAAAATGGTCAATATAAAATGAGCTGGTTGTTTGCACAACAGACATCACAATCATCAAAATCAGCGCAACACACTGTACTGCCAATTTTTTCTGATATTAACTCGCAAACCCTATTACGCAATGATGCTCAACCGCTGTCGATCTCCAGTGACGCGTTGATCACATTACAAACTGGTGAGTCAGTTCGCTTATATAGTGATCAACAAACATTTATTTCCTATAAAATACTCTCGCAGCCATTGACGACGACGTATAATTATCAAAATATGGCAACCCGCTATTTTTGGCAAACACCATTTATGGCGTTGCTATATGACACCGATATCAACATGCAGACGTTATTGAATAATACCTTATTTAAGTTAGCGGATAAAACGCTAACCACCAATGAGTACACGCAAGTTTTAGCGAAAGTAAATGCCCTGAGCTTACCTCCACAACTCGCGCAGTTATTTTCACGTATACAAAGTTATGGCCAGTGGGTTCCTCTACAAGACTATACTGACTTTGCTGGCACGCAACTCATTGCTGTGGATTCTCAAGATGAGAGTAGCTATAGCGACCAATTACTGCGTACCAGTAGCCAAGGCGGTTTTACGCAAGGATTAGTCTTACGCCCACATCATGATTTACATATTGATTTGAGCCAAACCCGCTCAGAACAAATTCGTTTAAACTTTCATTTTTCGGTCGCAGAGTTATCTGCAGCGGCTGACTTATCCCAAGGGAATGTCGCGAACGTTGCAATAAAATTAGCCACATCGGAAAAAGTTTGGTCAATACAACCTGATAAACCAACTGCATTTGGTTTTAATAAAACTGAGCTAACCGATAATGTGCTCTCGTTGCAATGGCTTAATCCTTATTTATCACAAATGATGACAATCAGCGCACAAGAGTACCGTAATGGTCGCTGGTATGACTTACCGCTTAGCAATAACTTGTTATTTTACACTGTTCTGCCAGAGCGGCATTTAATCGCACAATTACCAGCCGATCGCTTAGTTAAGCTCGAGCAAATGCTCCCAAGCAGTATTGTTGGTGAATTTGAACAACGCCTTGAACGCAGCTTTTTCCACCCAGCAGGTAAAATAGAAGTCAGCACCGACAGCATCAAGCACGTTCGCTTATATACTTGGCAATTGAGTGAAAGCAATCATAAAATATCTAATTTTGAAGCCGAGCAAAACAGCTTCGCAAACACCGTAATTTACCAACTGCCCGTTGCTCAGCGTGCCCTGCAAACTGAGGTCGCACAGTTTCATCCAGACGACTTAAGCTGGCAAGCATTTATTAATTATGACCGCCGAGGTATTTTTGAATCTAGCGAAAACGTCCCTATTCGTCATAGTATGGATGTTGGCGCTAGGTTTCGATTAAGTGACGATGAGAATTGGTATCGTCTTGATCTTACTTACTCTTTGAGCGAACAAGATAGCGAACTATTTTCGATTGATGGCTATCATTCTTGGCAAGATCATGACAGTCCTTGGTACGTCGACAGCGCCTTGCAAACCACATGGCAACCAAGTCAAGCAGACACTGACAGCCAATATGCATTTAATACCTATGTGCAGATTGGTCAGATCTGGCGCATTGATGAAAGTCATCGTCATCAATGGCAAATAAGTCCATTCTACAGCTACAGCAGTGCTAATATTGAAGACTTTTTATTTGATCCTAAACTCAATTCAGACATTTATAATTTTTATCGCGAAGATCACCCGCATGGTTGGCGAGGCGAATATCAATATCGCTATCAACCGTGGGTTGATAGTTACTTTAATTTTCTCGCCGGCAGCACGTCCAATGCCGATTGGACAAGCCTAGATATTTTGCGTTTTGGCGCATCTTGGCATCAATATTATCAAGGGCAAATCTTCCAAGCCGGATTAACCAGTTACTATAAGTTTGCTGATAAACATCGCCCTAATAGCACATGGCAATACATCACCAGTGTAGGTTGGCGAAAACAGCTGCCATTAGGTAACTTTTCACAAGGGTGGATCAAAGTACGTTGGGACCAAGATTGGTTTAGAAATGACCATAACATCAGTCTCGAGTTTTCGACTGGCAATATAGCTGACACCGGTTTTGGTGTTTTCTCTCACGACGAAATTATTTTTGAGTCACTGCAACTCAATCACTTTTTAGAGCAGAATTAATATGGCAAACACCAAGAAAGTTACTCCCTCTAGCGAATTAAAAGATCGCTTAGAACATCTATTGTTTGCTGATATTGCTAATTTTTGGCTGGACCTTTATCGCCAAAAATACCGTCAACTTGTTGATGAACTAGCGCAGTGGGAATTGCTGCAAAATATGCCCGATGGCGAAGATCAAGATATTTGGCTATTGCGCCAAGCAATTGCTTTTTTACGTCATCGCGTAGAACATAAACAGCAAAGTTTACAAAAGTTGGATGCCGGTTATCTGCTTTTTATTGAAAGACTCAGTCATGCAGAAATCAGCGCCGAACGTGAATTCCATATTTTAGATTACGCTCAGCAACTAGGCGCCACGTCTGAACAATTACGCCAAGATAAACTTGCCTTTAATCGTTGGTTTGACGAAGGTGCTGTGATCAACCGTTACCAAGATATAGTCGCTGATATTGAACAAACTCTTAAATTTTTAATTGGAAAGCTTGGCGACTTAAGTAATCGCTATTTAAAAAAATCTTCAAACGATATAGCAAAAGCGTGGCAAACTCTGGACTTAGAGAGCTTCTTTTTACAATTATTAACCAAGACCGATAATGAACATGTAAGAAATGCGCTATACCGTGCCTTGGCGAATCAAGTACAACTGATGCATAACCATGATGGCGATCCAGAGCTAAGTGCAAATTTAATTGAAACCTTAGTATTAGCATTAGAAGAGGTGAATACACCGCATTTAGCCCGTTTGGATATATTAGAAATTTTGATCCATCAACGGCCAACCTACATTCGTGCATTTATGCAGCAGCTGATCCAACAAACTGATCAGTGCCAACTTAATGCTGAAGAACGGTTATTTATTTTAGCTGCGTTACCAAAAATTTTAACCAGCCAGAACACATTGAGCCACTTATGTGAAAACCTGTTAATGCAGTTAGCCGAACACAGTTATCCACGAGTAAGGCAAAGTGTTATAGAGCAAGCTGGTAATTTTTCTATCAGTTTTTTACAAAATTTATTAACCGAACGATTAAAAATAGAAACCGTTGATGCCGTGCGCTTTACGTTAGTTAAACAACTAAGTAGCCCGCGTATAGATACTGACAACTTTACATTCAAACTCTGGTGGCAACTATTAAGTGGTAATGAAAGCTTTGCCATTAAACGTTTAACGTTAGAGCTCACAGCTCGTATGATGCTCAATCAACAATTAGAGACAAACCAACCAAATAGCGTTTTCATAACTTATATCAATTGTTTAAATGAACGATTGCAGAGCGAGCCGGTGCTGGCTATTCGCCGTTTTATCAGCCGTACCAGAGAGCAATTAGTTGCATTTGAGCATCAAAATTTAATGGCTGAGTTAGAGCAAGTATTACCAAACTCTGCAACCCTATCTCAGCTCGATAAAGAATTAGATGAAGAGTTACTTGGTCGCTTACTCAGTCGTAAAGCTCAGCAAAGCGAAGGCTACAATGTTAGTAAAAATAAATTAACATGGCAGATCCGCAGTGGTTATCGTTATGCGTTTAGGTTGTGGCGTTTTATACATGAATGGCGCAACCCAAGCACAGACAAACGCCAAAGCTTTAATCATAGCAAAGCCCGAAAACCATCTGCCTTTATGCATGTTCCTAGTTGCTCTGTAGCGGAGATAAGCACTACCAATGTTCCTGGCGAACCGTTATTTGATACTGATGAATACTCAGCGCGGCCACATTTACCGTTACCTGATTTCTTACTCTCGGTACTGAGCCAAGACAATTTAAAACAGCCAGCAAAAACCTATACGCCAGATGGTATTTTATTAGTTACCCCGCCAAAGTCATTATTTCAGCGAATTAGCAGTTATATTTGGCTAAGTATTAATATTGATAGTTTAGATACGCAACGTAAAGGTAACGAAATAGAGCAAAACAATTACCTGACAGCACTCAATAAGCACGGTTTTAGTTTTGAATTTAAAGCCTATGGTGAACAACTCGGTTGTACGTTTGATGTAGAGCCAAATATTAGTAAGCTTTATAACAAGCTAAGTTTTTCTCCACTACTGGTAAATATTTGGCTGAATTTTAAAGAGTATCTTTACTCAATCTATCAAAACAGTATTGGTCAGCTTATCTTTTTTGTAGTTGGTTTTATGGTTTATTTTTGGGGACGTCATATTCGCATAAGCCGACGTATAAAAACCGACCGTCAAGCAATTCCAGTCAGTATTGGTGGTTGGGGCACCCGAGGTAAATCTGGCACTGAACGCTTAAAAGCCGCGCTGTTCAGCAGTCTTGCGTTAAAAGTAATAACGAAAACAACGGGCTGCGAAGCAACCCTTATTTATGCTCGCTCCAATGGTGAACAATTTGAAGTGCCTTTATTCCGCCCATTTGATAAAGCCAGTATTTGGGAGCAAAGTGATGTTTTACATTTTGCTAAAAATGTCAAAGCAGATGTCTTTTTATGGGAGTGCATGGGCTTAACACCTCGCTACGTCAAAATACTCAGGCAGTGGATGCAAGATAACTTTTCAACTATTACCAATGCCTATCCTGATCATGAAGATATATTAGGACCAACAGGTATTGATGTGGCTAAAGAAATGGCAAACTTTATCGCCCCCAAAAGTCAGGTTTTTACTAGCGAACAAACCATGTTCCCTATTTTAGATAAAGACGCTACACAAAAAAGCAGTACCTTAATTCAGGCACATTGGGGCGATGGTTATCAAATCACACCCGACATTAGAGCACTTTACCCATATGAAGAGCACCCGGATAATATTGCTTTAGTATGTAAGATGGCAGCCTACATTGGCCTGGAAAAAGACTTTGTATTTAAAGAAACAGCACAGCGTATAGTACCTGACATTGGTGTTTTACAACACTTTAGCCCTGTACCTTTTACACATTTTAGCATGTCATTCGTTAATAGTATGTCAGCCAATGAACGCTTAGCGACCATAGAGAACTGGCGACGCTTAGATTTATTTGGCCTAAGCAAGGATCCAAGTAAACAAACCATCGCCTTGATTAACAACCGAAATGACCGTGTAGCACGTTCAAAAGTGTTTGCCCAGATGCTCGTCGAAGATTTACCGTTTGATAAAATGGTTGTCATTGGTACCAATGTTGATGGCTTTTATAGCTATTACTTGCACGCTTTTGCTGAGCGCTTTGAACGAATAATTAGTAATAATGATTTACAGGAATTAGAATTGTTGTGCTCTCAGCTACACTGCATTAAAGAAGCAGATACAGTTGCCGAAATAATGAATAAAGCACTTGAAGGTAGCTACCAGGCAAAAGAATTTACCGCCTTGAATAATGCAGAGCAATTTACTGATTGGCTCAATGGACAGGCACAAACATTAAGTGAACAGCAGCGAATAAGTTTGCAAGATGTTTTTAATCACTATTTAAGCTATCAACAGATGCGGCCTTTGTTGAGTGATTTAAAAAAGAATCAACATAATTTACAAACAATATTATTGGAATTAGTCAAAAGTAAATGCATATTAATTACTAACTCCAAGGTCACCCCCGATCAATTAACGATCATGCTAACTGCACTTGCGAGGCCTCACTGTCACCAAGTCATCATTGGTATGCAAAACATTAAAGGAGCTGGCTTAGGCTATGTTTATGGCTGGCAACAATGGCAAAAGATTTACGATAGCATAAGTATGCTTTTAGATAACAATTGCTCAGCTGAACAGTTTAAAAAAACCTTAACGCGCTTATCACTGATCAGTACATTTAGTCAGCTTGAGCATGCTTATTTAAGCAGTGCGTTATTAGAGATAAAAAAAATGCATCATGCGCAAAATGAATACAGCCAAGCAGAGCTTGTGCATATTAATGAACGTTTGAATAAACATCAGCAACAGCTAGACAATAAAACCGACAGCCAGCAACAAGGCCCATTAAAAAGATTTGCCATACAAGTGGCTGAATCATTTTTAGATGCTGGGGCTGCTGTTAAACGCAAAAAAATTGCCAACCAAGTTTATAAAGATATCGCAACCCAGCGTATTACTCTTGAAAAAGCTATTACGGTCTTAGGAAAGCTAAATCGCAATCAAAAGCCCGGCTGGTTAACATTTTCAAATAAAGATAATAGCTAAGTTAATCATACCGTAAAAACCTACAAAGCCTTAATTACTAATTAAGGCATACCGACCTAAACAAATGTATTAACTTAATTTTCAGCTAAAATTTTAGTTATAAAATAAGTAAAATATTTTCAAAGTAATTACATTCAGCAAGTCACTGTTTGCAAATGAATTATTTAAAAAAGACAAATAAAGCAGTGAATTATTGCGAAAACGCTCATGTTCAACATTTGACCGAACCCAATATTTATAGCAAAATAGTACCATAAATTGTTAATAAAAATGTTAACAAAAACAAAATGAATTACTTGGTAGGAAAAGTACTATGAAAAACTCATTGTTTAAGCTTGCAACATTACCTTTATTGATCGCTTCAGGCTTTGCAGCAGCATCAACGAACCTAGTAGCAAATGGTTCTTTTGAAAACACTGCAACAATTTCTGGAACATGGGGATTATTAAATCAAGTCTCAAGTTGGCAACGTTCAAACAATGCTAAGTTTGAAATCCAAACCAATAAGCTTGGCCTTATCAAAGCTCAAGATGGCAGCCAGTATTTAGAGTTAGATTCGACAGCTAATTATAGCGTTTCGCAAACATTGAATACTGATGTTGATCATAACTATGAAGTAAGCTTTTATTATTCAGCACGTGTAAGCGGCGATGCAAATACTAATAAAGCAGAAGTATATTGGGATGGTGAGTTACTCGATACGTTAAATTCAACCACCAAAGGCTGGCAAAAGTTTACGTACACTGTAAAAGCAAGTTCAGCAGCAACCGAACTTAAATTTATCGGCGCTGGTAAATCTGATTCATTCGGTGCGTTTATTGATGATGTTAAAGTAACTAGCCAATGTGCATCAGGCTTATACGGTATTAATAACTTCGGTACGAATGAAGAAGGATTTGTTTACTTTTTCAACACTGACACAAACACATACTCTAAAGTAACGGGTTTAAGTAACACGGCATCAAATATTGCATCACATAATGGTGTTTTATATTTCATGGAGCAATTAGATAGCTCGACTAAAGTCTCGCAAATTTTATCACTTGACCTTGCTACGAATGAGCAGGCATTGGTTACATCTGCAACTTCGTACCCGATTTACCGCTCTGCAATGAACGCTGATGGCACAACATTACGTACCACAAGCAAAACATACATGTACGATTTTGACCTAGCAACAGGTGATAAAACAGTACTTGGTAAATTAACTTTCCCTGGTGATTCGTTCGCTGATGGTGATATTGCTTATTCAGCTGATAATAATGTTCTTTACGTTCTTACCGGTAAAGCACTTTATACTATTGACCAAGGTTCAATGGAGTTGTCTTTAATTGGTGAGCATGGTGTTGATCAAGCATCTGGTATCGCAATTGCTGCAGATGGCACAATTTATGTGTCAGGACGTGTAAAAGGCGAGAACGCTAAAATTTACCGATTAGATCAAAATACTGCGGCGGCAACATTCATTATGGATGGCCCTTCACATGTTAATGATTTAACGTTTGTTGATAGTAACTACTGTAACTAATTTACACTGTTAATAAGTCTTTATTTAAAGGCCGAGTAATTTATTACTCGGCCTTTAGTATTTGTTACGCATTGTGTAACAGCTCCTCAATGCCACCTTATTTACCCGCTATACAAAAAATGAGCAAGTGTCATTTCATTACGCTTATTACCGCAAAGCCCCTTCGTGCCTTACGCTGACGCTTTAAAGCCATCAGTAATCTAACTATCGCAAGCACTTCCCCTGCACTGCCCGTGTATGTATACTTAGGCGCAATTGTAGCTAGGATAAGGGTGTGACTCTTACCCACTAAGCAATCTTAGTGAGCAAACCATTACCTTAGCTGCATTAAAAATAATATTCATGGCCACCCGTTCTGTTTGTGTTGAAAGCACATGAACGACCAAAGCAAAAAATATAAGGCCGCAATAATTAACGTTGAGTTAGGAAGTAAATATGAGTTCATTACCTAAAGCAGGTGATTTTTTAGGGCATCCTAAAGGATTATTTCTGTTGTTCGGCACAGAAATGTGGGAACGATTTGGTTATTACGGCATGCGTGCCATTTTAGTACTTTATCTTGTTGCTATTGTCCAAGACGGTGGTTTTGGTTGGAGTAATGCAGACGCACTAAGCCTTTATGGTACGTTCACTATGGCGGTTTATATCACTCCATTATTTGGTGGTTGGTTAGCTGATAACGTACTTGGTCAACGAAAAGCTATTATCATCGGCGGTCTACTAATGGCTGCTGGCCATTTTACTATGGGTATCCCCCACGATATGTTAGCCGGCCAACAGGAAAACGTATTTTATATCGGTCTTGCTTTATTATGTATGGGTAACGGTTTATTTAAACCTAACATCTCAACTATGGTTGGCGACTTGTATAAAGAGGGTGATCAACGTCGTGATGGCGCCTTCACAATCTTCTATATGGGTATCAACTTAGGTGGTGCGCTTGGTCCACTTGTTGCGGGTTTCGCAGCTGCATCTATGGGTTGGCAATATGGCTTCGTTGTTGCTGGTATTGGTATGCTAATTTCGGTAGCGATGCAAGTAGTACTTAGTAATAAGTACTTAGGTGATATTGGTGTTGTTCCTGCCGCTAAATTAGCGCAATCACAATCAACTTCAAATACCAAAGAGCCGCTCACAAAAGTGGAAACTGACCGTATAAAAGTTATTTTCACTATGAGTGTATTTAGTATCATATTTTGGATGGGTTTTGAGCAAGCCGGTGGCTTGATGAATTTATTCGCTAATGATTACACTGATCGTATGTTGTTCAACTTTGAAATTCCAGCGTCTTGGTTCCAATCATTAAACTCAATCTTCATCATTATTTTTGCGCCTATGGTTGCCATAGTATGGTTGAAACTTGATAAACGAGAGCCTAATTCTCCAGTTAAATTTGCCATTGCGTTGATATTCTTAGCGCTTGGCTTTATCACTATGATTTTAGCACTTATGACCCAAGGTCAAGGTGAGCCACTACAGATCAGCATGATGTGGTTAGTATTATTTTACTTATTCCATACCTTGGGTGAATTATGTTTATCGCCGATCGGCTTATCAATGGTGAGTAAACTAGCACCACTGCGTTTAGCATCAATGCTAATGGGAATTTGGTTCCTATGTACTGCTGTTGCGAATAAGATTGCTGGTTTCGTAGGTTCATTCTTAGGTGAAGGCGAAGAAGCGCTTGATAACGCATTGGGCATTTTTATTGGTTTAGGCGCTACTGCTGTTCTCTCTGCTGTGATCATGTACTTACTAAGCGACAAGCTTGTTAAATGGATGCACGGTGCTGAAGGTCAACACGAGCCACAAACACAAGAGCACATTTTAGCTGAAGAGCTTGAAGTAGTTGCTGAAAAACCGTAACGTTGTGTTTATTATCTCCCCACAAGCTATGCCGCTTGTGGGGATTTTAGTTGCTCTATTTATATCGCCATGATTAATTCCTGCCAACCAAACGTCTATTTAAGTTACGATATTAATAAGGCTGACTTCAAAGCGCGTAACAAAAGATTATAAATTACTTTTCAACAGCTTCATTAAACACATCTGATAGGCCACCACGCACGTTCAACGAAACGCTGTAGCACTGCTAGCAAAATGCCCCAGCCATTACTAGTGACCTTAGCTTAGCGCAGAAGAGTTAGTTTTTTAACAAATACGGCTCTAGCGTAAACAATTTATTACACCACGTATATTTAATAAGGGGTGAATAGTTCCTTTATTTGATTATTTACCCCCTTAAATAAGAATAAATTAATTCTATTTATCAATAAGTTAACAAAAGTTTAAGTTACTTAATACAAGACCTTTCAATACAAATCTCAAAACCAAGCATTAATGCTTATGCATTTTAAAATGATCGTCCCATTTAATTTACAAAGAGCCGTTTGCCTAAATAGCTATCGGCTCTTCCCCTGCTGCCAATTATGGTTAATTATCTGCGCATCAGACACAACAAGACGCAGTGTTTATTGCGGGAGAATTATAATGAGTGAAGTAACTAACCCTTTAGGTTTGGTAGGTATCGAGTTTACTGAATACGCTACACCTGATGCAGATTATATGGATAAAGTATTTACCGATTTTGGTTTTTCAAAGCTCAAAACATTTAAAGGTAAAGACATTGTTTATTACAACCAAAACGATATTCACTTTTTACTAAATAATGAACGTGATGGTTTCTCTGCAGAGTTTGCAAAAAGTCATGGTCCTGCAATTTGTTCTATGGGTTGGCGTGTAGAGAATGCTCAACAGGCATTTGACACCGCAGTAGCGCGTGGTGCAAAACCCGCGACTGATTCAACTCATAAAGACCTACCATACCCGGCAATTTACGGTATTGGTGACAGCTTAATTTATTTTATTGAGCAATTTGGTGACAAAGGTTCAATCTATGAGCAAGACTTTGAAGACTTAAGCGAACAAAACATTGTTGATGATAAAGGCTTTATTCGCATCGACCATTTAACTAATAACGTTTATAAAGGCACTATGGAAACATGGGCTAACTTTTATAAAGACGTCTTTGGTTTTACTGAGGTTCGTTACTTTGATATCAAAGGCCAAAAAACAGCCTTGATCTCTTATGCTCTTAAATCACCGTGCGGCACCTTCTCGATTCCAATCAATGAAGGTAAAGGCAACGATAACAACCAAATCGATGAATACCTTGGTGAATACAATGGCCCAGGCGTGCAGCATTTAGCATTCTTAACAGATGACCTAGTAAGCTCACTAGATAAGCTTGATAAATCAACCATTGCCACGCTTGATATTATCCCTGAATACTACGATACAATTTTCGATCGTGTACCTTGGGTTGCAGAAGATAAAGAAAAGATCCGTGAACATCAGATCTTAGTCGATAGCCAAAGTGAAAATTGCTACTTATTGCAAATTTTCTCGAAAAACTTATTTGGCCCAATCTTTATCGAGATGATCCAACGTGTTGATGACGGCGGTTTTGGTGAAGGTAACTTCCAAGCACTGTTTGAATCAATCGAGCGCGACCAAGAGCGCCGCGGCGTTTTATAAGCACCGTATTGTAAATTTAAAAAGCAGCGTACTTCGCTGCTTTTTGTCGTTTCATCAATATTATAAATGACAATCTGAATTTCACTGTTTAAATCGCGCTATTCATCACCATATCCACTGTAAAGCGCGACTGACTAAACCAAAGGAAATGTAATGAGTTTAATTAACGAAACCCATGATATAAATTTAACTAGCTGGGTTGCCTCAGCAAACGTTGCAAATTGTGACTTCCCAATTCAAAACCTACCATTTGCAGAAGTACGTCGTAAGAACTCTGACGAAGCTTTTCGTGGTGCTGTTGCCATTGGCGACCAAGTTATCGACCTTGCCAAAGTAAACGAGTTAGCTATTTTCTCAGGCGATGCACAAACAGCCATAGCAGCAGCAAGCCAAGCAACATTAAATGAATTTATGGGTCTTGGTCAGCAATATTGGTCAGCGCTACGTTTAGCATTATCTAAAGCATTACGCGAAGGCGCCGCTGAACAAGCTAAGTTAAGCGACGCATTAATTGCCCAAGCAGACATTGAGTTTGCATTGCCATGTCGTATTGGCGATTACACTGACTTTTACACATCTATCTATCATGCAACAGCAGTCGGTAGCTTATTCCGTCCTGACAACCCGTTACTGCCTAACTATAAATGGGTACCCATTGGTTACCATGGCCGTTCTTCATCAATTGATGTGTCAGGTCAAACCTTTCATCGCCCAAATGGTCAAACTAAGGCGCCAGACGCTGAAGTACCATCGCTTGGTCCGTGTAAACGTTTAGATTATGAGTTAGAGCTAGGCATTTATTTAGGTAAAGGTAATGAATTAGGTGATGCCATTGCTATCGAAAACGCTGAAAACCATGTATTTGGTTTTTGTGTATTCAATGACTGGTCAGCACGTGACTTACAGGCATGGGAATACCAACCATTAGGTCCATTCCTTGCGAAAAACTTTGCTTCAACTGTATCACCGTGGATTGTAACCACCGAAGCATTAGCACCTTATAAAACATCATGGACTCGTGATGAAAATGACCCACAACCATTAGATTATTTAGAATCAAGCCAAAACCGTGAGCTTGGCGCCTTTGATATAAAAATGGACGTGCAAATTGAGACCGCTAAAATGCGTGAACAAGGTGCTGCACCTTCATTAGTCTCTAAATCAAGTTTCAAACATTCATACTGGACAGTGGCACAAATGGTGACTCATCACACAGTAAATGGTTGTAACTTTATGCCAGGTGATATGCTGGGCTCAGGTACGCAATCAGGTCCGACTCATGAAGAAGCTGGTTCATTACTTGAACTGTCTCGTGGTGGTAAAGAAAAAATCACCCTTAATAACGGTGAACAACGCAGCTTTTTAGAAGATGGCGACAACGTTATTATGCGTGGTTGGTGTGAAAAAGCCGGTTTTGCTCGTATCGGTTTTGGCTGCGTAGAAGGAACGGTTCTTCCTGCTAAGTAACTAAGTTGTAAACATTTATTAAATGTATTTATTATAAGGAGGCGACCAACGCCTCCTTTTTTAAGATTAATTACAATTTTTTACTGGCTTTTTCAGCTCAGATTGCTATCTTAATTCGGTTAATAGCCAGTGTTTATAAGCCATGTCAGCATTTATTAAGTCTTTTTATCACAAATTATTCCCAGCTAGACAGCTGTTGATCCGCCAAAATGGTGAGGTTAAACATGTGATATTAGCACCTTGGTTACAAATATCAGCCGTAGCTATTATTTTAATTGCTTTAATTTGGTTGGCTGTTTCGACCCTGCGAATATACTCTCAAACCAACAAGATTTCCGATATCGAACAAAGCCAATTATCAAAACAACAACAGTGGCAGCAACAAAGTAAAGAACAACAAGCACAATACGATAAACAGTTAGCCCAGCTTGCGGTGCTAGAGCAAAAGCATGCTTTATTGCAGAGCATGATCGATTCTTTACCTGAGTCGATGAGTAATCCCACACTGCCAGCAGCGCCGCCAGAAGGTGAACTCGGCGAACAACAAGAAGAGTTCCACGAACCATTAGTTGATGAAAACCCTAACAGCGCACACACTCTTTCACTCTCTGACTCTGTTAATATCGAGCAACGTTTTGCACTACTCAATAGCCAATACCAACACAGCTTTTTACAAATAGAGCAACAAATAGAACGCCGCCAGCACGATATTTTAGCGATGCTCAAAGGTGCAGGACTTGATACCGCCTTGGCGCGTCGTCTAGATGGTAATATGACAGAAACCGCGCAAGGTGGTCCGCTGGATTTATTTGATGAATCAAAGATCCCAGCTGAATTTTTAGTCATCGCAGATAAACTATTGGCGTTGAATAAGCTTGAAAATTTACTCAGTGAGTTACCGCAAACTCTGCCTGCAGCAAATTACTATATTTCGAGTAGTTTTGGCCTGCGTAAAGATCCAGTGAATAACCGTCATGCTTATCATAAAGGTGTTGATTTAGCAGGTTGGCATAAAACCGAAATATTCGCCCCCGCTGATGGCACTGTATTACGCGCAGGACGCAACGGTGGTTATGGTAATTTTATCGAACTGCAACATAAAAACGGCTTTGTAACTCGGTTTGGTCACTTAAATAAAATCAACGTTAAAAAAGGCCAAACGGTAACCAAAAATGATGTTATCGGATTAATGGGCAGCACTGGCAGAAGTACTGGCACTCACCTACACTATGAAGTATTACTTAACGACAAACATGTCAATCCAGTCAAAATAACAAAGGCGCTTTCTCGTGTTCGGTAAAAAAAAATCAACAGTAAGTAGTTCTGCAAATTCTCAACTAAAAAGAACTAGCCACACTCCTTCGATAATTTCTGAAGATGTTCGCTTAACGGGCAGCCTAGTGAGTCAAGGTGAAGTACAGCTTGATGGTCGCATAGATGGTGATGTTCGTGTTAACCATTTAGTTATTGGTAATACCGGTTGTGTTGAAGGCTCAGTGGTCGCTGAAAGCGTGATTGTAAAAGGTAAAGTAATCGGCTCACTCAACGCCAGCAAAGTAGTTATTGAACGTTCAGCGCAAGTGCACGGGGATGTTTATCAAGATACTTTAAGTATTGATGCTGGTGCAATTATTGAAGGTAACTTAAAACAACGCCATGAAGCTGAAACGGTTGAATTAATTGCCAATAACGCAGAATCAAAGCCAGAGCTTACATCTGCGCTCAGTGAAGGTGATAATGACTTGTCGTTTTTCAACAAACAAGCCGCTGAGAAAAAGTAATCGCTTTATTATTCTTTTACTTTTTCTTAGTAACGTACATTGTAATATCAGCAGTGAAGACCAATTCACTGCGAGTATTGTAAAGCTTCACTGGCACCACTAAATCCTCTTTATCTAGCCATTGTCTTGGCATTGCAATTTCTGCCACAGCTGTGACATCAGTATCAACCTTCGCTAAGTACTGCACCGTCATTCCTTTAGGGATCCAGCGATGAGTTTTATATGGCACGGTAGCATCAACCATCACACCGGCACATAACTCAGCTAAATTACACTGCGCAATAGCATGGATAGTCCCAATATGATTGTGCACACTCCGTCGGTTTTTAACCATTGCGCTGCAATGTCCGTCACGTAAATCTAAAACAGTGGGTTTCATGGAGCCAAAATAAGGGGCTTTAAAACACACTACTTTAGTAAATAACCAATTGCCAAATGGTAGACGCTTAAAACTATGCCATGCTGTTAAAACTGCAGATTTATTACTCATTATTATTTTCCATTGAATGTCGCTATTGCAAAATTAGCACATCAGACCAGTTAGCAAAAGTGCATTTATACTTATAATCTTATTGATAGATGGGTCATATGCCCTTTCTTTTTTATCTTTGCAGACCTAAAATACGCGGCAAAAGGAGCACTCATGCCAACAACCGATCGCCGCAATCATCTTAGTGTTATTTTAATTCTCGCTCTTCTGGTTATATTCTGCCCATTAGCGATTGATATTTACTTACCCGCATTTCCTGATATTGCGCAAGCATTGGCTATTGATGAGCAGCAAGTGCAACTTACCGTCGCTATTTTTATGCTGACGGTTGGCTTAGGTCAGCTTATAGCAGGTCCTTTAGCCGACAAGTTTGGCCGCCGTCCAGTCGCACTATTTGGCATCACACTGTATGGATTTGCTGGGATGTTGGCTTTTTTAGCACCTAGCTTTAGCATTCTGATGCTTGCACGTGCACTGCAAGGTTTTGGGGCTTGTGCCACTTTTGTGGTTGCATTTGCGATTGTTCGTGATACCTACGGCAGTGCTAAAAGCGGCCAAATGATCACTTACCTAAATGGTATTGTGTGTTTTATTCCCGCGTTAGCGCCTATTTTAGGCGCTTGGCTGACTGTGCAATTTGGCTGGCGGATGAACTTTTTATTTTTGGCGGGGTTTGCTTGTGTTGGACTAATGATCACTGCCATATATTTTAAAGAAACACGCCCTGCGGATAGCCACTATGAGGGCCACATACTCGATTTACGTCGTTTTATACCAATCATTAGCACGCCTATTTTTCTTTTTAATAGCCTAATTTGTATGGTGGCAATGTCGGCTATTTTAGCTTTTGTAACATTAGCACCGGGATGGATCATGACCGAGTTAGGTGGATCGGTCAGCGATTTTACTTTTTGGTTTACTCTCAATGCCATTGTTAGCATTGTAGCTAGCTTTATTGCACCATTGTATATCAAACGCCATAGTCAAAAAGCGTTACGCATAGGTATGAGTTTATTAATTTTCTCTGGTGTACTGATTTTAATTCTCGGCCAGTTTAAAAGTGCCTTTGCTTTTATGCTGCCAGTGTTGATTGCTGCGCTAGGCTTTGCACTTAGCTTAGGCTCAGCGGCTGGAATGGCATTGTCACATTTTGCTAAACAAGCAGGTACTGCATCTGCGTTAATCGGTTTAATGCAAATGAGCGGCGCTGGAGCATTGGTTATGCTCACCCAAGTGCTCCCTTTCAATGCGCCCGAGTTTATTGCTTTTCACTTATTATTATTGCTGCCACTGTGGGTTATACTGCTCAGTAATAAAGCACACGCTTATCACCCTAAAAACACATAAAAACAATGATCAATTTTGAATTTTTACTGTCATTTTTAGCAGCGAGTTTTTTAATCGCTGTTGCACCAGGTCCTTCCAATGCTTTTTTAATGGCGCAAACTTTTGCCAATGGCCGCGCAGCAGGCTTACAAAGCGCATTTGGTTTTGCTTTAGGCGGAGTGGCGCATACTTTATTTGCCGTTGTCGGTCTTACGGCTATCCTAAAAGCCTCAGAAGTGGCTTATACCAGCGTACAATACGCTGGTGCTGCCTACTTATGTTATTTAGGTTTTATGATGTTTAAAAGCACATTTATCCAGTCAGAGTGCAGTAGCGAAGATAAACCCCATGTAAGCACCAAGAAAAAAACTAATGTTATGTTTCAGGCTATGATGACTGAAGTGCTCAACCCTAAAGTAGCGTTATTTTTTATTGCGTTTATTCCGCAGTTTGTTGATCCAACCCTGTCATCATCAACTACATTTCAATTAGCTTTCTTTGGCTTACTGTATCCACTTTTTGCGTTTCCGATTGACTGCACGTATATTTACTTTGGCGATAAAATTGCAGGCTACTTTCGAGAGCACCCGCAAAGCCAAATTTGGATTGATCGTATAACAGGTGTAGTATTTGTAGTTCTTGCGGTTAATCTACTCATCTAAAAAGAAAAAGAGTCAACATGGAACAAAAACAGCAAACCCTTCCAGCGCAAAAAAATATTGCTTTAGTTGCACACGATGGTAAAAAAGCAGCCTTGCTAGCCTGGTGTAATAAACATCGCGATAACCTCAGTAAGCACACTTTATATGGCACAGGCACCACAGGTCATTTAATTGAGCGAAATACTGGACTTGAAGTTATCAAACTACTTAGTGGCCCTATGGGGGGCGATCAGCAGTTAGGCGCTAAAATTGCGGAGCATGAAATTCATGTGTTGATTTTCTTTTGGGACCCCCTTGCATCTCAACCTCATGATCCGGATGTTAAAGCATTATTACGCTTAGCTGCGGTATGGAATATTCCAGTGGCGTGTAATGAAGTCAGCGCAGATATGATTTTAAGCTCGCCTTTGATGCATAACGAGCTTGAACGGTCATTGCCAGATTACGAGAAATACCTCGCAACCCGACAAGTCATTCTATAAGCACCCTTTAACGATAAAGCATACTTGCCCATTTAGTGAGTCCGGCGGTTACACTACCAAAGTGATCGCCGTTTACCATTTTAATATCACCTAAGTGCTCAACTAATGCAGCTTTTATTAGTGGCGATTGCGCGCTACCACCGGTAAGGTAAATCACATCAGGAACGGTCCCTGCATCTTTAATCGCTTGTTTTGCTAAACTTACTATTTGCATAATCGAATCATCAACCGCCACAGCTAAATCAGCTCGTGATAGCACTTTATGTAATTGCGGTGCTAAAAACCCTAATTCACAGTCATACCCAGTCACTGACGAAAGCGCAATTTTTGCCGCCTCCCCTTGCTGTACCAGCTGATGACCTTGCTTATTTTGCTGCAAATCGATCAGTCGTTGAAATAACTCAGGTGCTTGTACTTCACGTAACTGCGTAAGTAATTCTCGGTGATGGCTTTGACTATAAAACTGGCTTTGTAAGTTCACATCGTTAATTTTACATGCTTGCCAAAATGCTTGATTAGGCAATGGTAAACCTGATTTAAACTGACTGCCTAAACCAAGCAATGGCATTAATGCGTGATAGCTTAAAGCAATGTCTAAATCATTACCGCCAACACGTTTACCTGTATGCGCTAAAAAGTCATGATCACGGTCACTACTATCACGAAAGCTAGGTCCCATTTGCACAAATGAGCAGTCACTGGTACCACCACCAATATCAATAACCAATACTTTTTGATCGTGATTTAAGTCACTTTCATAATCAATTCCTGCTGCGAGTGGTTCATATAAAAAAGCCACATCTTTAAAGCCAGCTCGTTTTGCTGCACGCTCTAAAATACCAATTGCTTGTTGGTTTGATTGCTCTCCACCCACGGCTTGGAAATTTACCGGGCGGCCAATAACCGTTTGTGTTAACTCTTTTTGTAGTGATGTTTCAGCACGCTGTTTGATTTTTAAAATCATTGCGGTGGCAATATCTTCAAAGAAGTTGATTTGCCCTTGCTTTAAGCCTATTGCCCCAAAAAACGATTTAGGGGATTTAACAAAATAGCCTTCTTCAGGAAATTGCACATATTCGTTAATTGCTTCACGGCCAATAAAAAGACTTTCATCACCGGGGGCTAGATCTAAGTCAGACTTGATCCGCACCATACTATTGAGCAGGGCTTGGCGCTGGGTTTTAAAATCAGTTTCATAACTTGTACCTGTTAGATGCTGAGCAACAAAATCGACAACTAAAGCACTGTGATGTGTGTATAAGGTTGAAGGGAGGTAAAACTTACCTTGCTCTAGGGGCACCAGCTCAACAGTATTTTGAGCATTCATTACACCCATTGCGCAATTAGAACTACCATAATCAAAACCAACTACCATTACTTCACCACAACTAACATCAAAAGGCCGCGCAATTTAGCATACTTACGGCTTTTTTTAAATGTTAATCAGGATCGCGTTGACGTAAAAAACTGGCAAACCGTGGTAAACCGTTTTTAGTAAAACCATGGTATCGGTATGTCACCGTCGCTCCTATTGCGGGTGGATTTTGGCGCTGTGCGTTACTAAAGCCAGTACCAATTGAAAACTCTTTTCCTTGTGGTGTAACTACTTTTAACGCCCCTAGCATGCCAGTAAATTTGCCTTTTCCTGGAAGATGAGCAATGACGACCGCTTCACTATCAAAATAAGGTTTTAACTTTAACAGCGCATCAGAACGGCCACTTTTATGCATTGCCGAGGCTAAATGCAGCATTACACCTTCACCACCTTGCTGAGTTACTTTATCAAAGTACGCAGATAATGCCTGCTCTGTAGTAAATTGATACTGCTGTACTGCTTGGATGTGAGGCTTATTTAATGTTTTTACTAAACGTAGATAATTTTCATAGCGTACTGCAAAGGGATTATGTTGATCTGGCATGTCAAATATCTGATAGGTGACTTTTTGCCAGTCACTATCCAACGGCTGTAAAGTGCGCACAATACCACTGAGGTCTGCAAAATCACCGCGCTTGGTCCACAACTCACCGTCTACCCTCAAATTAGGTAAATCAGCAATAAACCAGCCTGGCGCATTAATGGCATTGCCATTACGGGTTATCAACTGTGTTCCCGTCCAAATCGCACGGACCCCATCAAACTTCTCACTAACGAGATAGTTTTCAATGGCAAGCGCTTGATCTTGTGGGTAAACCTTGGCAAGTTGGGCATCAGCGGTGATCTGTGTATCAGTTGCTAAGCAAGTAAAAGTACTGATCAGCAACCATAATACTGTTAGTCCTTTAAGCATATCGGTCTCCTTGTTTATCACCAAGCAGACTAAACTATAGCTTAGTTTGTACCCATTGCCATAGCTGCTGTAAATTATCCATGCGAGAAACAGCTAAACTTAAATCGTGGCCTAGGGTGTGTTTATTCGGTATTGCAACCACAGATACGTTTGCATTAGTTGCTGCTGTAACGCCGGTGTGTGTATCTTCAACAGCAATTGCTTGCTCTGCTGAAATCCCTAATATTGTCAGTGCAAGTAAATAAGGGTCTCCCGCAGGTTTTGGATTTTGCACGTCGTCTTTAGTCACTACGCAGTCAAACCATTCATAAAAGCCATAGCCTTTTAAGATAGGTAAGGCCTCATGGCGTGAACTACCCGTCACTAATGCCATTTTAAGATCGCTTTGCTTCACTGCCTCTAATACCTCTTCGGCAAAAGGCATTAAAGGAGGTAAATTAGTGGTAACAAATTGCTCGAATGCATCATATTTAGCCTGCGCTAACCACTGCGGTGAAACCGATAAGTTATATTGCTCAACCACTTCAATTGCCGCATCTAAGGTCGGTCGACCTGAAAAACGTTGGCAAAAATCATCTTCTTCATAGCGCACGCCAAACGGTGCTAAAACATCATTCCAACAGTTAAAATGGACACTTTCTGAATCAACTAAAGTGCCATCCATATCAAATAATACTGCTTTTAATGTCATCCTCATTCCTTTATTTTTCAGCAACAAAAAAGGCGCTCATAGCACCTTTTTGGTTTAATACTTATGCTGTTAAACCTGCTGGCGGCTCTGCAAATGCTTCTTCACCCGTTTCAACATCTACCAACTCGTAGCCACGTTCTTTTCTAACAACTTTTAGTACAGGTTTTTCAAATGCTGTTTTTAAACGCTCTGCGTCATCTCGTAACGCATCTAAGGTGTTGCCAAAAGGCGCTGCGCCCGTTTCTGACCAATTCGTTACTTTACCATTTAGGTTATATTCAACCTCATGTATTTGATATTGCGCCGCTTCATCTTTAGTTGCTTCACAAAAAATCACTCGGTAGTTCCAAAATCCAGCCATTGTTCTTCTCTTGTTAAATTTAATTGTCGCTACTTTAGCAGCTCTAATAAGGCTTTTCACTAGCGTAAAAAAAAAAGCCCGCAAATAATGCGGGCTTAAATCTACTTAACTAAAATGGAGTTTAGTAAAACTTCACTTTAAATTCTGCACCGATATAGCGTTCTTCATTTACCATACCAGTGTTATTATTGAAGTCGATTGCACCGATTACTTGTTGCTCGTCAAATAAGTTACGTACAAACGCAGATACTTCATACTCATAATCACCTTCAGCCCAGTTATAACCAGCACGTAGGCCAGTTTCTAATAGTGATTTACCTTCGAATTCAACTGACTCATACAAGAAGAAGTCAATTTCGCTGCGGTATGAAATATCGGTATAGGCGAAGAAGTCACCACCAGCTACTTCTTTAGTATAACGAAGCGTTAAATTAGAGATCCATTCCGGCGCATGCGGAAGGCTATTGCCATCCAAAATAGCGCGATCTTCAGGGCCAAATGCGCCAGGAACTTGGAATGTAGGATCTTTCACGGTGCACTGCGCACATACAGCAACAGCAAGGTCATTATCTTTAAGCTTAGTTTTGTTGTAGCTTAAGTTAAATGTAGCATTCAACTCATCAGTTAATACCCACTCAGTGTCTAGCTCAAAACCATAACCGGTCGTTTTATCAGCATTTACTAAACGGTTAAAATTAGCGCCACCACCTACAGCCGTTAACTGCTGGTCATCCATTTGATAGTAAAAAACAGTCGCATTTACACGGCCGCGGCCATCTAACACATCTGATTTGATACCTGTTTCGTATGATGTAACAGTCTCTGACTTAGCAATCGTTACTTCATCGCCAAATAAAATACGGCCCTGAATGCTTGGCGCTCGGAAGCTATTCGCAATACGTGCATACCAGTTAACATCGTCGTTAATTTTATAGCTTGATGAAATATCCCAGCTGATGTGATCATCACTAGGGTTTTCAGTTAAAAACAGTGCACCACCGCCAGCAGGACTTAATGTACGATTTGCAGAGAATTCTTTATCATCATCAGAATAACGAAGGCCAGCAGTCACTTTAAAGTCATCTGTTAGTGTGTAGTCAACCGAACCAAAGACTGCCCACGCTTTAGTGTCTTGCTGTTGAATAACATAACCATTTAGTGCTCCATTAGCAGCAGTATCATAGCTGTAGTTCTCAATGGTTAACGCTTCATCAAAGTAAAATACACCTACTTGATAATTTAAGTCACCAGTGAAGTTACTTGATAAACGAAGTTCTTGCGTATACTGGTCGTGCTCAGGAATACCATCAGCACTTTCTGAAGAAAATGGAATAAACCCAGGTCCCATTGCAACAGCTACGTCATTAATTGAATAACCACCGTAACCACCATCGATGTCTGCGCGAGAATAAATTTCTGCGCTTTCCCATGCTGAGATAGAGGTAATAGTATGGTTAGCCAAATCCCACTCAAGTTTTAGATTGGCACCTTGAGATTCAACCTGCTGTGTCGCACGAGAAGCTGCATCATGAAAAACTACATCATGATCATAGCCATCAACTAAATCATTACTGCCTTTTTTAATAACATTGGCACGAAAAGCAATTGGTGAACCGTCCATATCACGCACATGGTAGTTAAATAAACCGGTAAAATCATTGCCTTCATACAAGAATTGGATACGTGCGGCTTGGTCAGTGTAGCCACCCAGAGCATCTTTTTGTTCAAAGCCTGGCGCACGATTATCAATATAATCGTCTTTATCCTGCCAAAGTACTGATACACGTGTTGATAAACGGTCTGTTAATGCACCACCAACTGCACCTTCAAAGTCTACTGCACCTCGGCTGCCGTAAGATACAGAGCCATAGCCATCAAAATCTTGGCTTGGTTTAACTGTATCAAATTTAACTAAACCTGCCGGCGTATTACGACCAAACAAAGTGCCTTGTGGGCCACGTAATACTTCAACACGTGCCACATCAAATACAGGGAAGCCCTTTAAAATAGCATTTTCTTGTACTACTTCATCAACTACCAATGATACTGGTTGCGAGGCATTTAAATCAAAATCAGTATTACCTAAGCCACGAACATAAAAGCGTGGGAAAGAACGGCCAAATGAAGACTCAATCGATAAGCTTGGGATTTTCGCATTCATAAAGCGAATATCCATGCCAGCAGAGCTGTAAGCATCTAAATTATCGCCTTGCAATGCAGATACTGCGACAGGTACTTCCTGTGCATTTTCTACACGCTTGCGCGCAGTGATTTGAATAACTTCTAATTGCTTGCTTTGCGCAGTTGGAGCTTGTTCATCAGCAGCAAGAGTTGTAAATGAAGTACCTGCTACGGCAGAGAACAACGTTGCATTGATTAGGGTTGCTAACGTAGATCTTTTCATTGCTTTCATGTCGGGGTTTAACCTTTTTAGTGCACTCTTATTCAACGGTTGATGTGTTGCGCCAAATTCACTCGGCGGGTTCGGCCAATTTTTCGCGCCTTAAGTTAAGCTGCGCGGACCTCTTTGTCGAGAGTGCAAAACGAAGTAAAGAGGCTGAACGAACGCTGAAGATTATAGCACTGTGTGACACTTTTACTGCATTAATATGTACAAAAATATAAACTTTTTACAACATATGGCGACATGATAGAAGAATTTTAGAAAAATTATGCAAATATATTTATTTCATACGGACATTTGTCCTGTTAATTTCAATGGTAAAACTGTATCAGCTGTATGTAATCATCTATAGATATGTCTTTATAAACCAACTACACAAACTAACAATTTCACCCGCTAACTCGAGCAAATTCAGGATTCGCTAATTGACAATTATGCTCATTGAGTAAGCCTAGAATAGCTAAATTTAACTCTTCGATTATTTCCATATACTCGGAAAAATCAGTTGTTACTACATAACTCAATAAATCAATTTGTAATGCCCATGGCGTAAAGCCTTTAAAACGAACTCGACATGGCGTGTCATCAATCTTTTCGTGCTTATCAAGTAAGTTTTTACATGCGGCCATAAAAGCTAATAGATCATGTTGTTTAGTTTTGGCACTGAGCATTAAGTTAGGGCGATAGGAAATTCTTTCTCGCTCTGAAATGTTCTCTAACTGCATATCAACAAATTTTGCATTTGCGACGTATATAACAGATCGATCTAAAGTACGTATTCGGGTAGCACGTAAGCCTATTTCTTCGATGGTTCCCATACTTGAACCAAATTTACATAAGTTACCTATTTTCACTGGCGAAGAGATATATAAAGTAATTGCCCCTATTATATTTTCTACCGTTTTTTGCGCTGCCAATGCAATGGCTAATCCACCAATACCTAAGCCTGCAAGTAAGGTGGTGGCATTAAAACCTAAATTTTCAAACCACAATAATACGGCCACAATCACGACCAGAGTTTTTAGCACATTACTTGCTGGACGCAACAAAAATACAGCTTGTGGTTTTTTTTGCTCAATAAAGCGATCTGATAGGCGATGTTTAATAATATCAACGCAACGTAAAAACACCCAAGTCCATGCAACTAATAATACTGTTGCGCCTTGAGCAAGCGCAACGACTGTAATAGTAACATTGGAAATATCATAAAGTGAACGCGATAAAAGTACAGCCAACAATAAGCAGATAGGCCCTTTAATAAGCGCGAGTACATCGTCAGGTGTTTGCACTATAAAACGATGTAAGATCGCTGCAAAAATTCGTGTAATTAATATCGCAAGCAAAAAGAACGCAAAAAACGACCCGATAAAATAAACCCACTGCCATACCATTACTCCCAACAACTGTGTTTTGGGTAAATTATTATAAAGCCACTCGCCAAGCACGTTATAACCAAATTCATCAATTAAAAATGGGATATTACTAACTGTTGCATTCGATATTTTCCAAACTTTATTATTTCCTTTTTCATCAGGAACACGTTGTAATAATATTTGTACAGGCCCTCGCGACGTCGTTATCTCAGCAACTAAATCTCGATAACTAGGTACTGGTTCATTTTTCTTTCCTTCAGGTTTGTTACTTAATGTATCGATATCAATCCATAGCGTGCGATCAAAAACCAGTGACAGTTGCTCAGCCAGTAACTCTGGTGCAATTGCTTTAACTTCAGGTGGTAAATTTCGATAATCTAAATAATTTGTTGCTAGGGCATAATCGCGTTGGTTTACAGCACGTAAATAAGCCCGCATTGTAGTACTAGGAGTAATACGGTGGAATTCATCATAGGGCAAAGAATCAATATCAATTTCTTTGCCGGTTTCCGCGGAAGTAATTACCGTTGCTTGTAATGACTGTTCGACCTCTGAATTAGGGTTACTTTGACTATCTTCTTTGTTCTCATTATCAAACAGAGATTTTACCGTTATCTCTGGCTGTGCGAATAAACTGAAACTCAAAGAAAATAATATGGACAAGCCAATTAGTTTTAATAATGTTATGAAGTACTTATCCATAAATCAATTCCTTGAGCTGTTTTAATTTAGCACCTTACCTGTTATTAACTATAAAAGCGTTAACACTTATTTAAAAGTTAAAAACAGTATACTTCACTAGAAACTTCGCTCTAGGGCGTATTTATCTTTCTAGGTTACTATTACAGCAATATATTTGGTTTTTAGGTAAGACAAAGCTATATAGTGTGGTTATTTCCCATAAGTAAGCAATAACGCTGCATGTGATTAGGACGTAAAACAAAAAGAAAGTGGCATATCAAATTTAAAGCTAATAGCATCAAGAGACGTCGGTTTCTCTCATTTTTAACCTTAGCCAAACACATCATTAAGCTATTTAAGAAACGTATTACAAAACGACGTGGAAAAGTCTCAAAAACTTTATTTTGAATGAATAAAAGCGCTCATTAGGTAAAATCAGGGTCTATTAGCTCGAACGGTTTTGCCTAGGACGTTTAATTTTTTGTTGCCCGCATAGATGTAGATTAGAAACATGGGAAGATGCACAAACTTTGCTCTATTTTCACTTAGCCCACGTAGGTTACAAATCTAGCGTCATGATCTACTCGCCCCTAAAATGGAATGAATTTTAGCTCCCAAAGGTCAAAATGCCCCAACGCTATACACATAACGTGGAGTTTGACCTAAGTACCTACACAAGCTAACGTATATGCAGTATTTATGCTGTTAAATATAATTTTAGCGCTGTCATTAAGGAATAGAATGGATCTAACCACCACACTTTCAAAAAACTGGTCAGTACTGTTAGTACGCGGCCTCATTGCAATTATTTTTGGCGTTATTACTTGGTTAGCACCCAATGCATCTCTGAGTATTATGTTGTTATTTTTTGCGGGCTATTTTTTATTTGATGGCATGCTAAGAACATGGGTTGCTTGGAACTCTAAGCAACACAATCCCTATTGGCGCTGGTTATTGGCCGGTGGGGTGTTATCAATCATCGCAGGACTAGTTACCCTATTTGCACCAAACGTTACCGCGATACTATTACTTTATTATGTCGCTGCGTGGGCCATAGCGATTGGCGCTGTTGAAATTTTAATTGCGCTTAAATTAAGAGCGGAAATATCTAATGAGTGGATATTAATTATTACTGGGGCAATATCAGTATTATTTGGTTTATATTTAATCTTTAATCCTAGCGCAGGGATCCATACTTTACTTTGGTTAGTCGCCACTTACGCCGTACTATTTGGTGCTTTAATTGTATTATTTTCATTAAAGCTAAAAAAGATGGTGCAACAGCAATAACTCATCAATAAAAACGAAGTAATTTGCTACTCGTTGCAGCAAATTACTTCTGCAAGACTATACCGGTACCGCTGGATTTATTTCGTTGCTCGTCCCCGCCTTAATGCAATTTCACCATCAATATGTATATCGCGTTGTGGGAAAGAAATAACGACATTATGCTCAGCAAATATTTTATATACGCTAAAACGAATATCACTGCGGACTTGGCGCAACATGGTTTCTGATTCAGCACAAACCCAAAAAATAGCATTGAACACTAAAGAGCTTTCAGCAAAATCATCAAATAACACTGAAGATGCCGGCGTCGGGAGTATTGCAGGATGTTCGCTCAACACTTGTTTGATCAGTTTTTCAACTAACAATACATCTGATCCATATGCCACACCAACACTGACAGACGAACGAGCATTGCGGTCAATCAAGGTCCAATTCGTCACTGTGTTTTCGAGTAGTTGACTGTTTGGTATAAGCATGTGCACACCATCGTTACGACGAATGCGCGTGGAGCGGGTATTAATCGTTTCAACCACCCCTTTAGCGTTGCCCACTTCTAAGAAATCTCCAATACGAATTGGCCGCTCCCACATTAAAATCCAGCCACTAATAAAGTTATTAATGATATTTTGTGCCCCGAATCCTACACCAATAGCTATAGCGCCAGAAACAAAGGCAAATGCTGTTAACGGAATATTTAACACTTCAAGGGAGGTAAATATTAAAATTGCGATACTTAACACTAAATAAATACGGGTAAATAAATGCACCGCATCAGGGTTCATTTTACGTGCGAGCAGAGTTTTTCGTATTAATCGACCAATCCATGTAACCACAAACCACATGGCAAAGAGTATCAAAGGCACTTGAATAACTTTAGCTACAGTAATTTCGATATTGTTATAACTAAAAATTACATACGATAAATAATGAGAGATTGACTCTAACGTCATACTTTTTCCAAAATTAATAAAACAAATAGCTATTCAGGGTTAAGTAAGTTTAGCACGCCATAATGGCATTTACGGAGAAGTTAAAGTTCAATATGTTTTTTATGAACAAATCATTAACATTTTCTTACAGGTAATGCTATATAAGTACTGTAAGCTTAAATAAAGCACGAGGAACGAATGATGTCACAACTGACCTTAAATCAAAAATTAGCCACGTTACAACCTTTAGTTGATTTGCAACTGTTTGAATCAAGTATTGAATACCGCAATAAAATTTTGTCTGTGCTTGCAGAGCAAGAACATACTCTTAATTGCATTAATAAAGAGTTTGGTCACCAACAACCGGCTAGTTTTGGTAGCGAAAAAAAGTTTGTTTTAGGTTACAACTAATTTTGCTACTTCGCGCATGCAACATAAACCAAAACTCCCAATTAAGTACCAACCTGTAGTAGCTTTAATACGTCCTACTGTTTAAGGCTACTATTTCTCGATTTGCACTATTTTTACCTAAAAACACGTTTTTTGCGCTTAATCCCCACCTTAAACCGATAAACTTAGTTGTATATACATGAAAATTTGCTAAGTTATGGGTGTTTTATGTCTCGCCTGTTTTTCAAGGCTCACCTATTTTATGGAGTTCTCATGCGTAAGACCCTTATAGCAACTACAATTGCTAGTGCATTATTATTATCTGCTTGTAGTTCGCAAAACGATGCTGATACAAAAGAGCAAACGACTCAAGTACAAACAGTCAATGTAGACAACGTATTGATGAAACCAAGCCCATTACAATATATGGCACCAGAATTTGATAAATTTGGTACCAGTGATTATGAACCGGCATTTGATGCAGGTATTGCCCAGCAAAAAGCGCAAATCACGGCTATCGCAAACAACCCAGCTCCAGCTACATTTAAAAACACCTTAGTTGAATTAGAACTATCGGGCGAATTGCTTGATCGCGTTTCAGCCGCTTTCTATAACTTATCTGGTTTGATCTCTAATGATGAGTATCAACGTATTGCAGCAAAAATGGCCCCAGTGTTATCTGCGCATTCTGATGATATTTATCTTAACAAAGCATTATTTTCACGTGTTGAAACCATTAATGGCAATAAAGCGAAGTTAAATGCCGAAGATCAGCGTTTAGTTGAGTTTTACTACACTAAGTTTGTTAACGCTGGTGCAAAATTAGATGAAGCACAAAAAGCCAAAATGCGTGAAATCAACGCTGAGCTTGCTAAGTTATCAACAGCCTTCTCGCAAAACGTATTAAAATCGTTTAAAGAGGACGTAGTATTAGTAACCGATAAAAGCGAACTTGCTGGCCTTTCTGACGCTGAAATAGCAAGCCTTGCCGCTGCCGCTAAAAAAGCAGGTAAAGAAGGCTACATGATCACGTTAGTGAACACCACGCAACAGCCGATTCTCAGCAGCCTAAAAAACCGTAAGTTACGTGAACGTATTTTTAAAGCATCAGCGACTCGTGCGCAAAATACCAATGGCCCTATCATTATCAAAGAAACCAATTTGCGCGCTCAAAAAGCAGCACTACTTGGCTATAACGATTGGGCTTCATATGTAATGACCACACGTATGGCTAAAACCACTGAAAACGTTTATGGCATATTAGATGACTTGGCACCTAAAGCTGTAAATAAAGCAAAAGCTGAAGCTGCTGAAATTCAAAAAGTAATTGATGCATCAGGCGAAACGTTTGCCGTACAACCATGGGACTGGGCATTCTATTCTGAAAAAGTGCGCCAAGCTAAGTACGACCTAGATCCTGCTTTAGTTAAGCCATACTTTGAAATGCAATCAGTGATCCATAACGGTTTATTTTTTGCGATGGAAAAACTGTACGGCATTACTTTCAAAGAGCGTAAAGATTTACCACTTTATCACGAAGATGTAATGGCGTTTGAAGTGTTCAACGCCGATGGTAGTGCTATTGGTTTATTCTACATGGACCCTTATGCTCGTGAAGGTAAACGTGGTGGTGCTTGGATGAGTGCATATGTTAGCCAAAGTGGCTTAAAGGGCACAAAACCTGTAATTTATAACGCACAAAACATCCCTAAACCTGCAGACGGTCAGCCAACACTGATGACCTTCTCTGAAGTTACGACTATGTTCCATGAATTTGGTCATGCGGCACACGGTTTGTTCTCAGATGTAAAATACCCAAGCCTTGCAGGCACTGCAACAGCTCGTGACTTTGTTGAATTCCCGTCACAAGCGAACGAAGATTGGAACATCGAACCAACTGTACTTGCTAACTACGCGAAGCATTACAAAACAGGTGAACCAATTCCTAAAGAATTACTCGACAAAGTACTTGAGTCACAAAACTTCAATCAAGGTTTTGGCACCACTGAGTATTTAGCTGCAGCATTACTTGATATGGAATGGCATTCATTTGGTGTTGATAAGAAAATAACTGATGTACAAAAATTTGAGCATGATGCGTTAGAGAAACACGGCATTGCTTACTACCCAGTACCACCGCGTTATAAGTCTTGTTACTTTAGCCACACCTTTGCTGGTGGCTATTCAGCAGGTTACTATGCATACCTTTGGACTGAAGTATTTGCAGCTGATGCCTTTGCACATATGACAAAGCAAGGCGGCTTAACTCGTGACAACGGTGATAGCTTCCGCAAAGAGATTTTATCAAAAGGTAACAGCCGCGACTTAATGCAAAGCTATATTGAGTTCCGTGGTCAAAAGCCAACTACCGACGCCCTACTTAAGCGCCGTGGTTTAGTTAAGTAAACCAAAATGATTATAATGGGAGTCCGTAATGGACTCTCATTTTTTATCGCCATTATTCATCCTAACTTTGTTACCTTCTAACTCAAATCAACACCTTACAGAAGATATATATGCTAATCTAAATAAAAAATTTAGAGTTACACAATGCAAAATATACTTTTATTTTCAACTTGCTTACTACTGACTGCATGTGCCACAGAGCCAACTGAGCACGCCGATATAGTGATCGCTAATGCGACGATCATCGACGTAACAACCGGACAACTCAGCGTTGAACAATCCCTTGCTATTCGCGATGGTGTGATCATAAAGCGCGCTAACAACTCACTAAAAAATAACTACATTACTGAGAATTACATTGATGCTAATGATCAATTTTTAATGCCAGGCCTTTGGGATATGCATGTCCATTTTGGCGGCGGTGAAGCGCTTATAGCCGAAAACAAAGCCCTGTTACCACTTTACCTCGCGTATGGCATTACTACATTACGTGATGCTGCTGCTGATTTAAGTGAGTCAGTTTTAAGCTGGCGAGAGCAAATTAATAATAACCAATTAGTTGGCCCGACCATTTATACATCAGGGCCCAAACTCGAAGGTAAAGACTCTATTTGGCCTGGCGACTTAGAAGTTGAAACTGTCGAGGAAATGAATGCTGCTATTGATACGCTTGATGCTATGAATGTGGATTTTGTGAAAATCACCGATAGTGCATTAACACCTGAACTTTATTTAAAAGCAGTTAAAGAAGTGAAAAAGCGTGGCTACCAAATATCTGGTCATATTCCGTTTTCGCTATCAGTTACAGATGTATCAAATGCAGGGTTAGATGCCATTGAGCATATGACCTACTTGTTAAAAGCCGCAGCAATTAATGAACCTGAAATATCAGCAAAAGTGGCTTCAGGTGAACTGAGTTACCGCAGTGCTTTGCCAATTGTTACAGCAAATATTGATAACCAAACAGCTTTAAATAAATACGCCGTGTTAGCTCAAAATAACACGGCCGTAGTACCTACTTTAATTGGTGGTCAAATCACCGCTTATATTGATGAAGATAACCATCAAGATGATGAGTTTTTAAATTATTTAGGTAAAGGTCTTAAAGCCACTTACCAATGGCGTGTAGACAGAGCCAATAAAGATACCCAAGATCAAATCAAACAACGTAAAGAACGCTTTGTTAAAACAGCTCAATTACTACCTTTAGCACAACAGGCTGGCGTATCAATTATTGCTGGGACCGACGCTGGATTTTTAAATTCGTATATTTACCCAGGTTTATCTCTTCATCAAGAGCTGGCTATTTTTAGTGATTATGGCTTAACGCCATTACAAACATTGCAATCAGCAACACTTGCTGGACCACAGTTTTTAGGTAAAACGGCGCAGTTTGGAGAACTTACAGAAGGCAAAACCGCCGATATCATTTTCTTAACTGATAACCCATTAATTGATGTACGTAACACGCAAAAGCTCACTGGGGTTATTTCTCATAGTCGTTATTACAATAAAGCAGCACTTGAACAGCTAAAAGTAGATGCCAAGCAATTCGTTAGTTCACAACAGTAAATTAATCACCGGGCTCAGGTTACTTCACTGAGCCACTCCCTTTAATACTCGTTGTAGTATACACTCGCGCTTTTAGTTTGGAGTAAGCACTATGGGCTACTTATTTGCCGTCACTCTATTATGGGCGTTTTCATTTAGTTTAATTGGCGTATATTTAGCAGGTCAAGTTGATGCTTGGTTTAGTGTATTAATTCGCGTAGCCCTAGCCACACTGCTATTTTTACCGTTTTTAAAACGAACACCTCCCCAACTTGCTTGCAAACTCATGCTGATAGGCGCAGTACAACTCGGTATTATGTATAGCTTTTATTACCACTCATTTTTGTTCTTAAGTGTGCCTGAAGTACTGCTATTTACTGTAATGACCCCGCTTTACATCACGTTATTAAACGATGCGTGCAACAAGTATTTTAACCCACAGTTTTTTATAGTCGCTTTTATTGCCGTGCTGGGTGCAATTACTATTCGCTATGAAAACTTAGACAGTAACTTCTTAGTCGGATTATTACTGGTACAAGGCGCTAATATTAGTTTTGCTGTAGGACAAGTAACCTACAAACGTTTAATGCTAGGTAAGCAGCTTGATGATAAAACTGTATTTGGCTGGTTTTTTATTGGTGCACTGATTGTTGCAAGTAGCTGTTATGTCTTATTTGGTAACTCAAACAAATTACCGAGCACCTCAACACAATGGGGCATATTGATTTATTTAGGAGTTGTGGCATCTGGTGTTGGCTATTTTATGTGGAATAAAGGCGCCACGCTTGTCAATGTGGGCGCACTGGCGGTGATGAACAACTTGCTTATTCCTGCAGGCATTGTTGTTAATGTACTTATTTGGAATAGAGACGCGGACATACTCAGATTAAGTATTGGCGCGGGGGTTATGCTATTTGCCTTAGTGGTAAACCAAATAATGGCTAAAAGAGTAAATTAATTACTCTGTAGTTAAACTGTCACTAATAATTAGTAAGGTAGCGTCCACTCTGATTTTTAAGGACAAATAATGAAGCTCACACCTTTACTGACTAGTTGTTTATTATTAATTACACTAGCTGGCTGCGATGACGATGTAGAAATAGTCGAAAAAGAAGTGGTTGTTACCAACACTGAAGTTGAAATTGTTAAAGTTCCTACCCCGGTTATTGTTGAAGTAGCGCAAGGTACGAATATTCAACTCGGTGCTCGCCCCGACTACTTAATTGACGATATGGCCACCAGCGCACTAAAAACAAAATTAGAATCGTGCAAAGACGGCCCTTTTTATCGTACTGATTTTTCAATTGGTCACCGCGGTGCACCTATGCAATACCCAGAGCACACTAAAGAATCTTACATTGCAGCAGCTCGTATGGGCGCTGGCATTGTCGAGTGCGATGTGACGTTTACAAATGATAAAGAGCTGGTATGCCGCCATTCACAATGCGATTTACATACCACCACTAATATTTTAGCGATCCCAGAACTTGCCGCTAAATGCAGCGTGCCATTTACGCCAGCGGATCCTAACAGTGGTACACCCGCTGCAGCTAAATGTTGCACCAGCGATATTAGCCTGGCGGAATTTTTAACCCTTGAGGGTAAAATGGATGGCGCGAACACCAATGCCACCAATGTTAACGATTATATGAATGGAACACCGAGTTGGCGCACTGATTTATACGCCACCTCAGGTACACTCATGACCCATAAACAAAGTATTGCGCTATTTAAAGAGCTGGGTGTAAAAATGACCCCAGAGCTGAAATCGCCTCAAGTGAGCATGCCTTTTAATGGTATGACTCAAGCGCAATATGCACAAAAAATGCTGGATGAATACACGCAAATGGACGTACCCGCAAACCATGTTTATCCGCAATCATTTAACCTAGCCGACGTAGAATATTGGATTAGCACTAATCCTGAATTTGCAGCGCAAAGTGTGTATTTGGATGGTCGCGACAGCAATGCAGGGTTTGATCCTAATAACGCAGCAACATGGCAGCCAAGCATGGCAGAGCTAGCTACTGATGGCGTTAAAATTATAGCGCCCCCTATTTGGATGCTGCTAACCATAGATAACGACAGTAATATTGTACCCTCACAGTACGCTATAGATGCTAAGGCCGCAGGGCTTAATATTATTGCATGGAGCCTTGAACGCTCTGGCCCTCTAAATGAAGGCGGCGGTTATTATTATCAATCTATTAGTGATGTTATAGATAACGATGGCGACATGTTAACTGTGGTTGATGTTTTAGCACAAGAAGTGGGGGTCATCGGGATATTTTCCGATTGGCCAGCAACCGTAAGTTACTATGCTAGCTGTAATAAAATGCCTGCAAGTATTTAAACTTTAAGGCGTGTTTATTTTATCGCGCTCAGTTACCATATATTTTATATTATTTAACTGAGCGCTTTTATGATCATCCAACACCACCATGCCGACTTGCCTACCCCAACAGGTTTAATGCGCACCACGGTTTACCGCCCCGAAATGTCAGGGCAATTTCCCGCGATTATTTTTTATTCTGAAATATTTCAGCAAACCGCGCCTATTGCTCGCAGCGCTGCACTTTTAGCAAGCCATGGTTTTGTAGTACTTGTGCCAGAAGTGTTTCATGAGCTAAACCCTATCGGGACAGTGCTTGCTTATGATGATGCGGGTAAAGATAAAGGTAATAACGATAAGTGGGCAAAATCACTTGAATCCCACGATAGCGATACCCAAGCGTTGCTCGACTTTGTACAAACACAAGATTATTGCACCGGCTCTATAGGTACTATGGGTGTCTGTATTGGCGGTCACTTAGCTTATAGAGCCGCATTAAACCCACACATAAAAGCCGCATTTTGCTTATATGCCACCGACATTCATAGCGATACACTCCCCGCACAAGCCGGTAATAACTCGTTTGAACGCATGGCTGATATACAAGGTGAGATTCACTTTATTTGGGGAAAGCAAGACCCCCATGTGCCACAACAAGGTCGCGATAAAATTTATCAACAAGCTGTTAATACGGGTATTAATTACCAATGGCAAGAAGTTAACGCCCAACATGCCTTTATGCGTGATGAGGGTGAGCGATACGACGGCGCACTAGCAATCACCATGTACCAGCAAGCCGTTGCATTATTTAACCGTACTTTGTAAGCCATAAATTAGACATTTTTAAGCATACCCAATGCGGTATGCCTTTTTATAAAATAATCTTTTAAATAATCGATAAATAAGCGCAGCTTCTTAGAATCAGCGCCGCCGGGTGGAAATACGCCGTAAAGTTCTATATCTTTACTTTTATAGTCATCGAGTACAATTTCCAATAGCCCAGCTTGAACTTTTGGCCATGCATCGTAAAGTGGAATACGCCCGATACCATGGCCTGCTTCAACAAAAGCAGTTCGCGCCGCAGCGTTATTAGTCCTTAAACCACCTTGCATAGTTAAGTTATGTTTTTTACCATCTTTTTGTAGCGTTAATGTTTTACTGCCGAGCTGATACACCACCCATTGATGTTCGCTTAATTGCGCTGGAGTTTTAGGTTTACCGTAATGGGCAAAATAATCTGGCGAGCCACAAATACAGGTACTCATCGTAGTGAGTTTAGTCGCTTGTAAATTGGAGTCACTAAGCGCCACACCGCGAATCGCAAAATCAAAGCCATTTTTAATAATATCAATCACTTCGTCACTTAACTGTAAATCAATATCGATTTTGGGATACTGACGTTTAAAATCATTGATTGCAGGCACAACCAACTGCATACCGACATTCACCGGGCAGCTAATTTTAAGTAAGCCTTGTGGTTCGCTTTTTATATTTTCTATTTGCTGTTTAGCCGCATTAGCTTGCTCAGTAATAATTCTGCAGCGCTCATAATAAGCAATCCCCGCTTCGGTCAGTGCCATAGTTCGCGTTGAACGATTAAGCAGCGTCACTTCCAGTTGGGTTTCTAATTTTTTTAAGTGATAACTTGCCACTGCACGAGTAAACCCCAATTGTTTGGCGGCCGCCGTTAAACTGCCCTGCTCTACAATTTGTGCAAATACCACCATACTTTTGAGTTGCTCAAACGATACCTTCATAAGATCTCCTATACTGACTTACTTTATTGTATCAATTATTAAACCAATAAAGTTGAATTTATCATCGTTGTTTAAAGTGACCTTAGTGCATATAGTAGTTAGTAAGATAAATTAAAAATTTAAATCATCAGAAGGAATATGGTTATGGCTAAAAAAATACTTATGGTTCTTACCTCTCATGCAGAGCTTGGCAATACCGGTCATAAAACGGGCTTTTGGGTCGAAGAATTTGCGGCTCCTTATTATGCATTTATTGATGCCGGTGCTGAGGTTACACTCGCATCAGTAAAAGGCGGGCAACCACCGATTGATCCAAATAGCGCCGCACCTGATGCCGCAACAGATGCTACAAAACGTTTTGATAACGACAGTGCAGCACAAACATTGATGGCCAATACAAAAGCGCTTGGTGATGTAAATGCCAGCGACTTTGACGCCGTATTTTACCCAGGCGGCCATGGCCCATTATGGGACTTAGTTGATAATACAGACTCAATTTCATTGATTGAAGACTTTATCAAAACAGAAAAGCCTGTTGCAGCTGTTTGCCACGCAAGTGCCGTGTTTTTAAATGCTAAAAATTCAGATGGCAGTGCATTGGTTGCAGGTAAGAAAGTAACTGGCTTTAGCAATAGTGAAGAAGCCGCTGTGCAACTTACTGACATTGTTCCATTGTTGGTAGAAGATGAGCTGATCAAAAAAGGCGGTGATTACCAAAAAACGGATGATTGGGGTGTGCTCGCATTAGTCGATGGCTTATTGATCACCGGTCAAAATCCTGCCAGCTCTGAGCTTGCAGCGCAAAAACTGCTAACCCAATTAGGCTAATTCTTTAATATTGTAACTAAAGCCTTGCTTAACCCAGCAAGGCTTTTCAATTAAGCATCAGGATAGGTATACTCAGTCAAACATATTTAAAATTAAGTGATGTATGGCAAACCCAAAAAGCTCTTTGAGCATTCCTCCTCTAGTCAGTAAACGCTTTACGCTTATTGGTATTATTTTATTGTGTGTTTTACTGCAAATTATTAATAGCTTACCAGGCGTTAACTTAAATGGATTAGGTATTTACCCTCGCAATCTAAGTGGCTTAACGGGTATTTTTTTCGCGCCTTTTTTACATGGCGGCTGGGCACATTTGCTTAGTAACTTAATCCCATTTGCAGTGCTTGGCTGGCTAGTCTGCCAATATAGCGTCAAACGGTTTTGGGCTGTATTTATCTTTACTGCTGTGGTTGGAGGATTACTGGTTTGGCTATTTGGTCGCGCTAATATTCACGTTGGCCTGAGCGGTGTACTTTATGGCTTGTGGGGCTTTTTAATTTGCTACGGCATTATGCATCGGTCATTTAAGGCCATTGCTATTAGTGTCGCGGTGGTATTTTTATATAGTGGTTTAATTTGGGGTGTTTTGCCACAGCGTCCCCATGTGTCATTTGAAAGCCACCTGTTTGGCGCACTCGCTGGTATTCTTATTGGCTATTATTTAGCAAAACAAGATAAGAAAAGCGCAAGTTATAAGCTTTAAAGTTAGCAAGGTTAAAGATAAAATATTAACCGTCATTATCTCGGATTAAATAAATTTGCGCTTTCTCTATTTCGGTTAGCGCTTTATACCCTCGTGGATAAGGCCATCCATGACCTCATCTAAATGATCTTCATATTACCAATGAAAGTTATCTTTGCTTCCCTTGCTCTAAATGATCAACTAGGATGGGTTGTTCGTAACCTTAATTAAAGTAACCAACGTTTAAGGAGTTTTGATGAGTAACAGCGAAAACTATACCCCGCCTAAAGTATGGCTGTGGGACGCGGAAAGTGGCGGTGACTGGGCAAAAATAAATCGACCAATTGCAGGCGCTACGCACCAGCAAGATTTACCCGTTGGTGAGCACCCTCTTCAGCTTTACTCACTGGCAACCCCTAATGGCCAAAAAGTCACCATCATGCTTGAAGAACTATTAGAGCTTGGTATCACTGAAGCCGAATATGATGCGTTTTTAATTAAAATCGGCGATGGCGATCAATTTGGCTCAGGCTTTGTGAGTGTTAACCCTAATTCAAAAATTCCAGCGCTGATGGATCACAGTACGACCCCTATAACGCGGGTGTTTGAATCAGGTGCTATTTTACAATACTTAGCAGAGAAGTTTGATGCGCTAGTGCCAAGCGACCACACCAGTAAAACCGAATGCCGTAACTGGTTATTTTGGCAAATGGGATCAGCACCTTATTTAGGCGGTGGTTTTGGTCATTTCTATGCCTATGCACCACACAAAATGCAATATCCTATTGACCGATTTACGATGGAAGTTAAACGCCAGCTAGATGTATTAAACCGCCATTTAAGTGATCATGATTACATGGCTGGTAGTGACTATTCAATCGCAGATATTGCTATTTGGCCATGGTATGGCTCGCTGGTATTGGGATATTTATACGACGCCGCCGAGTTTTTAGATGTTGAATCATATACCCACGTGATGCGCTGGGCAAAACAGATTGAACGCCGCCCTGCAGTAAAGCGTGGTCGCAGAGTTAACCGGACTTGGGGCCCAGAAGATGAGCAACTAGCCGAGCGCCACAGTAAAAGCGACTTTTAACGAAAACCTAACAGCGCGATTAGTATGACTAACCGCGCTGTTACTTATGCTGGCTGTAAATCTATTTGGTTATTTCGCGCCTGCAGGATCTGTAAGCCGCGAGCTAAGAATATGCCACTTAAAATACCGTAAATCGCGCTGACAATAACCATAAATTCTGTACTTTGCGTAACTGCTAGTTGTATTGCCAACATCACTCCAACACAATATTTAGTAAAGAAAATGGCCATTATTAGTATAAATGGTACTTTGCTACCAGGTATATGAAACACATGCTGCTCACTTATGTAGCGCACTCCCTTTGGCAAACCGAATTGACGAGCGACTCCCCAACCAAGTACTAAACACACAAACCAAACTGCTAATGCAATTACACCAGAAAATGCGGAGTACACCCCAAAAACTGACAGGCCAGCCATTGCGACAGGTAACACACAAACACTGCGTAACGTGACCTCTCTTGCTCGGGTTTGTTTGACACCAAGCACAATCAGGCCGGCAAATAACGCGAACACCCACAGCGGTGTATGTTTAATTATATCAATCACTAAACTTCCTTTTTATTGTTGTTATTGCTTATTGTATTAGTGCCTTGAGCTTAATCTTATTTAAATAATTAATAAAGTTACAATTACATTTTTTTAACCTTTATATACGTAGCAAGCTTAATGGGCCATCTCGATGCTAACTTAGAGAATAGTAAAAGGCGACGACAAACAAATATCGCAGAGTGTAATCGCCATCATTTCAGTCGTAGCAAAACAACAGCGCAATTTGATAACCAAAAACCACTCAGCAGCAAACTAAAACATTCTCTTAAATCGAATGGTTAAGCCATTAAATTGCATTGTTAATTTGTAATATAAAAGGATATGCTCTTATTAGTAATTTACAATTAAAGGAACGGCTATGAAGAACGTATTATTAATCAACTCATCACTCAACGGTGAAAACGGTAATTCACATCAGCTTAGTGAGCAGTTCATTGCTGAGCTTACACAAAAAACTGACATTACAGTGACTCGTCGTGATGTTGCCGAAAACTCATTACCACACCTAACTCAAGCTGAAATGGGCGCATGGATGACAGAGCCTTCACAACGCAGCGATGAGCAAAACAAACTGGCTGCTATTTCTGATGAGTTGGTCACTGAGCTGCAAAATAATAAGCTCATCGTGATGGGCGTCCCTATGTATAACTTTGGTATTCCATCTACATTAAAAGCGTGGATCGATCGTGTTGCTCGCGCTGGCATTACGTTTAAATACACTGAAACAGGCCCAGTTGGGTTAGTTGAAAACACTAAAGTAGTTATTCTTGCTGCTCGTGGCGGTATGTACTTAGGTACTGATATGGATACGCAAACTAAGTATCTAAAAGACTTTTTTGCATTTTTAGGTATCAACGATGTGGACTTTATTTATGCTGAAGGCCTAAATATGCCAGGTGGTGATGACAGCAAAAACGCCGCTAGTAAAGAAATTTCAGATTACGTATCGGCACTTTAATTTTTTGATAAACAAGCGGTCAGTAAGGACCGCTTTTTAGTTAGCCATGCTGATTTCATTTATTACACATTCTTATCGTCAGTGGATCCGTGTAACTCAACATTCAATACTTTTGTAAACTTGGTGCTTATGTTGCAACACTCTCTATAAACCGCCCATTTCGCTATGCAAAGGTGAAATCTTTTCACAGTTAGCGAAATTATTACAAAGGAGATGAGTATGACGATTAAGAAATCTGCACAATCACATTGGTCTGGCGATATTAAATCTGGTAAAGGTCAAATTAGCACCGAAAGCGGCGCTTTAGATAATCAGCCCTATGGTTTTAATACGCGCTTTGAAGATAAAGCGGGCACTAACCCAGAAGAACTAATAGCTGCGGCGCACAGTGCTTGCTTTAGTATGGCGCTATCACTTGCGTTAACTGAAGCAAATTACGTTGCTGATGATATCACCACCAGTGCAGTGGTTAGTTTAGATGAAGTGGATGATGGCTTTGAGGTTAGTCATATAGCCTTAAGTGTAGAGGCAAAAATTGCCGGTATTGCTGAATCAGAATTTAAAAAACTGTGCGAGCAAACCAAACAAGGCTGCCCTATCTCAAAATTAATGAATGCTGAGATATCTCTCACTATGGCACTCAACTAAGCTAAAAAATTAACCGTATATAAGCCAAGTAATTATTACTTGGCTTTTTACTGCACGGTTTTTACTATACGTAAAAGGTATAAACATAAAATAACGTAAAATTTCAGCTAAATCTCTGGCCTAGCCAAGCTAAATAAATCATGCGTTGTCGTAAAGTAATCTCCGCCCATTTTACCAACGGTATTTAAAGCTCTTGGGTCAATATAGCCGTTAACAAGTACACTTTCATCAATATAAATACCAACTACATTTAATAACATCATTTGCCCGCCACCTGCTTGTTCAGAAATAGTGACCACGTCACGTAAGCTACATTCATAACGAACCTTAGCTGCTGCCACCCCCAATGGAGTTACTGATTGACTTGCACATGATGCGATCCCCACAGCCGTAAATTCACTAGTTTGCGAAGAAAAATTACCGCAACTTTGATTCATTTGCTCCACCAGATTATGACTGACCACATTGATAACGCACTCTTTTGTGGCCAGTAAATTGTTTAAGGTATCCTTGTTTTGATTCTCAGCTGGATTTACCTGAGTCACACTCAACACTGGCGGGTTTACACTTGCCACGGTAAAAAATGAATACGGCGCAATATTCGCCACGCCATCACTACTTAACGTGCTTATCCATGCGATAGGCCTTGGCGTGATCCCACCAACCAATTTACTGTATGCCCCTTTTTGCTCGTCAGGATCAGTTAAATCAAAATACATCATCACCTCATTAAATTTAAACTCATTAAACTAAACGCCTTTTCACTTTGTTACGTATTAAAGACAAAGTAAATGAAAAAAACGCTTTATTACTATGACACACTCTTTGTACTGGTTTACTAACGATTTACGACTAAGCGATAACGCACTAATCTCTCTTGCTGCAAAGCAAGATACAGCACTTAGCTTTATATATTGTGTTGACCCTCAATGGTTTAAAAGCAATCACCATGATTGCCAATCAATGGGACAACATCGCTGGCAGTTTTTAGCGCAATCTTTACAACAGTTAAACAATACTCTGAAAGACTATGGGCAACATTTAGTGATCTACCATCAAGCTGCTCATGAGGTGATTGAACATTATTATCACCATCACAACGTGCGTACTCTATATTGCAGTGAACAAATTGGTTACGATGAGCAGCAAACGCTACTCAATGTAGCGAAAAATCATGGTGATCTTGTTATTAAACAAGCTAATACATTTACCTTATATGACAACCAGCAACTTCCTTTTACTATTAATGAACTGCCAGCAACATTTAGCCAATTCAGAAAGCTAATTGAGCAAACAACGCCCACTATAAATACACTTTTAGATCCTCCAGTGTACATAGCCAGACCTTTAATTGCTCCAATGCCTTGGCCAACTACATTGCCTAATGTCAGTAAAGAACGAACGTTATTCGCAGGTGGTGAACAAAGTGCGACTGATCATCTAGCTGATTACTTTTCAAGTGCTAATCCATCTACCTACAAAGAAACTCGCAACGCTTTAGCTGGTATTGAAAACTCAACCAAGTTTTCTCCTTGGCTTGCTAATGGCTGCATTAGTGCTCGGCAAATAGTCAACGCTTTGCGTAATTATGAGCACATTCATGGCGCAAACGACTCAACTTACTGGATTTATTTTGAATTACTGTGGCGTGAATACTTTCAACTATACAGCCTGCGTTATGGCAATAAGTTATTTTCTTTTGCCGGAATTACAAAGCGTAAGCCACTAACCAGTTTTTACCCACAGCGATTTAAGCAATGGTGCACAGGCACAACACCGTATCCCATTGTCAATGCATGTATGAAACAGCTGAATAAAACCGGCTATATGTCAAATCGTGGCCGGCAATTAGTTGCAAGCTGCTTGGTAAACGAGCTCAAGCTAGATTGGCGCTTTGGCGCTGCTTATTTTGAACAACAACTGATTGATTACGACGTGGCATCTAATTGGGGAAATTGGCAATACCTTGCAGGTGTTGGCGCGGATCCTCGCTCGGGTAGGCATTTCAATTTAGTAAAGCAAACCCAAACCTACGATGCTAATAATCAATTTATTAATCACTGGCAAGGTGATGAGGTACACGCCATAGACTCGTTAGATGCCGCAGATTGGCCGTTAAGCAGTTAATAATGCTTAAAGAATAGCGGTGGTGAGAATAAAAGTTGTAGCACACAAAACCGAGCCTTTAAGACTCGGTTTTGTGCATTTTAGCAAGGTGCAACATTATTAAATGTTCTAATTTTTGTTTTTAAATCAAATGCTGCATAACCAGCCACAATAATAAAACAGCCTGCTGGCACAATATAAGAAAAAGCGACACTGAAGGTATCAATAAATACAGCCTGTACCACGGGTACTATCGCTCCACCTAAAATAGCCATTACTAATCCGGCAGCACCTAACTTTGCATCATCGCCTAAACCATGTAATGAAATTGCGTAAATAGTGGGAAACATTAACGATAAACAAGCCGATATACAAACTAAAGCCCAAACCCCACTTATAGTTGGCATTTGCACCATATATAAACATAATAGCGTCGCAATTACAGAGGTTGCCATTAATAGTTTTGCTGGTCTAATAAATCCCATAAGCCATGTCATCATAAACCGAGAGAACAGAAAAGTGATCATACTGTATTGCAAAAACGTTCCACCGGTCACTTCGTTTGTATCAAGTGCTTCCATAACGTATTGAATGGTAAAGGTCCATACACAGGTTTGCGCTGCAACATTAAAAAACTGCGCAATAACGCCAAAGCGATAATGTGTATTTTTAAATAATCGTTTAAAGGTTGCACGAAAATCGACATGCTTAGATACCTTTTTTTGCTTGCAAAAGTTAGGTGTTTTAGTAAATGCAATTGCCAGCCAAATAAGCACAAGTACGCAAGCCATACCCACATAAGGCACCATAACCGCATCTAGTTCTGCTTTTATTACCTGAGTTAGTTGCTCAGCGCTCATAGCTGCACGCTCATCTGAGGAAGCTATATTTAGGCTAGGTAAAATAAGGGTTGCGGCTAAAAACACACCGATATTAGTACCAACAGGATTGAAAGATTGCGCTAAATTTAGTCTACGGGTTGCACTTTGCTGATTTCCCATTCCCATCACATAGGGGTTTGCTGAAGTTTCTAAAATAGATAGACCACCAGCTAACACAAATAAAGCGGCTAAAAAAAAGCCGTAAGTCATTGCTTGGCTTGCGGGATAAAACATAAATGCCCCTATCGCAGCCATGCCTAAGCCTGTCAATACTCCCGTTTTGTAAGAAAAGCGTTTATTTATATAAGCGGCAGGAATGGCTAAGCAAAAGTAGGCGCCATAGTAGCTAAACTGTACAAGTGCCGATTGCACTGAAGACATAGTAAATATTTTACTAAATACTTTAACTAACGGATCAGTCATATTTGCTGCAGCACCCCATGCTGCAAAGCAAAGTACAAGCAAAATAAAGGGAACCACCATCTCCTTAGAGACAAGAGGTGTTTTTGTATGTGTGTGTGTGGTCATTGCCATGTCTCAGTTGTTAACTTTGAGTAAAGCATTTAAACAGGTAAATATCACCTCGTCAATAAATCAACTATAGTTATTTATTACATTTAACAATACTTAATTGTACTCTGTCGTTAATTTAATATTAAATGATCAGCACAGTAATAAAACCAATGCTGTCGCCAAGTATGTCCGCTCAGTGTACAATTAGTTAAGTTATTCAAGACAATAACAGATTAGACAGGAATCATTATCAAAGCTAAAAACCCTCGACTCGTCTCACAAGAAGGCCGAAGCCAATCTGGCTTGCGTGCTCACAATGAACGTCGAATTATGTCTTTAATTCGTCAACAAGGGAGTGCGCCAAAAGCCGAGATAGCACAAAAAACGGGTCTTTCTGCACAAGCCGTTACAGTTATTATCAATAGCTTAGAAGCCGAGTCGTTATTAATAAGAAAAGAGCCACAGCGTGGCCGTGTTGGCCAACCCACTATTCCGTTTGCCTTAAATCCTGATGGTGCTTTTGGCATCGGCTTAAAAGTTGGTCGCCGAAGTTATGATTTAACCTTAATTGACTTGGTCGGAAATATACGCGCAACCTTAAATGAGTACTGTGCCTACCCTACTGTAAATAGTCTGCTCACTTTTCTTGAAAAAGGTATCAGCGTACTTAAAATGAGCTTAAGTGACGAGTTAGCCGAGCGTATTCTAGGTATTGGTGTTGCAACTCCTTTTGAAATTTGGAATTGGACTGAAGAAGCTGGCGCACCAAAGAAAGTAATGAATGAGTGGAAGTCTTTCGATTTTAAACAAAGAATCAATCAGATCATCTCTCTTCCTGTCTATGTATGTAATGATGATACCGCAGCATGCTCAGCAGAGCTGAGCTTTGGCAACCCAGCTCGCTTTACTGATTTTTTATACATTTTTATTGGCACTTTTATTGGTGGTGGAGTCGTTATAAATGAAACCTTATTTACTGGTAAAAAAGGTAATGCGGGAGCTATTGGCTCATTACCAAGGCCTGTACTCAATAGTGAAGGCCAACTAACATCGCAACAGCTGATCATGCAGTCTTCGCTGTATATACTTGAAAAAATGCTTAAAGATGATGGTTACAATACCGACATAGTGTGGAGTTCAAAAGAATATTGGGGAGATTTAGGCCCTGTTTTAGATAAATGGATAGATCAAGTTGCAGATGGCCTTGCCTATGCAGCACTGTGCTCACTGGCTATTTTTGATTTTGAAGCCATTGTGATTGATGGTGCAATCCCTATCAATGTAAGAGAAAAAATAGTATTAGCAACAAAGTTAAAATTAAGCCAAGCCGATCATCGTGGCATATATCGCTGTGCCGTACAAAGCGGCTCTATTGGTGCTAAAGCTCAATCAATAGGTTGCGCTAACCTACCGTTAATTATAAATTTTTCTCAAGATAACGTCAGCCTTTCCCACAACTAGCTTCCAATAAATTTATCAAGCAGCCGGCGCTATTCGCCGGCGCTTTGATATTCTGGATTACCCGCAAATAAATTCAATTAAATAACTCCATAAACTTGTACAAAAAAATAAGTAATAATAGTTGATTTATTTCTTTTAGTTCTCTACATTCTATTTACAAATTTGCCCAAACTGGTGAGGCGGGCTGATAAAACAGCAAGTTTGTAATCACACGCAACAAAAAGCAAAAAATGGTTTAGGATTTGGGCACATAATCGTAACGGGCACATCTGGTCAAAAAAGAGTGAATCTATCAATGCCATTAACCCAGCTAAGTTAGCTGGCTTGATTCGAGAAGATACATAAAGCGACGTATTTTTTGACACCAAAATCAATAACTGTCTTGGTGGTCAAGGCTTAGATTTAACCAAAGGTATCGTTTAAAACGAGACGATACCCTGACAATTTTTATAGGAATAACGTAATGGAAGTAGTTGCAATTGGTGAAGCCTTAATTGATTTACTCTCAAATGATTGTATAGATAAAACAGTATTAAGCAGCGAGCTAGGATTCACTCAATTTGCAGGAGGTGCCCCCGCAAATGTAGCTGTCGCCGTAGCAAAGTTAGGCGGTTTGAGCTCATTGCTTGGTAAGGTAGGCGATGATCCGTTTGGTCGTTTTTTAATAAAGGCACTCGATACAAATAATGTTAAAACATCACATGTTAGCTTTTCTAAAAAAGGTAAAACTGCACTAGCCTTTGTCTCATTAGATGAAAGCGGTGAACGTACATTTGATTTTTACGATAAAGACGCCGCGCATTATGATTTGCAGATTTCCGATTTAACCCCCTCTTTATTTGCAGCCCCTAAAATAGTGAGTTTTTGCTCAGGCTCTTTAGCTAAGGCTAACGTATTAAATACTACGTTAAATGCACTAAAACACTTTAAAGAAGCAGACTCGGTTACATGCTTTGATATTAATTTTCGACCTGCCTTTTGGGATGAACCACTTACAGCCCCATCCATTATTAATGATATAGCTAAAACGGTTGATGTTATTAAAGCAAGTAAAGATGAGCTGATAGCCCTGTATGGCATTGAGCATATTGAAACCGCAATAAAAAGCTGGGTAGACAATGGCGTGTCATTGGTTTTAATGACTGATGGTGGCGAGCCAATTACATTTTCCTCATGCTCATTTAGTGGTACATATCCTTGTCCACCAGCGAATGTCGTAGATACCACAGCTGCCGGTGATGCTTTTGTAGGCGGTTTTTTATACCAAGTAGCTTCGCTAGTAAGTGATAAAAACGAATTTACTGATTGGGTCAATAATTTTGAAAACGTATTAAAAGCAATCGACTTTGCAACTAAGTGTGGCGCCTCAACTGTCGCAAAGTTTGGTGCATTCGACGCTTTACCAACGCAGCAAGACCTGTCTGCCTGAGCACTTACAATCAAGCAGCCTATTTGTAACCTCTATACTAACGACTAAAACTCATATTTTTAGTTTTAGTCGTCTAACAAAATCGCTTTTAAACTACTTTTACATTTAATACGTATAAAACTATTTATGCCTAATTATTTATAAACGATACGGTTTTGATATCACCAGTATGAAAGAAAAAATAAACATAGTCTGGTTTAAACGTGACTTACGCCTAAGCGATCATCAGCCTTTAAAAAATGCGTTTAGTAATTGCCTGCCCACACTATTAATTTATAACTTTGAACCTTTACTGCTTGACGATGGGCATTACAACGAGCGGCATTGGCGCTTTGTCTATCAATCAATTGTTGATTTAAATACCCAACTAGCTCGCTTTAATAGCCGCGTGTATATATTTAATGAAGACATGCAAACCCTGCTTGAATCGCTTCACTCGCAGTTTGCAATCACAAACATTTTTAGCCATCAAGAAATAGGGCTAAACAACACTTTTGAACGTGATAAAACCATTAAAGCATGGTGCCAACACCATCATATTAACTGGTTAGAGTCGCCAACCGGGGCTGTGATACGTGGCAAAAAAAATCGCCACAATTGGAACGAACGCTGGCAACAAACCATGCAAGCACCTATTGCTATACCTAACTGGAAGCAAATAAAGCCACTCCCCCTTACTGACTATAAAACACCCAAGCTGCCTAGTGCCTATACGCAAGATAATGAATATTTTCAGCATGGGGGCCCACGACTTGCCCGTGAAGTAATGCAAAGTTTTTTTGCTGAACGCGGTAAGGGTTATCAAAAAGGAATATCTAGCCCTAGTTTAAGCCGTACTCATTGCTCTAGGCTATCGCCCTATTTAGCGTGGGGAAATATCAGCCTGAGGCAAGTGTATCAAATGGCGATTGACGCATATCATAGCACTCATGCTGATAAAAAAGGTTGGAAGCGCCCGCTTGCTGCATTTGTATCTCGCCTGCACTGGCATTGCCATTTTATGCAAAAGTTTGAAAGCGAATGCAGCATGGAATTAAAAGCATTAAATCCGGGGTACCATGCATTTCCATATCGTGATGACGCACAAGTTACTAGCGATATTGAACGCTGGGCACAGGGGCAAACCGGTATTCCTATTATTGATGCCTGTATGCGCTGTTTAAAAGCCACCGGTTATATTAATTTTAGAATGCGCGCTATGTTAGTTAGTTTTGTTACGCATCATTTAAACATCAGCTGGCAACATGCAAGCCTGCCGTTGGCTAACTATTTTTTAGACTTTGAACCGGGGATCCACTACCCGCAAATACAAATGCAAGCATCGGTTACGGGCATTAATACTATTAGACATTACAACCCGATTAAACAATCTGAGGATCAAGACCCGAGCGGTGAATTTATAAAAAAATGGTGCCCAGAGCTTGAAAAGCTGCCTGTAGAATACTTGCATGAACCTTGGGAGCAAACACCCATGGAAGCATTATTTAACGACTTTAAACTAGGTGACGATTACCCTGCACCGATGATTGATTTAACCAAAGCGTCTAAAGAAGCGAGAGAACGGCTTTGGCAATATCGCGAACGTATTGAGGTTAAGCGCGCTATTCCTGCGATTTTAAAAAAGCATGTAAGCATCGCCCCTAGATCAAAAAGTACAAAGACAAACCATCACAATGGCTCATAAAAAACTAACTTTACCGCAAAAAACCTGCCCCACTTGCAAACGTGATTTTGCTTGGCGTAAAAAATGGCAGCGCGACTGGGATAACGTTATTTACTGCTCGCAGCGCTGTAAACGCAGTAAAAACGAAGAGTCAACGCGCTAGCTAAAATTTGCAGTTAAACAGAACAAAGCTTTGTTATTGATTCTAAAAATACGGTAACATCATTGTTATTATTAATAATAAATAGCAATAATTATCCTAACGGTGGTTTTTCAGGGTAAGTAAAATAAATTAAGGGATACTATGAATTGTAAATTGGTATACCCAAATTACCTTAAAATACGAGGTTCAGTTGGAATTAAACGCAACTTAGGCAAGGCATTGATTGCAAATAATAGTGGTTCTATTGTTAAAATCAATAACGCAGTATAAGTTGCGTTTAAACCAACCCTTCGGGCATTCCACAGGAAATTACTCTCCGCGTTGTTACTTCTTAAAAGGGATTACCATTATTGCAAAGTAACGCCTTGATATTAATCCCCTGTGTAATGCTGAATTCTGTATTTTAAGATAACTTGGGTATATGGTTTACTTAAACCTAGTTTTATTGAAGGTCAATTTCGTTCGCACACATGCACGCACTGTAATGGCCACTGGATACTAATCGAAGACTTTGCAGCTTGGAAAGAGCGTAACCCAAACTTTGCATTTGCTGACAATATCTCATTCGAAGCCGACGCTACAGACACTAAAAAAGCATTAATTTGCCCAGTATCGGGGGTCATTATGCGTAAGTTTCGTATTTCTTCATCAACTGACCATCGTATTGATTACAGCGCACCAGTAGGTGGGATCTGGTTAGATGCAGGTGAGTGGGAATTACTAAAAGAAGAAGGCTTAGCTGGTACTTTGAATGCAGTAGTAACACAGCAATGGCAAAACCAAATTAGAGAGCAAAGTACCAAGCAAAACTTTAGTGACATATATGCTGATAAATTCGGCGCAGACACTTATACAAAAGTGAAAGAACTCAGAACATGGCTTAATGCACAACCGCAAAAAGCAGATTTGAGAGCCTACCTAATGGCTGAAGACCCATATTCTGCAGAAAAGTAAGCTGCTAAAAAAGTGGGACTCGCTGTATCGAGTCCTTTCATCACAAAATACACCACAGTCATTGTACTTGTTTAATTTTCTTATTGCTGTGTTAACCGCATGCGCCACTGTTTTACTGTTATACTCAAATGCTAATACGCAGAAGCCAATCGCGGCTATGTCATATTTACTTTCAACTTGTCATTCTATGCAAGTTAACCACCTGATTTAAAACCGCTTTATATTAAAAATACTAATTTAGTAAATAACAAAACCCTTTACTGAGACCATTGTTTACAGTCAAGTGTTTCGCTTGCCTGTAAAACAGCCCACAGTTTGTTGGCGAAGTAGCATCATTCGTTTATGAACTCAGCATACTTTAAACAAGGCGATAGCATGAGTGAATTAACTATTGGCGTAATTGGTACGTCACGCAAGACAGATGAACGACGTTACCCTATCCACCCAGACCACCTTAAGCGCATTCCAGAACAACTTAGAAAACAACTGATCTTTGAACAAGGCTACGGCGAAGCTTTTAATGTGAGCGATGCGCAAATAGCCGCATTAACCGCTGGTGTTGCACGTCGCAGTGATATTTTAACCCAAATAGGCACCGTGATCATCGCCAAACCGGTGCTTGCTGATTTACAAGAGCTACGTGAAGGTGGAACCCTTTGGGGCTACGTACATTGCGTACAGCAACGCGAAATAACCCAAGCTGCACTTGATAGAAAACTCACTCTCATTGCGTTTGAAGATATGTTTGTATGGTCGCCACAAGGCAATGTTGGCCGTCATACTTTTTATAAAAATAACGAAATGGCCGGCTACTGTGCGGTATTACATGCACTGCAGCTTAAAGGCATTGACGGACATTATGGTGATCAGCGTAAAACCATCATCTTTAGTTTTGGTGCTGTTAGTCGCGGTGCAATTTATGCACTCAAAGCCCATGGTTTTAGAGATATTACGATTTGCATCCAGCGCCCCGATCACGAAGTACGCGAAGAGATCCTGGACTGCCATTACGTTAAAGTTCGCCAAGGCCAACACGATGAAGCACGGATGATGGTGGTTGAACACGATGGGACGCAACGGCCACTAACGGAGCTCATTAGCGAAGCCGATATTATCGTAAATGGCACTTTTCAAGAAACTGCAAACCCAGTTAATTTTGTTATTGAATCTGAAGCGGACTGCCTAAAAGCAAACAGTTTAATTATAGATGTAAGCTGTGACGAAGGTATGGGGTTCTTTTTTGCTAAACCCACCACATTTGCAAATCCGATGTTTCGCTATGAAACCGTTGATTATTACGCGGTTGATCATACACCTAGTTATTTATGGGAAAGCGCAACACGTTCAATCTCAGCCGCCATGATTGTATACTTACCTACAGTATTAGCAGGCAAGGCACAATGGCAAAAAGATGAAACTATCCGTCGTGCGATTAATATTGAAGACGGTATAATCAAAAATACTGCGATTCTAGCGTTTCAAAAGCGCCAATTAAACCCGCCTTATAATGCACTTTAGTTATTAAACATCAATAAACACGCCGAGCAGCTAATCCTGCTCGACGAGTTCATCTGTAAGAGTCATTGTTCTGATGTTGTTTGCTCACCAGCAACTTTTTCTCTCAGTTGCATCACCACTTGCTCTGATATAGCTAAATCTCCTTGCTTGGCACTAAAGCTATGAACAACCCCGGCAGAGGCAGCAACCACTTCCAACACCACTTTATCAAAATCAACATCAAATAAAGTTTGGTCTCGTACTACGGCATCCCCCTCATTAACGTAAATTGCCGAAATCGTAGCCTTACCCATCATTCCTTGTAGTTCAGGTACTTTGATATCCATATTGCTTCCTTTGTGGTTAATTTAAATGCTATTTCGCGCCCCATGCAGCAATCAATTTTTCAAACTGAGCCTGCACATTGTTATTATTGATACCTTGAGTTTGTTGGTTAATTGCATTAACAAGCTCAGTAAATGACGTTTGGTTATTGTTACTGGTAACCGCTGCAGTTAGCGCATTCACAGCCTCTTTATTATCAAGGGCTGCAAGTTGCTCAATTAACGCCTGCAAGTGTGGCTGACAGTTATTACCAGCTATAGCACGGCTTAATTGCTCTAAACTTGCCATATAAGGCGTTTGCACAAAACCATTATCAAGCGATTGCGCTATGCTACTAATTGCTTGTTTATTATCTAAACCTTGAATATTCACACCAACACTTTGTAATAACTGGCTGTAATCGTGGCTTAGGTTGTTTTTACTAAGTTTACCGGCAATCTCTTCCAGTGATTGATGCAAATAACCCATTTGCTCCACCGCCATCATCACCGGACTGCCGGCGCCATCAAGTTTATTTAAACGTACAAAGTCACCTTTAATTTGACTAAAGCGCTGCTGCTGTTCTGCGCTTAAGGTGCCACGCAGTTCACCGAGTTTAAGTAAGTTCTCTTCAGAGCCTTTACTGAGTGTTTGCGCTTCACCACGATAATGGTCACAAATCAAGTTTTCTAGCTCTTCGTCATTCATGGCAGCAACGACTTTTTCTGCCATTTTATTCATATTACGGTAGCTGCCTTGCAATTTAAATGGCGGCTCTGTGCGGTAATTATTATCTTGCGCGGCTGAGGCAATATACTGGGCGTTCACTTTTAATACGGTATTACGAATAGTGATTAGTCGTATAAGTACCGCTTTAATTTCGTTAACTTCCGCTTGTGAATAGCCGTGTTCAAGCTCATTTAATGAAATATCTTCGCCTTGACACATCCTCACTAACTTATATAAATCTTCCATGTTGCGGTTAGCCAATGGCGCTAATACTGCATTAGATGTTAGCGCATTTTCTATAAAGCTCATGGCAAACTCTTGCTCACACCCGGCTAAGGTATCACCAAGATTATAAATATCGGCGCGGTTTGCCAACATATCAGGAATTTTAAAGCTCTCACCAGATTCCGTATACGGGTTACCTGCCATCACTACGGCAAACTTTTTACCGCGTAAATCATAGGTTTTACTTTTACCGTTCCACACCCCGTCAATACGTCTTGAGCCATCACACAAAGAAATAAACTTTTGTAAAAACTCAGGATTAGTATGCTGAATATCATCTAAATACAGCATCACGTTATTGCCCATTTCAAAGCTCTGATTGATTTTTGCAATCTCTTTTTCAGCAGTAGCATTAATGGCTTGAGCAGGATCGAGTGACACCTGATCGTGCCCTATCGACGGGCAATTTACTTTTACAAAAGTCAGCCCTAAACGGTTAGCAACGTATTCAACTAAGGTGGTTTTACCGTAACCTGGCGGCGAGATCAGTAATAGCATGCCCATTAAATCAGTGCGTTTGTTTTTACCTGCTGAGCCAATTTGTTTTGCTAAGTTATCACCAATAATTGGGAAGTACACTTTATTGATTAGCTGATTACGTACAAACGAGCTAAGTGGCCTGGCTTTAAATTCCTCAAGTTGCAGACGTTCTTTTTGCGCCGCTAAAATATCACTGCGCAGTGCATGATACTGCTCAAAAGCCGGTACTTGCTCTGTGATGTATTTACGAGTTCTGGCATAAAACTCTGCATAATCAACATGTAAAGTTTGCTCTTGCACTCGTTTATGCTGCCCCATTAAACGCTCAACTTGGGTGTTTGGGGTGACGTCCAACACAGTGTATTTTAATGTTGTGGTGGCACTGAGATGCAAGTAGTTAGCCGCTTCCGCCTGCACCATCGCCGACACTTTAGGATTTTGCATGCAGTACGCATTAAGCCAACTTAAAAATAATAATGCTCGCTCATCAGTTTGCTTTACGTTTTCACAGGCCTGAGCAAGCTCGTTGCTATAACCTTTGGCTTTAGCGTCACTACTAAACTGTTCAGCTAAATTTTTAGCTTGCTGAGAAACGATAAATAGCTGTTGCTCTGCCGTTTTTTGTTGCGCTAATTGTTGCACTAAATAAGCTGCGGCCAAGTCACTGGATAAATCAGCAAAACGTGCAGATAATTTGCTAACTTGAGTTAAAAAGACATTGATCTGTTCACTTAACTGCGCGGTTAACGTGCTGATAAAACTGGTCGCAGCAAAGTGTTTATCCATCAAAATAGCATTGCTCGCTTGATGGAAATATTCGTTCAGTTGTGCAGATGACAATTGCGCACTAAATAACTGCGCAATAATACGACAACTAGCCGGATAAATAAGTAAATCCAGACTATTTTTTTGCGTCAGTAAGGTGTCAATAATTGCCCATGCATCGTGGTCATGAATGCCTTTTTCATAGCCTTCTTGATAGCGCGGTTCAGCAAATTTTTGCACCAGCTGCAATAATTGTTTATCTCGTTGTGCCTGCTCTAATTGTGCAAAAGTCAGCGAATGCTCACTGTTTTCACAAGCGAGTAATATTTGTGCAGCTAAATACTCACCACGATAAACCACCTCACTTTCAGAAACTAATGTTTGTTGCCACAAATGACGGCTTTGCTGTAACGTTTGTAAGCTTTTCTCATCTGTTATTGGCTCAAAATAATCAGTACCCGTTAAGTGCAGCATCAGCTGCTCGTCACGCGGCAATAAGGTTAAATCGAGTAATTGCTTATTAACACTAAAAGCGTGCTTACCAATACTGACTGTATTGCCGCCGTCAGTGAAAATATCTTGTTTATCACGTAACGAACGTATGCCCTGATCTTTACTGGCTTTTAGCTTTGATTGGATATCATCGGCACGAATTTCATCGCCTAACTCTTTAAGCTCACTAGTCAATGCACGAAGCTTGCTGATCATAGGATCGGCGGCAAAATAAGTATTTAATGCATCAAGCTCAGTAAAGCTTTGCGCACGGCGGTTAACGCCTTGCAATATACGCTCGGCGGCATTGGCTAAATTCAATGCGCGGCGCTGACGGGTATCAATTAAGCTTTGTTTATGCGCTTCAAAGCTTTCGTATACGTCATCACGTTTGGCAATGATCTCTGTCAGGTATTCGTCAAAATCACTAAATTGCGATTCCAGCTCTTCAAGCTGAATAAGCAAACGTGAAAGTTGCTCGTCACACGCCTCTGGGGTTTTAGCATTATTTAGTGCGTTGGTAATACTTTGCGAAAAAAGCTTAAAGCGTGCGGCAAATTCAGCTTTAGCTTCAACACTGCCAAGGCTCTTTTGACGGATTTCAATGCTCGCTTTAGCACGATTAACCAACGCATAAACAGCACTGATATCTTCGAGGATTTGCGTGCGCACACGGCTGTCGTCGATGTCTAAATCAAGCATAGTGTGGTTAAGTAAATCCAGCTCTACACTTTGCGCATCTAACTGTGCGATATAGGTCTTCAGCTCGCTAACGCTTTCGCTTTTACTGCTTAGCTCTTCAAGCTCTTTAAGTTTTTCGTGGTACGGCGCCAGCGCGCTGTCTTGTTGTAAAAACGCAGCTGTTGCTTGGCTTACTTCCACCAGCCGTATATCAATTTCACTTTGTAAGTTATTCAGTGCAGCAATATCTATATATTTAATATCTTCAAGGCTTATTACTTGCCCTTTGAGCATTTTTAATGCATCAATACCTTGCACAAATTGCGGTGCGACTTTAAAGCTATCAGGACGTACTTCTCGGGTTACATCAGTGTATTGCTTATTAATATCCACCAAGGCTTGCTTGGCTTTGTTTTGAATCTCGGTGACTTTTTCAAACTCATCAAGCACTTGCTCAGCGGTTTCATTGATGCTGTGTAGGTTTTGTGCGATTTCCGCAAATTCGCTTTCGTTAAGCCAATGGTAACGGTCAAAGATATTCCGGCTAAGGGCAATTAAATCTTCGTAATGAAATAAAGTCGGGCTTTGCTCGCTAATGGCTTTACAGACACTGTATAAATCAGAAATACCGCGAACTAAATCGGGGTTACCTATTTTACCAAAAAAGCTAGTAAGTGGCGGCGCATTGGCTGCAAATTCAGCCGATACAAACGGGCTTTGCCAAATTTGAATCGGGTGTACTCGCTCCGCTTGGTCTTTATCGGCTTTAAAAGTCAGCGTTATACCATCGTTGTAAATAGCATAACCGTGACAATAAATTGGATTTTGCAGGTTTTTATCAATAATATTATAGGCAAATAGCGCGTAACGGCCTTCACTTGGCTCGTAAAACACGTATAAAACATCTTCGCCGTTTGGTGACTTTATATGTCGGTGAAATTCTAAATCTTCTATTTGCTCTTCAAACGAGCGTGCTTGTCCTGATTGTAAGTAGTAACCGCCAGGGAAAATAATGCCGTGATCTTCAGGTAAAGTAACACATGCACTGCCGATTGCATCTTGGCGCATGACCTGCTGAGTGCGGGTGTTATAAATAAAGTAACGCCATGTTTTTTCACGGTATGGGAGAATTTTTAGCAGCACTAAGTCGCCTACCAGCGCGTACTCAACTTCGCTGTCAGCAAGGGATTGGTTTTTATCATCAACAGCTTCTTGATAAATCCCTTCACCGGTGTCAGTGCTGTTTTCTATTTTAATGGTCAGTGAACCGCCAATGGTTTCAACAAACACTTGGTCGGCGATGTTGATATGAGCGTGGCGCCCTTCTATGTGGTTACTTCGGTCAGTTTTGAGCCATTCAAAATCATAGTCATGTGCGTGTTGAATATCACGCTCACCGCGGTTATCGATATAATTAATGGTGTTGTCTGGGTGAATTTCCCAGCGAAAAACCCGCACATCCGATAACTTGTCACCGATTTGGAATAGAGCAAATAGCTTGCCATTTTGTTGATATAAATGCTGTAGGCTGGTTTGTTTGTAGTAGGTATATAGTTCTTCAAAATCACGAATAAAACGACTATCGGTTAAAAAACGCGTTGTCTCTGGGTAAGGCTCAATTTCGTAATGGTCGTCTTGCTCCACCAGCTTTTGTACACTAAATACATCACTGATTGCGGTTTCTTTTTTTAATCCCAAAAATACGTTGTAAGCAAAGATAACTTTATCGCCAATAATCACGATATCGCGCGGGGTACAATTTTGCTCCGTACGAACGCGAACACGCCCTTTTACTTGTAGATCAGTGCTACCAAACTCGTTAATACGCTGTGTATTTACATCATCTATTTGCGTTTTTAAACTAGCACCAAAATTATTTAAGCGGCGTTTAATTAAATCGTACGAGCCTTGTTCTAGCGCTTGTTGAGTTGCGTCCGTCATGAAACCTATCCTGAAATTTAATAGAAGTTAGCCGCAATAGTTAAACTATTGCGGCTACAACGAGAGAACTTAGAAATTAAGCTAGTCTTTTGGATCTAGTTTAATTTTCTCATCTAACCCACCACCTAAGTTACCGCCTAACATGCTTAGTAATTGGCTTTTTTCAGCCGCAGAGGTATTACTTAACTGCTTTAATAACTTACTCATGTTGAAGTTTTTAAGTGTTTCGGCTGAGCCATTCGCCCCAGCTAACACCCCTTTTAGGTCTTCAATTAAATTACGATCACCATTTAAGTGATCTTTAAATACGGTTTGTACGGTTTTACTTTCATCAACTAAGCCATCAATTGATTTACCTAAACTAATTGCACTCATAAATTGATTAAAGAACTGACCATCGCCGCCCATAATATTAATATCAGCATTACCTAAGGCTTTCGCCATAATGTGTGCTTGATGCTCGGCAATATCTTTGCTGGCTGAAATTTTTGCCAATACGAGCTCTTTTTGTTGGTTAAGCTGCAGCGTAAAGCTTTCGTAATCGCGAGCATCTTGATCCATTGCGTTCAAGGCTTGTAGCTTCTCTTCAAGGCCTTTTGCTTCGGCGCGCATCTTACGCTCAAGGTTAATCGCTTCCACTTCACCTTGTTTCTCATTCGCATCAGCCATGGCTGTTTGTACTTGCGCCTGAGATAAACCAATTTCACGGTTACCTTGTGCTTCAGCTTCAAGTTTTTGACGCATTACTTTAGCATCAGTTTCACCTTGAATTGCATTTGCTTCGGCCTTCGCTTTAATAACATCCGCTTCAGCAAGCCCTTTAGCAGCTGTTTCAACTTGTTGCGCATGCGCCAAAATCTTTTTCGACTCAGCTTGTTGATTAGCAATTCTAAGCTCTGCGTTGGCCATTGTTTCAAGCTCACGAGCTTTATATTCTGCGGCTTGCTCTTGCGCTTTTGCAGCTTCGATATCTTTTACTAATGACTGTTCGGCTTCGGCTTTGGCACGAATGATCATCGCACTCTTCTCGCGCTCTGCACCTGCGAGTACTTTCACATCTTTAATGCGCTCTTCTTCTTCAGCCACTGATTTTTCAACAATCACGCGATCACGCACTACATCGGCAATTTCTTTACGTTCTACTTCCAGTGCTTTTTCTTTATTGATGCGCAGGATTTCGGTTTCTCTTTCACGTTCGATCACTTCAATTTCACGTGAACGAGCAACTTTCTCTTCTTCAATACCCAAAACGCGTAATCGGTTTTGTTCGGCAATATCAAGCTCACGTTGCTTATTTTGCTCGCTAATGCCTATCGCTTCTTCTGTTTGAATGCGGGCTTGCTCTGATTTTAAGCGCTCTTCTTGGCGTACTTTTTCAGCTTCGGCATATTCGCGGGCTTTCACGGTTTCAATTTCGCGCACTTGACGTGACATGGCATCTTGCTTTTGGCGCTCAATTTCCAGTGACTTTTCGGTGGCTTCTTGATTTTGGATCTCAATTTTAGCGCGTTCATCACACTTCAATTGATTGGTAGATACATTTTGTACTGCGGTCATTTCAGTGATGCGGCGAATACCTTCGGCATCGAGAATATTTTGCGGATCGAGCTTATCAATTGACGTTTGTTCAAGGTAATCAATAGCAACATCTTCAAGTGAATAACCCGATAAATCTTGGCCAATCACTTCTTTAATATTATCGCGAAATTCATTTCGGTGAGTAAATAACTCAACAAAATCCATTCGCTTACCAACAGTTTTAAGTGCTTCTGAGAATTTCGCTTCAAACAATTCTTGCAATGTGGCGTGCTCTGATGCACGGGCGCAACCGACTTGCTTAGCAACGCGTAAAATATCTTCTTTGTTTTCGTTAACACGAATATAAAAAGTAATGGCGATATCGGCGCGAATATTATCTTTACAAATCAAACCGCCTTTATCTTTACGCTCAAGCACCATGCGCTTGGTTGAAATGTCCATCACTTCCATTTTATGGATCACAGGGTAAACAATTCCGCCCGTAGTGGTGACATCGGGCTCGTTCTTCATTTTATTAATGATCAGTGCTTGGCCTTGCTCTACCTTGCGATAAAACTTGCCGATAATTAGCAAAATAGCAAAAATAACAGCGATTGCTATACCTACAAATGTCAATATAGGTATGAGATTATCTAAAAATTCCATGTTATGTCCTAACGTGATTATCGATTTATTATGTGTTACTTGCCCCTAAATAAACTAGGGTATTACCAAGGTTTGGCGGTAATAATGTAACAGTGTTGCTCTTTGAGGTATTCAAGCAACACCGCAGTGTCACCTGATGTAAATTGCTCGTCATTTTCAGCTCTAACTTCAAGTAACTGCTCAGTACCTTGAAATTTAACCCGTGCTTGGCCAAATGTATTGGTTACTTTGCCAGTGACAACAACACATTCTAAACCCAGTAAATCTGAACTTTGCGAGGTTTGTGCGCTGCTAAAAAAGCGCTGTAATGGCCGAGATATAATGGCCGCAATTGGCATAGCAATCAGTAAACAAACGCCCAGCATTAGCACGCCAAAAATATAAAACCACATACCATCGCCTAACAGATAGGCAAAAAACTTATGGGCATAGATGCTGATCAACCAGCTGCTCATCACTACGAGACTAATAGATACAGTAATTGGGATGCCACCAAAGCCCATGCTAAACCATGAACTCAATCCTGAGCATTGCGACGCATCGGCTTCAATTTCTAGATCTGATTCAAACATGTCAATATCAGCAAAGCCAATAAGGGTTATTAGCCAAAACAACATCACAACTAACAACAGGGCTGAAAAAATAACGGTGGGGAAAGTAAGCGCTAAGTTTAAAAATTCCATCATTACAACTATCCATTTATTTTAAACGCAGTAGGCGATAAAACTTTTTATCATTTAGTCGCGTAAATGTTAAGTGTTTTATGGAAAATCAACGTTGTTAATATAAAAAATTGTAAATGAACGACTACTTTGAAACGTTAACTTAGCTTAATTAACGACTTAGAAGTAAAAAAACGCCGCAATTTAGCGGCGTTTTACTTTGTGTGTATGACAACCTAAGTTACATATTACCCAGCTTTATCATCATTGCTGTATACATTTTAAGATTGAGCTTAAGTTGTTCAACTGTAATAAACTCATGCTCCGAGTGACCGGTGTAGCGCTTGCCTGGCATTGATGGCCCAAACGATACCGCATTATCAAATAACTTGGCATTGGTGCCACCACCAATAGATACAAACCCAGCCTCTTGATCACCGGTAAAATGTTTAAAAATATCTAACAATGCTTGTGCATGAGGTGCGCTGTCGAGCAACATTGGCGTGCCAATCACCACATCAACACCAGATAACTTTACGTTATTTCTCACTTGCCAATTACTCAGTGCGGTATCAATTTGCGTACGCAATACCGCTTCATCTTTACCCATTGGGCGACGTAAATTCACAGCGAGTGTGAGTTCATTACCATTACGTTCAATAAGCGTTGGTGCTACTGTCATAGGTCCCATAAAGTCATGTTTATAAGCAATATCACCAAACTGTTTGCCATGTATATCAAGACCAATTAGCTGATTAATAAACGCAATTACTTGGCCATCACTGTTATTCTCAAGCTCAACACCTTTAAAAACTTCTGCTAAGTAAGCAATGGCGTTAACCCCAGATTCTGGCTCTGATGAATGAGCAGACAACCCTTTTACGCTGATAACAACACTATCAGCTTGCTCGCTAAAGTTAAATTCCACAGCGTTAAGCGCACTCGTTGCATGTTTAAGTTTGCTGACTAACGCAGTATCGGCGTTATGTAACACCACACTCGCATCTTCTGGTATTTGGCTTTTAAAAGCGCCGCCAGTAAGTTCACTTACATACACTCCTGTTTGTGCTGAGGTAGCATTAAACGTTGGTGCAATTAAGCTCCAACCTTTCTCCGCGACAACCACCGGGTATGACGCATCAATAGTAACCGCATATTTAGGCTGCTGATAGCTTTTCATAAACTCTTCAAGCGGACCCCAATCAGATTCTTCAGCTAAGTAAATCATCAACTCAATACGATTATTAAGTGTGATCTGTTGATCTTTTATAGCTTTCATTGCATATAAAGCGGTTGCGATAGCACCTTTATCATCTTCTGTTCCACGCGCAATTAATTTACCTGGCTCTGAGGTACTATCTATTTCAAACGGGCTTTTTTTCCACTTACTTGCGTTGGCAGGTTGCACATCGCCATGGGTTACTATGGTTACTTTATCTGTTTGTTGACCCATACCAATTAAGACTGTGTAACCTAAATCTTGGTAATCAAAACCAAGTTCAGCAGCTTTCATTTTTAACAAAGCTTTAAAGCCAATAAAGTCGGGATTATCAGGAGTATTGATGCCGTCTTTATTAACCGTCGGGAATGATACTAAATTAGCTAAGGTATGAATTTGTGCACTTTGATATATATTGACCGCATATTGCGCCGCAGCATCGCTGCGCGTATCAAGGTTAGCATGTGCATTGGCGGCCAAAAGTGCCAAACTGGCTAAAATAAACTGTTTCAAAACAAATTCCTATTTTTAAAAGACCGAGAATTGGATAAACCAAACGACTCTGCAATTGTAACGTTGTTAACCTTTATTAAGCCAGCACTGTACCTATCACAGCAAGATTCAGAGCAAAATATTTAAATAGCTAATGGCTGCAATAAGGCTGTATACTATGCCACCAATTTTAAGCGCGTGAAGATAAACCATGAACCGCAGAAAAAAGATCGTTACTAAATTTAATCAAAGAGATAAGCGCGCTAACGCTAAATTACATAAAAGTAATAAGCCTGCTTATGTGTCTAAAGCTGAACGTGAAAGATTGGCACTACTCGCTCAAGAACAGCAAATAGACACTTTAAACGATGAAGCGTGTTGATAAATCAATAAAAACAAAAGCTTGAGACGAAGTGAAATAAAAGTTAATAAATAGTTGCAAATTGCACATCTAACTGTAATATTGAATATTCAGCAACAATGCTGAAACACACCAATAATCACTTAGGAGGCATAAATGAACAAACTATTTATTATCGCTCCTAGTGCTCCTCAAGAATGTTCTGTCAACTATCATTTAAGTGAATGGTTCGACGAATAAAAAAACCTGAATAATTTAAAAGCAATAATGCCTCGCAGTAGGAAGGCTTCTATGTAATTAAAATTCAGGTAACAATAATGAAAAGAAAACTCTCAATTCTTAATGGATCACTAGCCGCGTGCATGTTTTTTTCGTTTGCAAGCAATGCTTGCTTAACAAGTGAAGTTGAATCAAACGACACTGAAAGCAATGCAAATACCCAACTTTGTAGTAATACCACCGTTGCAGGCTCGTTGAGCCGCAATGATACTGATTGGTTTAGCTTTGAAGTAACTCAAGTCGGGCCTATTGAGGTCAGCCTTGAGCACAACACTAACGATGATTTTGACTGGGCATTATACCAAGAAACAGGATCTGCTGTTGCCGAAGGGGCAACTAGCAATGTACCAGAAACAGGCAGTTATAGTGCACAATCAACGGGTACTTATTATGTAAAAGTAACGCGTTACTCCGGTACAGGTTGGTACGATTTAACGGTCAATTTTGGTGAAGGTAGTAACACCGGTGGCGGAAGTGGCAGCGGTGATTGTGGCTATAGCTCTCGCCCTGCAAAGCCAGGTTCATTACAAGCATATTTACAAGGTGGCAGTGCTGATTCATGCAACACATTAACAGCTGATCAAGGTGCTGTATTACTTATGGGCGGTGGCAGCGATGTTGATCAAGCATTTAGTAATCGCGTTGCTAACCATGTTGGCAGCGGTGCCGATGTTGTTGTGCTTAGAACCTCTGGTACTGACGCTTATAACGATTATTTACTGAACTTAATGAATGCCGACTCAGTAGAAACACTGATCATTGATACTCGCAACAAAGCGAATGATGACTATGTTGACTGGGCTATCCGCAGTGCCGAATTTGTATGGATTGCAGGCGGTGACCAATCTGATTATCTTAATCAATGGCAAGGTACAAAAGTACAAACCGCTGTGCAACACGTTTTTGATAAGGGCGGTGTCGTTGGCGGAACGTCTGCAGGCATGGCATTAATGGCAAACAGCGTGTACGACCCAGATGGCGTTGCTGGCGCAGTATCAGATGAAGTAGTCACTGACTTTTGCCACGAAACACTTAACTTCAGCAGTCGATTTATTGATGTGCCTGTATTAAACAACAGCTTAACCGATACACACTTCCAAGAACGAGACAGAATGGGGCGTGCCATAGTGTCTTTAGGCCATCACAGCAATCAGTATTTTTCTATTGCAGCCAGTGAGGCAACCTCACTGTTCATCGATGCCTCTGGTACAGGTGTTGTTGACGGCAGCAATGAAGTTTACATCTTTAAAGAAACGGCTAATACGCAAAGAGTGACATTGCAATGTGGGAGCCCAGTAAACTATCAAAATATTAATAGAGTAAAGCTACTACCTGGTGATAATTACAATGTGGTTAGCCACGCTCATAATGGTATGCAACTAGACGTGAGCATTAATGGTAATAACAATAACTTCTACTCCCCTATCAATCCTTATTAATTCCCCCAGTTAAGAGCCCTTTGGGCTCTTTTTTATTTAAAAAGCAACTTGAGCAATTTCAATCAGGCAGGCATTCTCTTACTTTGTCACACTGACGCCACTTCTGAATAAAAGTATAACGAGTAACTATGAAAAACACGCACCTACAGCGCATCCATCATGTCTGTGATTATATAAACCACCATATTGATGAGCCACTTACATTAGATAGTTTAAGTGCCGTTGCCTGTTGTTCTAAATTTCATTTTCATCGTTTATTTATCTCAATAATGGGGGTAAGCGTTACTAAGTACACGCAATTTGCTCGCTTAAAGCGCGCCTCTTATCGGCTTGCTTTTGAGCATCACAAACGCATTATTGATATTGCATTAGAGGCAAGTTTTGAAAGTCCTGAAGCTTTTAGTCGTGCTTTCAAACGTGTTTTTGCTCAATCCCCAACTCAGTTCAGAAGCACACCAAACTGGCCACATTGGCATGCGCAGTTTGACTTTAAAATACCTGAATTAAAGGTTAGTAATATGAAAGTAGAAATTGTTCACTTTGCACCGCAAGCTGTTGCGTTGCTTACCCACAACGGTTCGGCCACTAAGCTTATGGAAACAGCCGCACAGTTTATTAAATGGCGAAAAGAGTCAGGCTTATCACCGGTAAAAACCAGTGATACTTATGGCATCCCTTATAGCGATCCTGCGGTGACTGACGACAACGATTTTCGCTTTGACTTCGCCGGCAGCGTCAAGCAACCAATTAGCGATAATCAATACGGCGTAAAAAATGGTGAGATCCCGGCAGGTCGCTGCGCTTTAGTCAGGCACTTTGGCAGTCATGACACTATCAGCGACACTGTTTATTATCTATATCGTCAATGGTTACCAAACAGTGCTGAAGAAGTTAGAGATTTTCCGTGCTTCTTTCATTACTTAAATCTCATTCATGAAGTAGATGAGTGTGATTTAATAACTGATATTTACTTGCCGCTAAAATAATAATTAACCGCAGAGGCAAAATCTCATTATTGCCTCTTCGTTCTGTATTCAAACTATTACAATTTCACACCCTCAAGCCGTTTAAAGCCAAGGAACTAAAATAATGCGTATAACGGATCGCTACATAGCCAACCACAGCGCTTGCTACTAGCAATTCAACTACCGCTAAATGATGTATTTGGTTTATAAACTGTACATCAACATTCATAGTTAGCATCCAATCCGCGAGTTTAAATAACGCCGTAGCACCAATGACCATGGGAAAGGTAAATGCAGCAAACCCAGGGCAAAACCTGCGGCGTAGTAATTTAAAAAATGCCGTATAAATAATTAATGTCATTAGTATGGCAATACCAAATAACCCCCCAATTATCACTGGCGACGGCTGGGTCACTACAGTGAAATACCCCGCCAACGATAAGCTTGCCGGCGCCGCTAATATAGCTAATGTGGGCTGTGCAGCATCAGGAATTTGCTCAGCAAATATTATCCGGTAAATCATTAACGGCAACATAACTGCGTACATTAACATGCCAAAATAAAGTGCTGCTTGTGCTAAAAACAACAGTGCTGGGTTACCCGAGAACGCTACATCGGCAACAATAATACCCACAGGTGGTACAAACCAACTTGGCACCATGTGTTCAATTTTAAATTCACGAACACGATGAATAACAAAGCTCAATAAAAATCCTAAGTGCAATAAAAATGCGCCTACCCAAAGCACATCCCCTGCTAATGGATTAACGTGCCCTAACGAATTAGATACCACCAACGTTGCCATAGCAAAAGTAGGCACAACGCTACCTACAACAGGGTGCGCTAAATCGGCTTTTAGTAATTGCGGGTGCAGTAAAAATTTTAAGCCAAGTATTAATAATAATACGCTCGCAATTGCCGCCCCAGTGTATTGCGCTGCGCCATTTGCATTAAACATGTTTTCCCAAGCCCAACCAAGGCTGGCTATGCCTAATGCTAATCCACCCATTGGGGTAGGTGCGGTTATTACTTTGGCTTTTATATAATTAAACATGTTTATACTCCACACTCACTGTTTATCTTATACAGAAGTTTAACCTTGCATTTTGTTTAGTTAAATCTAATTATATAGAACACATGTTCATAAAAACTAAACATAAAACTCATGAATATTTCTCTTAAACAACTTAAAGTGTTTGTAGGTATTACTCAGCATGCAACACTTACCGCAGCCTCAGAGCGGCTTTATCTATCTAAAGCGGCAGTCAGTATGGCGCTTAGCGAGCTTGAAAAGCAGTTAGGTCACCCACTGTTTGACCGAGTAAATCATCGCTTAATTTTAAATCAAGAAGGGCAAAAATTACTGCCCTTGGCCGATGAATTACTGCACAGAGCAAATGATATTAATACGCTTTTTTCGCCCCAAGCAAAAGCCAGCGGCACCTTAAGAATAGGTGCCAGCGATACCATTGGTAATCATGTGTTGCCCTTTATACTCAGTGGATTTCGCCAACAACAGCAGCATTATTCACAGCAAGTTTTTATTTCAAATTCTGAGCTTATTTGCCAAAAACTGCGCGATTTTGAGCTCGACATTGCACTAATAGAAGGCCAAGCCCAGCAAAGCGACTTAGTCTCAACCGTGTTTAGCCAAGACTCTATGTGTATTATTGCACCGCTATCCCACCCTTTAGCTGCAAAATTACAGCTTAGTTTTAATGATTTAACAAACAGCGAATGGGTATTAAGGGAAGCTGGCTCTGGTTCACGCTCATTCTTTTTACAAAACCTCGCTACGCATATCGATAATTGGAGCCAAAGTTTTGAACTCAACACGACAGAGGCACTGATCAACAGCGTTGCTGAAGGGTTAGGGCTGGGGTGTTTATCGTCACTCGCGGCACAGTACGCTTTACAAGATGGCCGCGTTACGCAGCTTAACTTAAACCACCCCATGCAAAGGCAGTTTTGGTTGGTGATGCATAAAGACAAATACAAAAATCCGTTGTTAACGCAGTTTATAGATTTTTGTGATCAGCTGTAATTTAGCCATGCTAAACATCATGGCTACATTTAGGTAATTTACTTAAAATGCGTAGCTGATACCGGCATTAACCGAGCGACCTTGTCCTGCTAATTGGCTGAAGCCTTCGCTCATATCTGTTTTAAAATCAGCAATACTGACTCCGCCTAACGGCTGTTGATAATACT